>NZ_JBJMQO010000128.1:0-36478 GCF_045802675.1 Archangium sp. | reverse complement strand
GCACCTCCGCGAAGCGCTCGGTTGCCCGCTCGCTCCACAAGACGAGCCGGAGGGCTTCCCGGTCCCGCGGGGCCGGTATGTGTTCCTCGAGTCGCTTCAGGATGAGTCGCACCTCCGCGGACCGCTCCATCTCCTCATTCGGAGACGCCGCCGTGAGTTCGACAATGCTGGCGAAGGCATCATCCCGCCGGGTGCGCGAGCTCGACTTGCGGCAGCGGTCCACCATCCGTTTCCTGGCAATCACGGTCAGATAGGTGGACAGGAGAGCACGGGAGCGGTCGTAGCGCGCCGGCTCCCGTAAGTAGGAGAACACCGCGTCCACGGCGGAGTCATAGGCCTCGTCCGTCATCCCCGCCCTCTCTCCGTTGAGGACTTTCAAGAGCGGCCCCATGAAGGCTTGGAAGACGTCGACGGGAGCCACCGGGTCGCCTTGGAGGACCCGCTCGTGCAGACAGATTTGATCCACCAGTGATGGAAAGCGCATCCCCTCTCCTCGCCAGGGTTCTCTCGCCCACCATGGAGCGCACCACGTCTCGCCAGTTCCTTCGTCACCGAGCCATGGAGTTCGACCGGGAGCCCCACCTACCTCGCGGAGCAGGTTGGGCCCAAACAGGCCGGGAGGCAGTACCACCCGGGTGGTAGGCCCCGGGGAGAGTGACGAAAGGAAACACTCCGCGAACTTCGGCCTCCGGCGACGAAGAAAGAACAGGGGCACGGAGAAATGCCGGGCCCCCGCCTCGTCTCACGGGAGGAAGACCATGACGTCACTGTGTTGCCGTGTCGCCACCACCCAGCGTCAGCTCGATGACGCGCTCAGGGTCCGTTGGGCTGTCTTCGGAGCGGAGTTGAAGCTGCTCGGAAGACCCGCGCCGCCGGTGCCCCGGGAGGTGAGTGGCTTCGATACGTTGGAGACCACCGTGCATCTCGTGGTCTACGCGGAGGACACCCCGGTGGCCACCTCACGGCTGCTGCTCCCCAACCCCGAGGTGGCGCTCGCCATGAAGGCGCACCTGGGCATCGAGTTGGAGCAGAAGCTGGACCTGTCGGACGTGGGCGGTCCCGGTCTTCTGTTCGCGGAGAGCACGCGCTTCTGCATCGTCAAGGAATGGCGCCACTCCGAGGTGCTCGTGAGGCTGCAGGCCGGGCTGTACCAGGAGAGCCGGCGGCGCGGTGTCACGCATTGGATTGCCTCCGCGAACATGGAGACGGACTCGGCCGAGGACGCGCGCCTCGTCTACCAGGTGGCGGCACACCAGGGCTGGGTGAGTCAGCGTTGGCGCGTGCTGGCCCGCGCGCCCTCCGAGCCTCCGGACATTCCGAGCGCGCCCCTCTACACGCCGTCGCAGAGGGCCCGTGCCCGGCAGGGGCGGTTGGATGAACTGAGGCTGCCCCGGGTTCTTTCGCTCTTCGCCCAGAAGATGGGGGCGCGCTTCATCGCCGAGCCTCTCTACGATGCGGGCTTCCGACGATTCTCCCTGCCGCTCGTCGCCGCGCTGGATGAGATTCCACCCGGCACCCTGGCCCGGTTCGACCCCCCGAGCCCAGACACCTGCTGCGCCGCCTGAGCCGGCCGCGACACGCCCTCTCTTTCACCTCCACCTCGAACCTCAAAGGGCCGCCAACGGCCCCTGACAGGAGACGTGTATGAATTCCCAGACTGGAACACCGGCGCGGACGGATTGGATGGAGCTCCTGGAGCGCGAAGCGCGCATGCTCGTGGAGACGCTGGACGCGCACCCGGCCGCCCGGAGGCTCTTCGAGGGGAGTATCGATGCCGCCGACTATGCCCACTACCTGGTCCAGACCTACCACTACGTGCGGTGGACCACGCCCCTGCTGACGGAGGCGAGTTACCGCATGGAGCGTCTGGGCCAGCATCCCCGGTTGGCGGAGCTGCTCCTGCGGAAGGCAGCGGAGGAGCGCGGGCACGAGCGGTGGTTGCTGGCGGACCTGAAGAACCTGGGGTGGCCAGCCGGGCGGGCCAAAGGCGCGAAGCGCGGCCCCGCGGTCGACGCATACATCGCGTGGAACCACTACACCACGCTGTCCGGCGTGCCCGCCGCGTTCCTCGGCACCGCCTACGTGCTGGAGTACCTCTCCGTGCAACGCGCCCGCGGGAGCGTCGAGCACCTGCTCGCGGCCAATACCATTCCGAACATCCGCAAGGCTGTCACCTTCCTGCGCGGCCATGCGGACGCGGACAGCCACCATGTGGCGGAGTTGGCCTCGGTGCTGCGCTCGCTGACGGAGCCAGAGGAACAGTCCGCCCTCCTGCTCTCGGCGCGCATCACGCGCGCGCTCTACACCGGCTTCTTCTCCGAGAAGACCGGGGAGCACGCGGCACATACCTCTTGAGCGGTACAGACACCGCGAGCCTTCGCGGCACATCTTGCGCTTCGAGCACTGGCGGTAGCCAGTGCGTCCGGGACGGGCTCTTGGGGGGCGAGCCCGGTCCCGGTGTTGTGCCCACCGTCATCGAGAGAAATCATCATGGTCTACATCACCGAGATCCACATGTCGTCAGGTGGCAGCAAGCACGAGCACATCGAGAAGATGCGCTGGCTCAATCCTGATAATGTCAAAACAGGCGAGAGTACCCGGTCGGCGATGAGCAAAGTGGGCGTCGTCCGGACCAGTCCCCCATACCTGCGGACCCATGCGGACGGCCGGCCCTCCGACAACCTGCCTTGGCTGCCGCGCTACTGAGAGTCCCATTTTCCCAGAGTGACCCTCCCATACCCCCCATCCATCGAAAAGACATGAACAGGCTTCTCGCAGTGGTAGCAATCGCGCTGTCGGCACTGGTTGGCTGCGGCGGTGATGACAGCACTCCAGGAAATGGCAATACGGGCGGAAGCACCGGCACGACGCAGAAGTGCAGCGCTTCGAATTGCACGGGTTGTTGCTTCAACAATACCTGCCAGACGGGCAACACCGCTTCCGCCTGTGGCAAGGCGGGAACTGCGTGCGTGGCCTGTGGTTCCACCCAGGTATGCAAGACGGACCAGACGTGCGGCGTGGATCCCAACAGTGTCTGGCGCGTCCAGCCCGTCTCGGCCCGGGTCGCCTCCAGCGACAACGGCTCCTCCTGGGACGGTGATGGCTCCGCACCAGATGTCTTCGTCTGGATGCAGTGTCCGGGAGAGTCCTCCTCGACCGCGACTTTCGAGGTGGAGAGCTACTCCCCGGCGTGGACCACGGGTGGGTGTACCGCGAAGGCAAGCCAGTTGCTGGCGGGGCAGTGGGTGTTCCAGTTGTGGGACAGTGATATCAGCAGCAACGACACCATCACCGATACGCTCGGCTACCGGTTCACCGAACAGCAATTCACCACAGGCACTGTCAGCTTGGGCGCCTCGGGTGGAATGACGTCGCTGACAGTGCAATTGCAGAAGCAACCCTGAGGGCGGCTCATCCGACAAGGTCACGGGCAGGATGGAATTGGACTCCAGGCCTGCCCGTACCTCTTCAAACAGGCTTTCGCCGCCACGCCGCCTGGTACATGAGGTCGGCCCTGCTTTCCACGCCCAGCTTCTCGAAGATGTTCCGCACGTGTGTCTTCACCGTCCACCAGGTGAGGCCCAGTTCCTGGGCGATGAGTCGGTTGTCCCAGTTCCGAAGCACGTACTCCACGATCTCGGCCTGTCGCTCGGTGAGTCGCAAGCGCAGGTCCACGGGAAGGGGGATGGAGTGCGGAATCTCCTGGAAGAGCAGCGCCCACTGTGGCGTGCCCCCCTGATCCGGGAGCCGGACGAACGTCACCTTGAGGTTCTCGTCCGAGCCCCAACGCACCCAGGTATCCACATTGAATCCCGCGCCTTGCATGCCCACCAGCAAGGCGAGGTGCTCCAACAGCACCTTGGGAAAACCCAAGGGCCCGCAGTCGGACGGGTCGAACCACTTCTCCAGAAGTTGGGTGGCGCAAGTCGTGCGCATCTTCTCGGTGCAGGGCGGGGTCAGCACGACAAACGCGGTGCCCTGGTCGAAAAGCGCATCCAGGATCTGGCTGCTGGTCGCCACCGTACCGAACATCCGGCAGCGGCGCACCGTGCGCGCCAGGATGGGTGTCAGCCATTGGAGAACAGCCCGGTCCCGATCGGAAAAATCATGGCGTCGATCGCGGCGGTACAGTGTGAGGCCGCCATGCCAGTCCTCGTTCACGTCCAGCATGACCGACATGACGTGCTCCAACGGCATGCCCAGGTCCTTGCAGCGTCGATACAGCAGACTGCGAGTCAGTTCCTTGCGCGGCAACATCTCCGTATCCCGCAGGACCACGTTCGGGTGGCGCACCACCGCGTCACGCACGAAGTCCTCTGCGGCCATCTCGGGGTAGTGGGTGAAGAACGCCGCCGGCATTTCCGTCACCAACCAGTCGTACTCGGTGGGGCGGCCCGGCTTGGACACGCACAGCGCCACATAATCGGCCTGGATGAGCCGGGACATCACCCCCTGAGCAAGCGGCAGCACCTGTGAGAGATCCAAAGAGCTGGAAAGTGCCTCCATCAACTCGAAGGTGAGCGCCTGTTCGCGCGAGTCGAGGTTCATCGCAGTGTCCTTCCACGACCGGGGCAGGGACCACCCCAGGCGTCCAAAAACATGGTCCCTTTCCCGTAAAGCCCAGGCAGTCCCCTGTCTGTACCTCCCGGGAGGTATGGGCGGTCCGTCCATCCCAACGCCACTCCCATGAAGGGACATGCCCTTGGAGCATCCTCGCGCTGGCACACTTGGAGTGCTCCGTGAGGGCAGGGCCTGAGCTGCTCGGCCGCCAGGCTTGTCGCGTGGGTTGACCCCCTCGCTCGACCCGCTCACGACCTGGGACGATCGCCGCATCCGCCTGGCTTGAGGAGCGAGCGGGATGGAGCACCGGGAGTCCGCCAGCTCGCTCAACGGGGTATGGCTGCAGCTCGTCAGGTTCAAACCCAAGCGAGCGAGCGCCGACCATCTCCGGCATGAGCTGGGTGTGCGAGTCCCCGCGATATTCGGACCACCGGGCGCCTCACCGTGAAGTGAGACGCCCGGTGCTCGAGGTCTTCCTCCCGCTCAGGGCTCCCCGAGGTCATGCCCCGTGGCCCGGCAGGAGCGAGGGTCGAACGTGGGCATGAAGGTCAGGGTGACGGGGAAGGACAGGCCGCCGCTACCGGGGGGCACGAAGGGGCCGAGGAAGGCCCCCGTCCTGCCGTCATAGCGGAGCACCGAGGAGGGCAGGAAGTCGGGGATGTAGAGGTTCCCATCCGGGCCGAACTCCATGTCGTTCCCGTCGCTCAATCCGCCACTGCCGGCCGGGACGAACACGCCGAGAAAAGCGCCCGTCCTGGCGTTGTACCGTCGCACCTCATCCGCTCGGGTGGTCACGTACAGGCGGCCGTCCCGGCCAATCGTCAGGGCGATGGCGTCCACGCCAGGAATGAAGATCGCTCCGCTCTGCCCTGGAGCGGGCCGTGGGGCGCCCGTCTTCCCGTCGTAGCGCAGGACGTCCCTGCTCAGCACGCTCTGCACGAAGAGGAATCCCGAGCCGAAGGCGAGCCGCTGCGGAACCGACAGGCCCCCGCCCGAGGCGAAGACGCCCAGGAAGGCCCCCGTCTTCCCGTCGTAACGGAGCACGCTGTTGGTGCCGAAGAAGCTGTCGCTGACGTACAGGTTGTCATCCGGACCGAAGGCGAGCTCCCCGGGCGCGCCCAACCCGCCGCTGCCGGGCGGGACGAAGACATCCAGGAAGGCGCCCGTCCTCCCATCGTAACGGAGCACGTTCCGGCTCCCGAAGCTGGCGATGTACAAGTTCCCATCCGGGCCGAAGACGAGGGCCTGGGGATTGTCCAACCCGCCGCTATGCGGGGCCACGAAGATCTCCTCGAAGGCGCCCGTGGTCCCGTCATAGCGGTGCACGCTGGCGTCGATGCCATTCGAGACGAGCAGGTCTCCGCCCAGGTCCGCGGTGAGGAGGATCTCCGGCGAGTCGAGCACCGTGCCGTCCGTCTTCATCCGGACGGCCAGGATGTCGTGCGGGGTCTCGGGGTCCGCGGTGGAACCGCCCGCGTAGGGAATGAGGTAGCGGCCGGAACCCACCGCCACGCTCGGGAGGAACTCCTCCGCGAAGTCCCCGCGCGAGAGGCGCACGCCGGAGGACTCCACCACCGAGCCGTCCTCCTTCACCCGCGCTCCCCAGATGCGGCTGGCACCCGAGCGCGTGTCGCCCCAGACCACCAGGGATTTGCCCTCGTGGTGGGCCACCTGGGGGAAGGTCTGCTCGCCGGGTCCGACGGAGATGGGAATCCCGTCCGGTTCCTCCACCCTCCCCTTCGGGTTGACCCGGGCGCCGAAGATGTCATGGGTGCCATTGCGGGTGTCATCCCAGACGACCACGAAGCGCCGGCCGCTCCAGACCACGTCGGGATGACGCTGCTCACCGGGCTCCACGGCAATGGGGAAGCCACCTGGATCCAACACGGTCCCATCGGGGAGGACCCGGTCGCCGAAGATGTCCGGGGTTTCGCTTCCGTTTCGTCCATCCGTCCAGACGACGAGGAATTGTTTTCCATCCCAGGCCACCGCGGGATCGGTCACGAAATCGACCTCACGCCCCGAGACCAGGAGGGCCGGCTCGAGCACCGTCCCGTCGCTCGCGATCCGCTTCAAGGTGATGTCGGTCCCGGCGCTGCCGAACCCGCGATAGGCGACCATGCACAGTCCCGGAGCACAGGCGAGCCCGAGCGGGCCGTTGAACTCGTCTCCACCGGTGATGAAGAACTTCGGGGGCAGGACCGTGCCATCCCGAGCCACGCGGATGCCGGCGATCTCTTCGATCCCGTCCCAGACCACCACGTAATGAGTGCCATTGAAGGCGACCTTCGGCGTGCCCGACTTCCCCTTGTCGGATTCGTGGATCAGGAATCCTCCCGGCTCGAGGACGGTGCCGTCCGGCTTCACCCGCGCTCCGAAGATGCCCCCGGAGCGGGTATCTCTCCAGACCACGAGATGATTCCTGCCATCGAAGGCCACCGAGGGCCCGTCCACCGCGGTGCCCAGCGGCGGTGGGCACGGAGCCTTCCATCCGGCCTCCAGCGAGGACTTCGCCGCGACCTCCGCCGTGGGTTCCTCCTCGAGGGTACTTCCACATGCGGCGAGCAGGATTCCGAGCGCCAGGGCCCACAGCGCCGCGCCATGTCTTCCGTTGCGTGAATGTCTCTGCATTGCTCCCCCCCTTTTCAGCCGTACCGAAGGTCACTCCCGGCTGGAGAGGAGGCAATTGCCCCGGGATTCCGGTGGGCGGCGCGGCTCGCGGGCTGCCCCCGACTCCGAGCGGGTGCGAGTGTTGGGAATCACCGGGACTCCACGAGCCAGAGCACCCGGATACCAACAGCCGGGGCACTCTCCCCATTGGCGGCGGCCGAGCCCCCGCGCTAAGCCCCACCCCAGAGGAGGAAGCCCATGACGGAGATGAGCTATCGGACGGCCCTGGTGACGGGGGCCTCCAGCGGCCTGGGGCGCGGTCTGGCGCTGTGGTTCGGCAAGCAGGGCGTGAAGGTGTACGCCGCCGCGCGACGCCGCCCCCAGTTGGAGGCACTCGCACAAGAGGCGAAGGAGGCCGGCGCGCACATCGAGCCCGTGGAGTTGGATGTCTCCGACGCGGAGGCCACGCTCGAGCGCGTGCGCGAGCTGGACGACGCCTGTGGAGGGTTGGACCTCGTGGTGGCCAACGCGGGCGTGGGCGGGCAGACGGACGGCAAGAACTTCCCGTGGGAGCACGCGAAGAAGGTCATCGACGTGAACGTCACCGGGGCGGTGGCCACGCTGACGGCGGTGTTGCCCCGGATGGTCGAGCGCAACCGCGGGCATCTGGTGGGCGTCTCCAGCCTGGCGAGTTGCCGGGGCCTGCCGCAGAACGCGGCCTACTCGGCGTCCAAGGCGTTCCTCAACACCTTCCTGGAGAGCCTGCGGGTGGACCTGCACGGCACCGGGGTGCGCGTCACCTGCATCAAGCCCGGCTTCGTGAAGACCGAGATGACGGCCGGCATCCAGCACACCATGCCCTTCCTCCTGGAGGCCGAGCCCGCCGTGGAGTTGATGGCGCAGGCCATTCTCCGCGGCCAGGACGAGTACGGCTTCCCCTGGCCCATGGCCCGCGCCGTCGAGGTGGCGAAGTGGGTGCCCAACCTCCTCTTCGACGCCGTCGCCAGCAAGGTGCTCTGAGGCTCAGCAGCGTCCGGAAGCCCCATGAGGAGCACCGAGGAGCTCGCGCCCTCGCGGTGAGCATCAAGCGCGCATGGAATGCGGTGGCAGGACGACGCGGAACAGGCTGCCCCGCCCCATCACGCTCTCGACCTGGATCTCCCCGCCCAGCTGCTTGACGATGCCGTGGCAGATGGAAAGCCCCATCCCCTTCCCCTCTCCGGCGGGTCGGGTGGTGAAGAACGGATCGAACAGCCTTCGCTGCGCCTCCGAGGAGATGCCTCGGCCCGTATCGGAGATCTCGAGCACCACCCAGCCATCCTCGCGCGCGCGGGTGCGCACCACGAGCTGGTTCCGGCTGGCGTCTCCCTCCGCCATCGCCTGGGCGGCGTTGAGCAGCAGGTTGAGACAGACCTGGCCGAGCCGCGATTCGCTGCCCAGCACCGGAGCCACCTCCTCCAATTGCAGCACCACCTGGGCGCGGTACTCCAGCTCGGGCAACGCGAGCTTCAAGGATCTCCTGAGCACGGCTTGCACGTCGACCGCTTCCGACTTCTCCTCACCGCTCCCACGAGCGAAGAGCTTCAACTCCCGGACGATGTCGTTGACCCGCCGCGCGCCGTCCAGGCTCTCCGCCGCGATCTCCCCCAGCTCGGCCAGCTCGCTGCCCGCGTGGCTCCCGACTTCCGCGGAGGTGGCCAGCTGCGGCAGCTGCTTGGAGAGGAACGCCAGGTTCGCCGTCACGTAGGCCATGGGATTGTTGATCTCATGGGCCATCCCGCTGGCCAGGGAGCCGACCGTGGCCAGCCGGTCCTCCAGCAGCGCGCTCTTGAGCCGGGCGGCCTCCTCGGCGCGGGCCAGCGCTTCCGCGAGCTCCGTGTTCGCCCGCGCCAGACGCGCCGAGAGCGTCTCGTTGATGTAGCTGAGCTGGATGAAGTCCGCGATGAGCAGCGCTCCCGCGCACAGCCCCAGGTTGATGATGGCCATCGCGGTGAGGCGGGGCGCCTGCACCACATAGAGGTCGGTGAGCACATCCACGACGCCCGCACCGAGGATGCACAGAACGGCGGCCGCGAACACCAGGTCGGACGAGCGCTTGCGGCGACGCAGGGTGGCCGCCGTGAGCACCGTCGCGTACAGGATGCACCCGAGGATGTAGGGGGCGAAGAGCTGGTAGAGCCTGGCGGAAGCGGCGGGCGGGCCGAGCGCGTACGCCGCCAGGAAGGCGCCCGCGGACACGCCACAGATGACGCGGTGGAGCTTCCCGAAGCGGGTGATGCGCTCGAGGCAATACTGCTGGGAGAACTCCATCATCGCCCAGACGAAGCCCGTCACCGAGACGGTGAGCACCGTGATCGTGGCGCGAGAGGACTGCGTCAGGGGCAGCAGCCCGATACGGACGGCCAGGTAGAGCGCCGCCGAGGCGACCACGAAGAAGGTGGAGCGCCGCAGGGCGCGCCGGGTGGGCTCGGCTTCCCGGCTCATGAACAGGCCCAGCAGCACCAGCATGAACGCGAAGAGGGCGAGCGCTCCGTACTGGAAGAACCGGCGGGTATCACTCGCGCGCAGGAAATACGGCGCCAGCTGCTCCTGCGCCCCGAGAAACAAGCGCGCGTCGACCACGCCATCATCTCCGGGAACCGTCCACTCGAAACGGATGGCGAGCACGTTGGAACCCGGACGCACGTCCCGCACGTCCACCGTCCAGGCCTCCAGCCCGTCCACCTCGCCCTTGAGTCCCCGGAAGGACGCATCCGTCTGGCCCACCTCGTGTCCATTCACGAAGATGGACGCGCGGCCGCTTCGCACCCCGCCCAGCGTGAAGAGCAGCGGCTTGTCCCGCAGCGCGGCGGGGAGGTCGAACCGCTTGCGGACCCACGCCCGGGGCGCCTGATGGCCCTCGGTGGAGTACCCGCCGGGTAGCCGGAGCTCCCCCCACCCCGAGTCGTCATACGCCGGCTCCGCCCACCCCGCCCCGTCCCCTTCCTGGAGCTTCCACGTCCCGCTCAGGTCCAACACATGGGGCGCGAGCCGGGCGGGCAGGACATACGTGGCGAGGAAGAGCCAGCAGGTGAGGAACGGGGCGGCCACCGCGAGCAGCAGCGGGAGTCGGCGAGCCAGGGTGTGGATGGGCACTCGCGGCCACTCTCCCCGCAAGGCGTTTGCGGCGCAATCAGCTGGGCCCGAGCCTACCAGCAGCCCAACGTGTGTCCCAGCCCCGTGGGAACGTGCCGCTCCTCCCGGCGTCAGGCGGAGGGAGAGACGGCGAGCTTCTCGAGGAGCGAGTAGACCTTCGCGCGCACGGCCTCGTCCTTCACCTGCTTGGGCAGCTCGGCGGGCTTGCCATTCACGATGTAGCTGCCATTCGGGACGTCGCCGAACGCGGCGACGAAGAAACGGCGCTGTGCCTCCTCGAGGGTGCAGCCGAGCCCGATGAGCCGCATCAGGGGACCCGCGAGCAGCTGCATCACCTTGGGCTGCCCGCCACCGAAGCGCGTGCCCATGATGACGCCCGGGTGGAGCGACACCGCGCTCACGCCCTCGGCCGCGTAGCGCTTCGCCTGCTCCACCGTCATCATGACCGACGCCTGCTTGCTGCGGCCGTACTGCGCCAGGCCCGCGTACTTCTTCGGCGCCACCAGCTCGTCGACCTCGACGGGGAAGCTGTCGAGGAAGCCGGTGGCGAGGTTCACGACGCGCCCCTTCGCCGCCGCGAGCGCGCCGTGCAACTCCTTCTCGAGGACGAACGCGCCGAGCGTGTTGAGCGCGAACGTGGTCTCGATGCCCTCGGCCGTCTTCGACTCGGTCTTGAACGTGCCGCCCGCGTTGTTGATGAGCACGTCGAGCCTCGGCGCCTTCTCGAGGATGGCCCGGGCGAGCTTGCGCGCTCCGGCGACCGTCGAGACGTCGCCGAGGATGACCTCGCCGTCACCGCCCGCCTTCTTCATCTGCTCGAGCGTCTCGTTCGCGCGCGCGGCGTCCCGGCCCACGACCAGGACCCGCGCACCGCGCTTCGCGAGATCGATGGCGGCAGCCTGGCCAAGCCCGCTCGTGGCACCCGTGACGACGACGACCTTGCCCTTGGCATCCATGTGTCTTCCTCGTCTGCGTGCTTCGGTGATGGAACCGGGACAGTATGCCCTACGGCTGGAGCTCGTCGAAGCCGTGGGCCACCGGATGGGGGCCTGGAGCCACCTCGGGCCCCTCGCCCCGGACCAGACACGCGGTGCGCAGGCCCGCCGCGGCGGCCGCGTCGAGCTCCTCTCTCACATCCGACAAGAAGAGCACCTCCGCCGCGGGCAGCCCCAGCTCCCGGACGATGGCCGCGTAGGAGGCGCTCTCCTTCTTGCCGCCGATGCCGGTATCGAAGTACCCGCGGAAGAGCGGCGTCAGGTCGCCGAAGCGCGTATGGCCGAAGAGCAGCTTCTGCGCCCGCACCGAGCCCGAGGAATAGACATACAAGCGGATTCCCCGGGCGTGCCACTCGCGCAGCCCGCGGACGGCGTCCTCGTAGACATGGCCCTGGAAGTCGCCCTGGCGATAGCCCTCCTCCCAGATGAGCCCCTGCAAGGCCTTCAGGGGCCCGAGCTTGCGGTCCTCGTCCATCCACCGCAGCAGCGTGGCCACCAGCTGCTCATCGTCCAGCGCGCCACCGGCCAGCTGGCGGGCCTCGTCCAGGAGCTGGCGCACCTCGGGCCGCTGTCCGTGGGCGCGCACGAAACCGGGCAGCTGGCGCGCCGAGTACGGGAAGAGCACTTCCTTGACGAAGGACAGGCTCGAGGTGGTGCCCTCGATGTCGGTGACGATGGCCTGGACCATGTGGCTATTCGAAGCGGGGGAAGCGCGAGGCGATGTCGCTGCCGGTGGGACGGGCCACCCAACCCTCGGTGTTGGTGAAGAGGCGGATGGCGGTGAAGCGCGGCTGGGGGCCCATGTCGAACCAGTGCGGCGTCCCATCCGGCACGGCGATGAGGTCCCCCTTCTCGCACAGCACGTTGAAGACGCGGCCCGCCTTGTGGATGCAGAAGAGCCCCTGGCCCTCGACGAAGAAGCGCACCTCGTCCTCGCTGTGCGTGTGCTCGTGGAGGAACTTGTTGCGCAGCGCCACCTTGTCCGGGTGGCCCGGCACCATGCTCAGCACGTCCGCCGTCTTGAAGCCCCGCTCCTTCTTCAGCCGCTCCACCGAGTCCTGGTAGGCCTCGAGGATTTCCGCCTGGGACGCCCCGGGCTTCAGCGGCTGGCGCGCCTCCCAGCGCTCGAAATGGATGCCCACGGTGTCCAGCTCGCGCCGGATGGTGTCGAAGTCCCGGGTGTGGACCCGCGGGCTCTGGCTCTCGGTGTCGTCGAAGACTGTCAGCTCGCTCATCGCTTCAGTTTCCTCATCTCCCATTCACACTCAAACAGGAATTCGAACGCTTCCATATGCCGCCGGGCATCCGCCACCGTGCGCCCCCACGTGTAGAAGCCATGGCCCTCGATGAGGTAGCCAGGCAGGCCCGGGTGCTCGCGCATGTAGTCCTCCACGCGGGCCGCGAGTCGGGGGATGTCCTGGTCGTTGGGGAAGACGGGCACCTCCAGACGCACCTCGTGGGTGACCACGCCCGGCAGGGCCTTGAGCACCTCATAGCCCTCGAGCACCACCCCACCGGGGCTCAGGCGCGAGAGCAGCGTGGCGTGTAGCGAGTGCGTGTGCAGCACCGCCCCGAGCTCGGGCGCCCTCCGGTAGAGCTGCAGGTGCAACCCGGTCTCGGCCGAGGGCTTGCGGCCCGGCGAGAGGACTTCGCCGTCCAGCCCCACGAGCAGGAACCCCTCCGCGTCCAGCTCGCCCTTGTGGCGGCCGGAGGCGGTGATGAGCAGCTGGTGGGCGTCCAGGCGAGCCGAGAAGTTGCCCGCGGTGGCGGGCACCCAGCCGCGCTCGAAGAAGAAGCGCCCCGCACGGCTCAGCTCGTCCGTCAGCGCGCGGATACTCTCGGTCCGGTCCATGACGGCGCAGTCTACACGGAGCCCGTCATGGGCAGGAGCCACCAGGTGGGGGAGGCCCGTGAAACAGGCCTCCCGGAACGGCTGGCTGGCCTACTGCTTGCCGAACTCGGCCTCGAGCGTGGCCTTGACGGCGGGCCGCGCGGCGATGCGCTCCCCATAGGCCTTGAGGTTGGCGAACCGGCTCAGGTCCAGCTTGTGGTGCTGGGCCCACTGGAGCATCACGAACACGTAGGCGTCCGGCGCGGTGAAGTGGTCACCCATGAGGTACTGCTTGCCCTCGAGGCTCTTGTTGATGAACTCGAAGCGCTTGGTGAGCCTGTCGAAGGTGGCCTTCTTGTCCGCCTCGGAGACGTTGGGGTTCCAGAGCGGGCCGTAGCCCTTGTGGATTTCGGTGCCGATGAAGCCCAGCCACTCCTGCAGGCGGTAGCGCTCCAGCGTGCCGTTGGCGGGCGCGAGCTTCGTCTCCGGCTTCTGGTCGGCGATGTACTGCACGATGGCCGGGTTCTCGGTGAGCACCTGGCCATTGTCCAGCTCCAGCGCCGGCACATAGCCCTTCGGGTTGACGCTGTAGAAGTCCTTGCCCTTCGCGGTCTTGTGCGCGCCCAGGTCGACCAGCTCGAGCTCGAACTTGAGGCCCGCTTCGCGCAGCATGATGTGCGGGTTCATCGAGCAGGCGCCGGGCGTGTAATAGAGCTTCATCGGTGTAGCCTCCAACGGCAGGGGTAGGGGTGTTCGCGCCGCTATATACGAGCGAAGGCTGCCGTGCGCACGAAGACGGCGCCTCGTCCCTCCAAGTGTGAAGCCGCCATCACCGCCCTCCCGGCATGCCAGGGACGGCGGAGTGCGCTAGAAGGCGGGCGCCTGGGTTTCTGGAGGAAGTCCGCATGCGCCGTCCCGCCGTCCCGTTGCTCCTCGCCGCGCTCACCGTGCTGGTGGCCGCCTGTGAGAAGAAGACGCAGCCCGCGCCCTCTTCCACGCCTCCCGCCACGCCGGCCGCGGCCTCCACCGGGGGGACTCCGGGCAACGAGGACACCATTCTCCTGGGCCAGGTGGGCAGCCTCACGGGCAGCGAGGCCACCTTCGGCGTCTCCGCTCGCAACGGCATCGCCATGGCCATCTCCGAGGCGAACGCCACGGGCGGGGTGAAGGGCAAGAAGCTCGCCGTGCGCGTCTACGACAGCCAGGGCAGGCCCGAGGAGGCCGCCCAGGCCGCCACGCGCCTCATCTCCCAGGACCATGTGGCCGTCATCCTCGGCGAGGCCGCCTCGTCCAACTCCATGGCCATGGCGGACAAGGCCCAGGCGGCCGGGGTGCCGATGATTACGCCCTCGTCCACCAACCCCGCCGTCACCCGCAGGGGCGACTACATCTTCCGCGTCTGCTTCATCGACCCCTTCCAGGGTTACGTGATGGCGAAGTTCGCCCGTGACCACCTCAAGCTCAACCAGGTGGCGGTGCTGCAGGACAACAAGAGCGCGTACTCGGTGGGCCTCACCGACGTGTTCAGCCGGAAGTTCTCCGAGATGGGTGGCGCCATCGTCGGCAACGAGAGCTACTCGAAGGGCGACACGGACTTCCGCGCGCAGCTCACCGCCCTCAAGAAGGTGAAGCCGCAGGCCCTCTTCGTGCCCGGCTACTACACGGACGTGGGCATCATCGCGCGGCAGGCGCGTGAGCTGGGGCTGACGGTGCCGCTGCTCGGCGGCGATGGCTGGGAGTCCGACAAGCTCTTCGAGCTGGGCGGCGCCGCGCTCGATGGCAGCTACTACTCCAACCACTACTCGGTGGATAACCCGGACCCGCGCGTGCAGGAGTTCATCGCGAAGTACAAGGCGGCCTACGGCGCGGTGCCCGACAGCGTGGCGGCCCTCGCCTATGACGCCGCGCGGCTCGCCATCGACGCGATGAAGCGCGCCCCCAACCTGTCGGGCGCGGCCATCCGCGACGCCATCGCCTCCACCAAGGACTTCCCCGGCGTGGCCGGCACCATCAACCTCGACGAGAACCGCGACGCGGTGAAGCAGGCCGTGATTCTCGAGGTGCAGGGCGGCAAGACGAAGTTCGTCACCACCATCAAGCCCTGAGGCGACTGTCCTGTTGCGTGGGTTTCGGCCGCTGCCGTCCCCTTATTGATGCACGGTGCGGGCGCGCAGGGACTAGCCTCGCCCCGGCCCTCCTGTGCACGGAGGGCATCCTCATGGAGGGATGATGGGTACGCAGCCGGTTTGTACGATTGTAGGAGTCGGACCCGGGCTCGGGGTGTCTCTGGCCAGGCGTTTCGGACGCGAGGGCTTCCGGGTGGCCCTGCTCGCCCGCAAGCGCGCGGCGCTCGAGGGCTTCAGTCAGGAGCTCTCCCGGGAAGGCATCGAGAGCGCCACCTTCACCGTCGACGCCAGCGACGCGAACGACGTGAAGCGCGCCATCGCCCAGGTGGAGCGGCAGCTCGGCGCCACCGAGGTCCTCGTCTACAACGCCGCCGTCCTCCGCCAGGGGCTGCCCAGCCAGCTCTCCCCCGACATCCTCGTCGAGGAGTTCAAGGTGAACGTCATCGGTGCGGCGGCCTCCGTCCAGGCCGTCCTCCCCAGCATGCGCTCGAACCGCCGCGGCACCATCCTGCTCAGCGGCGGCGGGCTCGCGCTCGACCCCTCGCCCCTGTATGCCTCACTCGCCATCGGCAAGGCTGGCATCCGCTCGCTCGCCTTGAGCTTCGCCAAGGAGCTGCGCCCCGACGGCATCCACGTCTCCACCGTCACCATCTGCGGCCTCATCCAACCGGGAACGCCCTTCGCGCCGGACAAGCTCGCCGAGCGCTACTGGGCCCTCCACCAGCAGCCCGCGGAGCAGTGGCAGGCCGAGGACGTCGTCCGCTGAGCGCCGCCCCGTAGGCTTGCCCTGGTCCGCCGCCCCGGCCGGCATCCCGCCGGGCAGCCGCTGGCCGCATCTTCGACAACCCGGGCGGGGTTCCGACTTGCCCCTGGCGTGCCCCGCCCCACCCTGACGGTATGGGGGTCCTCGCCCCCGATGCCTTCCCAGGAGGAGCGGACGTGATCCACCACATCCTCGTCGCCATCGACGGCTCGGAGACCTCGCGCAAGGCCGCGCGCTTCGCCCACGACCTGGCGCAGCAGACGGGCTCGCGCATCACCCTCCTCTTCGTGCTCGAGCCCCCCCGCGTCGTGAACTTCGGCTTCCTCGATGCGGAGCTCATCGCCGGCCCCCAGCGCACTCCCGAGGAAATGGAGGCCGTGCGCCGCATGCTCGATGAGGTCGCCGCCGACCTTCCCAAGACCCAGGTCGACAAGGTGGTGGAGATCGGCCGCCCCGCCGATACCATCGTCTCCATGGCCGAGAAGCTCGGCGCGGACCACCTCGTCGTCGGCGCCCGCGGCCTCAACCCCGGTGGGAAGTGGTTGCTCGGCTCCGTCAGCGACCGCGTGGTCCAGCACGCGGGCCGTCCCGTCACCGTCGTGCACTGACGGGCGGACGGCGTGGCCCGGTGCGCCATCGCACCGCGTCATGCGCAGGCCTCGTGCACCCGCCTGCACACCGCCGCGAGGTCCGCTTCGCACGCGCCCCGCCCCAGCCCTCGCAACCCCACGAAAGTTCGAACGCGAACACCCGGCACGGCACTGGCTTAGGCTGTCGGCGAACGAACATCGATTCAGGGGGCACGATGAAGAGGCAGAGGACGCGCGTCGCCGGGGCCATCGCCTGGCTGCTGGTCGCGGGATGTCAGACACCGGGAGCGGTGGGCTCGGGCGCCATGAGCGCCGCCGACTCCTCGGCGGGTTCCAACACGGGAGATTCGGGCTCGGGCAACTCGGGCCAGTCGACCAAGGCCGACTCCAGCCAGTCCAACTCCGGCCAGTCGACCAAGAGCGACTCCAGCCAGTCCAATTCCAACTCGAGCCAGTCCAAGTCCAGCCAGTCCCAGTCCTCGGAGACCTCGCAGCTCGGCTCGAAGAGCTCGAATGCCAGCTCCGAGGCGTCCAAGCCCAGCTCCGAGGCCTCCAAACCCAGCTCGGAGAACAGCAGCGAGTCGTCCAAGAGCAGCCAGGGCAGTCAGAGCAATGGCAACGTGCTCTCCTTCTCGCTCGTGGGCGCCACCGTGGGCGGGCTGGGCATGGCCTTCTGGCAGATCCTCCACGCCGTGCCCGTGGGCCCTCCGCCTCCGGCGAACGTGGGACAGGCCGCCCAGGCGTACCTGCGCGCGCGCACCCATCAACTCCGCGAGGACCTGGCGCTCGGGGCCGGCCCCAGCATCGAGGACCTCGCCGCCATGGCGCGCATCCGCCGCGAGAACCTCCGCGTCTTCGGCCGCCTGCTGCGCGAGCATCGCCAGGAGCTGCTCACGCTGGCCGACACCTCCGCGCTCACGCCCGAGCGCGCCCTGAGCTGGCTCGAGCGCGTGGGCCAGCTCGCGAGCGCCGAGCCCGCGCTGCGGGAGGATCGGCGCGCGTTCCTCGCCGCCCACGGGATTGTTGAATGAGGGGCCTCGCGGCACTGGTGACGGGGCTGGTGGTGGCGCTGCCCGCCGCCGCGCAGACGCTCGCCGAGCGCGTCCACACGCTGGAGACGGAGCACGGCCTGGTGCTGCGCGCGCCCGCCTCCGAGGACGCGGCGCTCGTGGCCGAGGTGGAGGCCGGACTGGCCGCGCTGCCCCCCGCCCTGCGCCAGGTGCCCGGCGGCCCCCTGGAGCTGGTGCTGCACGAAGAGCCGGCGCCGCTCGGCATGGGCAACGACTCCGAGCGGCGGCCGGACTGGAGCGAGGGCCGTCAGCGCTTCCACCTCTACGCCTTCGTGCCCTCCCAGGAGCGGAGGGCCACGCTGCGCACGGCACGCCTCACGGACGGGGAGTTGGAGCGGCTGTGGCGCCGGCGCGCGGTGGTGCACGCGGTGATGCAGCGCTGGGACGACGCGCGGCACTGGAGCCGGGAGGCGCGCTGGCGCCGGCTGTCCGGCTGGCTCCGTCCCTTCGAGCGGCCGCTCACCCTCACCGAGGAGTCGCTCCTCACCTACGAGGGGGCCTTCAGCCGGGCGCGCGGGCACAAGAGCGCGTCGCTGGACCTGGTCACCTTCGCCGAGGAGCTGTTCGTCCCGGTGGAGTCGCTCCGCGAGGAGGCGCTCTCCGTGGAGGAGCGGGTGCGCTGCCAGGAGTTCTCCAAGGCGCGGGCGCTCGGCGAGCTCCTGGAGAAGAGTGGACTCGGGACGCTGGCGCCGCGCGGGGACTGCCCCGCCTTCGACATGTGGGCCAACACCGGGGAGCTGTCGCACTTCGAGCTGCTCCTCGTGGCCTCCACGGGCCGTCAGCCCGAGTCCCTCTTCGGCCACCTGCTGATGCGGCCGGTGTGGCGCGAGGGCGCCGTCACGCAGGGGCCCGGCTTCGGCGCGGTGATTCAGCCCGTGGCGATGACGGGCATGGAGTCGGGAGGCCCGCGCTACGTGGTGCGGGGAATGTCCGGAGGCTTCTCGCTGGGCTTCCTCACCTCGACGATGGGAGACCTGTCGCACGAGACGCTGGAGCTGGAGCAGCGCACCATCCGGCGCTTCCGCCTGCGCCTCACCCCGAGCGAGCAGGTGCGGCTCATGGAGCGCGTCTGGGAGATGGAGCGGCGCGGCTACATGGCCTACTACTTCTTGACCGACAACTGCGCGAGCGCGCTCCTCTTCCTCGTCAATGGCGCATTGGAGGAGGGCCGCGAGGTCCGCGCGCCCGGGTCCTTCTGGGTGGCGCCCGGGGCCACGCTGGATGCGTTCGCCCGGGGGCCCCAACCCTTCCTGGAGCACATCCCGGACAACTTCGAGTCCACCGGCGAGCGCGCCGCCCGGGCCCAGGAGGCCCGCGAGGAGACGCTCGAGCAACTGGCGACGCGGGTGGGCCCTGGATTGCGCGCACGGCTGCGCCTGCTGCACCGGCGGCTCCAATCCTCCGAGCCCGGGAAGCGCCACGAGGCCTGGACGCGGCTGCCCGCGCTGGTGGAGGAGGTGCTCGCCTCCGTGCCGCAAACCGAGCGCGAGGACACGCGGACGAAGCTGCACGCGTACATCGCCTGGTCGGTGCGGGTGGAGCGCTCGGAGGTGGACCGGGCCGAGGACGAACGGCTGAAGGTGGAGCGCGCCCAGCTCGTGAAAATCCACCAGAGCCTGCCGGCCACCATCGATGAAGTGGTCGAGCGCCAGCTCCTCTTCGAGCGGGAGGACGTGTTGCAGCGCAAGCTGGCGACGCTCGACCGCATCGCCCTGCTGCAGCAGGCGCTGGCCACCGCGGACCGGCGCGAGCCCACTCCGGAGGAGGCACGCACGCTCGCGCGGGCGCAGGCCACCGAGGCCGCCTTCGTCACCGCCACCGAGATACAGGGCGGACTCCACGAGGGGTCCCTGTCCGACGTGGACCCGTTGGCCTTCCTGGAGCGAGACCGCGCGATGAAGGTGCGAGCGGAACAGGACCTCGCCACCCTCTCCCTGCCGGCCTCGGGCGCGGCGCGGACGGCGGTGATGCTGGGCGTGGACGTGTCTCCCTCGGGGCACGCGCGGCCGGTGGTGGGCCTGCGCACGGCGGGGCTGAGCGAGGCCCTGGGCGAGTCCTACCTGCACGGCTTCCGGCCCAGCAGCGAGCTGCGCGTGCTCGACGGAGAGGTCCGCGTGGAGCCGAGGCGCGGGCTGCCTCGCGTGCTGGACTCGCGGCTCACCCTGCTGGGCTACCGCACGCTGCTGCGCGAGCCGCCCTGGCACCGGCGCACCCTGCTCGACGAGCTGGGCTGGGGCATGGAGCTGCGGCTCGACACGGAGGAGCCGGGGCGGGAGCTGCCCTACCGCGCCACCGTCCAGGGCGAGGCGCTCCTCGTGGTGGACGAGGGCCCCCGCTTCCAGCACTACGCCGCGCTGGGCCTGGGTGCCCGGGCCGCGCTGCGCTGGGGGCTCGAGGACGCCACGCCCGCGGTGGGGCCCCGGCTCTCCTACTCGCAGCGCGTGGGACTGCCCGGCTCGCTGGCCAACGCGGTGCGCCTGGAGGCCGCCTGGTCCCCCACGTTCACCGTGTCCCACGGCCTGCGGCACGAGGCGGAGGCATCGCTGCGGTTGGAGGTTCTCGTGGGCCAGTGGGGGCGCCGGGGCGTACGCTTCTCCCCCCGGGCCCAGGTGCGCTGGGAGGGCGAGCTCGACGGCTGGCCCTCGGGCCGCGCCGAGCCGCGCCTGGATCTCGCCGTGGAGGTGTTGTGAACCCGCAGACCCAATTCGATGCCTTCGTCCGCGCCTACGAGGACGACGAGAACTTCCACTACCGCCGCTACGTCGAGGCGCCCTCGTTCTTCGAGGCCCTGGGCAACATCACGGGCCGCTCCGTGCTCGACCTGGGTTGCGGCGCCGGGCTCTATACCCGGAGGCTCGTGCGGCGCGGGGCGGCCCGGGTCGTCGGCCTGGATATCTCTCCGAAGATGCTCGACTACGCCCGGGCTCGCGAGGCCGAGGAGCCTCTGGGAATCGAGTACGTGCTCGACGACGCCCGCAACGCGGGGAGGCTCGGGACCTTCGACGTCGTGACGGGCATCTACGTGCTGCCCTACGCGCGGAACCTGGAGGAGCTTCGAGCCATGTGCCAGGGCACGTCCGCCGCCCTCCGGCCCGGGGGACGCTTCGTCACCGTGCTGGTGAACCCCGAGGCCCGCTTCGCGCGCGAGGACTACTACGGGAAGTACGGCTTCAGGCTCGTGCCCGTCCAGCGCCAGCACGCGGGCGTCGAGCCGTTGCCGGAAGGAGCTCCCGTCCGCCTCGTCTCGCACCTGGCCGACAAGGAGATCGACGTCACGGCCCATTGCTGGAGCCACGAGGCCATCCTCTCGGCGATGCGCGAGGCGGGCTTCAGCCAGGTCCTCTGGCAGGGGATGGACGTGGAGCCCGAGGGAGTGGTGAGGTTCGGCTCCGACTACTGGGTGGACCTGCTCAACAGCCCCCCCGCGGTTCCACTCATCTGCGTGAAATAGCCGGGAGGGGCCGCGGGGCTCAGCGCTTCACCTTCTTCATCGTGTCCTGGATGAGGTCCACGTACTGCCGGTTCTTCGGATTGAGTTTGAAGGCCTTGCGGTACGCGTCCTCGGCCTGGGTCCACTGCCCCTCGCCGCGCGACACCTCGCCCGTGAAGAACCACGCCTCCTCGCACCCGGGCTCCTGCCTCGTCACTTCCTGCAGCTCCTGCAGGGCCAGCTTGCCGTGCGCCTCGGGCTTCATCAGGTAGCGCGCCCACGCCCGGTACGCCCGGTAGAGGGGCTTCGGGTCGATGTCGCACGCGTACTCGAAGTACTCGAAGGCGCCCGCGTAGTTCTCCGCCTTCAGCCGCTTGCGCGCCTCTTCGTACTGGGTGCTCGCGTCCAGCAGGTCCGTGCGGATGCGGAACTGCTCCGCCGTGGTCGGCCGCCCCGTGCCCACCTTCTTCTCCCGCGCCGCCGCGCGCCGCTTGCGCCACAGCGCCGCCTGCTCCACCTCGGACAGCGCGCCGTACGCCCGCGCGTACCCCACCAGCAGCCCCTCCGCCTTCTCCTTCAGGTCCGCCGTCTGGAAGCGCAGGGGCGAGAACTTGTCCGAGAGCGCGAGGAACGCCTTGCGCAGCGCCACCGGCTGCACGTTCTCCGGCACGCCGAGCAGGTCGAACGGATCCTGGCCGCGGTGCGCCATGAAGGCGCTCAGCAGCGCGTTCTTCACCGCCTCGTCGTCATCCGAGAACGGCACGCCCGAGGGCCCGGCCGGCACGAGGCTCGCCGGGTCCACCGTCTCAATCATCCCCGGCAGCGGGGTGAGCGCGGGGCCGGGCATGGGGGCGGGAACCGGAGCGGGAGCCACCGCGGACGGGGCCGGGGGCGGACGCTTGTCCACCTCCTCCGCGAAGTCCGCGAGCCCGAGCAGGCAGAAGGCATAGAGCCGGCGCAGCGTGGCGTCGGTGTCCAGGCCCGAGCGCTCCATCAGCTCCGGGAAGGTGGGCCGGGTGCGCAGCGCCTGGAACAGCCGCGCGTCCTTCGAGGACAGCCTCGGCCCCTCCACGCCCGGCACCTGCGCGAAGTGCCGCTCATCCGTGAAGGTGAAGTGCGTGGCCACCTCGTCGAAGGGCATCATCGTGGCGATGCCCGTGAGGATGAGCTGCGCGGTGTTCATGCGCACGCTGGTGTCCGGCGGCTCGATGTCGGCGATGAGCCGGTAGCGCGCGTCCGTCCAGCGGAAGCAGTCCAACAGGCTCATCGCCATGTTGGCCTGCATCTGCTTGTACAGATCGAACGGGCTGATGAGCCCCTTCTGCACCAGCAGGCCGCCGATGGGCACGTCCGTCGAGACGCTCTCGGCGAGCGCCTTCTGGTAGTCCACCTCCGACAGCTTGCCCTTCTCCACCAGGAACTTGCCCAGCGTCTCGTGCAGCAGGTTGCTGGAGCACGCCACGGGCGCGCCATCCTCGAAGGTGATGCGCTTCTCGCGCTGGCGCACCTTCAACTCCAGCGTGCACGTGCGCTCCTCGATGGCGAGCGCGTGCAGCAGCAGCGGGAAGGGCGTCTCGATGAGCGCCCCCTCGCGCTGCCTCAGGACCAGGGCGGGGGTGGGAAACATGGCGCCGCAGCTTAGAGGTCCGCCCCGCTCCCCCACTACCCCCGTGTGCGGCCTCGCACGGCCGCAGGCCCTCCTCACTTCCGGACATCTGGGAAGCGGGGCCACTCGTAGTCGACTACGAGCAACATCCCACCCACACCCACATCACTCGTAGTCGACTACGAGTGAGGACTACTCGCCGTCGGAGGCCACGTCCGAGTCGCCCGCGTAGCCGTAGCCATCCGGCGAGGGCTCGGGGGGGTTCATCCGGCTGAGCATGGAGACGCCGAGGGCGAGCACCACCAGCAGCGCCACCCCGTAGGCAATGGGCCGGCTGGGACGGGCGCGCCAGGCCCACAGCCGCTCGCGCCGGCGCTGGAAGCCGGGGGCGGCCACGTACTCCTTCCAGGCCTCCTCGCGCACCAGCGCCCCCTCTCCGTCCCGTCCGCTCCGGTCGAGCGCCCGCGCCAGCAGCACCCGCCCCTCCACCGTCCCGGGCCGAGCCCTGCGCAGCCGCTCCAGCGCCTCGATGGCGCCCTTGGTGTCCCCGCGCGCCAGCCGGAAGCGCCCCCGCTCCAGGTCGATGACCCCCATCTGGTAGTCCGGCTGCAGCTTCGCCGCCTCCTCCAGCAGCAGCTCGCCCCGGGCCGCGTCCCCCGCTCCCAGGTACGCCAACCCGAGCACGAAGAGCGTGGTGAGGTCGTCGTCGCCCGCCTCGAGGTTGGGCTTGAGCACCTCCACCGCCGCCGCGTACCTGCCCCGCCTCACCCACAGGTCGGCCAGCTCCGAGCGCGCCCGCCGGTCATGCGGGTTGGTGTGCAGCATCCGCTGCAGCTTGTTGGCGCGCTGCCACCGGCCCAGGGCCCGGAAGGGGCTCGGGAGGATGCCCACGGTGTAGCGGTCCGCCACCCACACGAAGCCCAGCACGCCCAGGGCCGACAGCACCGGGCTGCCGGTCAGCGAGGAGAGGACGATCCACAGGAGCCAACTGGTGTTCATGGCGGCGGCTCATATCAGGTGGGAGCGGGGTGCCGCACGCTCGGGTGTGGCGTGGCGAAGCGCCACAGGGGCGATCCGCCACAGTCCCCCCGGTGCCCAGGCGGGCGGGCGGCGGCCCGTTAATGCAAGCCGTTTGCAACTACAACGGCCAGGAACTCGCGGCCGGGGGGGCAATTGACCTATGCTGAACAAAAGGGCGCGCGATGGCTCCGGCTTTGCACAGGGGCGCCCCGGTCATCCACCCCACCTTCTTCGACCCCAGGTTCCTCATGAGAACACCCCACCCAACGACTCCGGCCGAGCGCCGGGGGCCCGTGACCCCGACGTCCGTGCCCTCGCTGCTGCTGGCCCTGCTGGTGCTGATGACGGCGGGCCTGGCCCAGGCCGCGGCCACCAGCAACGAGGCGCCCAAGCTGCGCTACTCGAACGACCTGCACGGCAACTTCGCCCTCGTCGGCAACACGCTCGGGCAGGACTGCCGCGAAACGACGCCCCGGCCGCTGATCGGCAAGATGCCGCCCAACACCTTCGTGTACGGCGAGGGCACCTGCTCCAGACGCGACACCTCCCCGGACTTCTTCTGGACCCTGGATGACTGGACGCTCGAGAACACGGGCGCCAGCACCCGTCCCTACGTCCTGTCCGGCGGCACCACCACCGCGGCCATTGATTCCAAGCTGGCCCGCAGCCAGGCCGTGCTCGGCCTGCCCACGGGGGCCAGGGTGGTGTACGCGCGCCTGTACTGGGCGGCGACCCGCTTCAACAGCTCGGCGGGCGACAAGGTCGCGGCGCCGGACCTCACCGCCACCTTCTCGCGGCCGGGCGTGGCGGGCTTCGAGAAGTCCCTCACCGCCGACGACTCCGCCTTCGAGTACCAGCCCGGCCAGGAGTACCAGTACCAGTCCTCGGTGGACGTCACGGCGCTGGTGAAGGGTTTCGGTCCGGGCCCCTACCAGGTGAGCGACGTGCAGGCCATCCCCTTCGAGGCCACGACGGGCGAGTACCTCTTCGACTCCTGGTGGCTGGTGGTCTTCTACGAGGTGCCGGGCGCCACCAAGCGCCACGTGAAGCTCTTCGACAGCATGCGGGTGGTGGCGGGCTCTCCGGGCACCAGCGTCTCCCTGGATGGCTTCTACGTGCCGCCCTATGCCGTCGACGCCAAGCTGGGCGTCATCGCCTTCGAGGGTGATGACCCCGCCCCCGACATCAACGACACCTTCGAGTTCAACGGCGTCCTGCTCAGCAACGACCTGAACCCGGCCAACAACTTCTTCAACAGCACGCGCTCGTGGACGACGAAGAACACCGGGGTGACGACCGACACGCCGCTGTCCGCGGCCGACCCGGGCTCCGACGGGGTGTTCGACACCTACCCCGTCAGCAACAAGGGGGACCGTCCGCAGCTCACCGGTACGCCGGGCAGCCTCTCCGGCATGGACCTGGACGTGGTGGACGTCACGGTGGCCGCCGGCGACCACACGGCGACGGTGAAGGTGAACACCAGCGGCGACAAGTTCTGGCTGGGCGGCTTCATCACCTCCATCACCACCCAGGCCCCGGACTTCACCAACACCATCAAGTCGGCCAAGAACCTCACCCGCGCCGACGGCACCGTCCGCGCCGGCGACATCATCGAGTACACCATCTCCACCATCAACGTGGGCGATGACGCCTCGCGCGACACGTACCTCACGGATCCGCTGCCCGCGCAGCTCGACTACGTGCCCGGTTCGCTGCAACTGCTCTCGGTGGCGGCGAGCGACACCCTCCTCTCCGGTCCGCTCACCGACGCCAAGGGTGACGACGTGGGCCAGTACGACGCGCCCACCCACACCCTCACCGTCTTCCTGGGCACGGGCGCCACGCCCACCAAGGGCGGCAGCCTCAAGGGCATCCTCACGGCGGGTGACGTGGGCGAGAGCACCCGCATCTCCTTCCAGATGAAGGTCAAGCCCACCACCTCGGGCCGCGTGGACAACCAGGCCTTCATCACCGCCGGCGGCATGCTGGGTATCGACCCGGTGACCACGGCCTCGCGCAGCCCGGCCGGGAGCGGGCCCACGAAGATCGAAGTCGCCATCGTCCCGCGGCCCGTCATCACCACGCCGGAGAATGGCAGCCTCATCTCCAACAAGACGCCCATCATCTCCGGCACGGCGCTGCCGGGGACCACGGTCACCGTGACGGAAGGCGGCACGACGCTGTGCACCGCCACCACGGACGCCTCGGGCAACTGGTCGTGCACGAGCGCCTCGCTGGGCGAGGGCCTCCACGACATCACCGCGGTGGCCACCGACAGCTCGGGCAACCCGAGCCAGCCGGCCACCGACAGCTTCACGGTGGACACGGTGGCGCCCGGCGCGCCCGTCATCACCGCTCCCGCCTCCGGCGCCACGCTCACCATCCAGCGCCCGGTGTTCACCGGCACCGCCGAGCCCAACGCCACGGTCATCGTGAGCGTGGATGGCAAGGTGATTGGCCGCGTCGTGGCGGATGCCTCGGGGAACTGGTCCCTGCCGGCTCCGGAGCCGCTCGCGGATGGCGCGCACACCGTCAGCGCCACGGCGCAGGACGCGGCGGGCAACATCGGCACCGCGGCCAGCGTGCCGTTCACCATCGCGGCCAACCCGCCCGACACGCGGATCGACGCCCAGCCGCCGCTCAAGGACACGAGCTCCACGGCCACCTTCCAGTTCTCCGCTCCGGGCCGCTTCGACATCGGCAGCTATGACTGCAGCCTCGATGGCCGGGCCTTCGTGTCGTGCGACAGCCCGAAGGTCTACACGAGCCTGCCCGACGGCAAGCACACCTTCGCCGTGCGCGCCCGGACCTACGGCGGCGTGGTGGACCCCACTCCGGCCACGTACACGTGGTTGATCGGCCTCGACAGCGACAACGACGGCATCCCCGACAGCATCGAGAAGACCACCGGCACCAACCCGAACGATGACGACTCGGACGACGATGGCATCCTCGATGGTAACGAGGACAAGAACGCCAACGGCCTCGTGGACGACGGCGAGACCGACCCGCGCAAGGCCGACACCGATGGCGACGGCCTCCAGGACGGCACCGAGCTGGGCCTGACCGCCGGCCAGGGCACGGGCACCAACGCGTCCGTCTTCAAGCCCGACGCGGACCCGAGCACCACGACGGACCCGCTCGACGCGGACACCGATGACGGCGGCGTGGCCGATGGTGTGGAGGACATCAACCACAACGGCCAGGTCAACTCGGGCGAGACCGACCCGAACGTCAAGGCCGACGACAAGACCGTGACCGACACGGACGGCGACGGCATCCCCGACAGCACCGAGACCTCGCTCGGCCTGGACCCGAACGACGCCGACACCGATGACGACGGCGTCATCGACGGCCTGGACGGCACCACCGACACGGATGGCGACGGCCTCATCGACGCGTTGGATCCGGACAGCGACAACGACGGCATCAAGGACGGCACCGAGCTGGGCGTGACGCTGGCCACCGCTCCGGCGGGCACCAACACCAGCTCGCCCAACTTCGTCCCCGACGCCGACCCCACCACCAAGACGGACCCGAAGAACGCCGACACCGACGGTGGCGGCGTGCCCGACGGCACCGAGGACAAGAACCACAACGGCCGCGTCGACTCGGGCGAGACCGACCCGAACCTCAAGTCGGACGACGACACCGACGGCGACGGCGTGCCCAACTCCACCGAGGTGGCGCTCGGCCTGGATCCGAACGACGCCGACAGCGATGACGACGGCGTCATCGACGGCCAGGACGGCATCGTCGACACGGACGGCGACGGCACCATCAACGCGCTCGATCCGGACAGCGACAACGACGGGCTCAAGGACGGCACCGAGCTGGGCGTGACGCTGGCCACCGCTCCGACGGGCACCAACACCAGCTCGCCCAACTTCGTCCCCGACGCCGACCCCACCACCAAGACGAATCCGAAGGACGCCGACACCGACGACGGTGGCGTGTCCGACGGCACCGAGGACAAGAACCACAACGGCCGCGTCGACTCGGGCGAGACCGACCCGCTCAACGGGTTGGACGACGACACCGACGGCGACGGCGTGCCCAACGCCACTGAAATCGCGCTCGGCCTGGATCCGAACGACGCCGACAGCGATGACGACGGCGTCATCGACGGCCAGGACGGCACCACCGACACGGACAGCGACGGCACCATCGACGCGTTGGATCCGGACAGCGACAACGACGGGCTCAAGGACGGCACCGAGCTGGGCGTGACGCTGGCCACCGCTCCGGCGGGCACCAACACCAGCTCGGCCAACTTCGTCCCCGACGCCGACCCCACCACCAAGACGAATCCGAAGGACGCCGACACCGACGACGGTGGCGTGTCCGACGGCGCCGAGGACAAGAACCACAACGGCCGCGTCGACTCGGGCGAGACCGACCCGAACGTCAAGGCGGACGACATCACCACCGCGGACAGCGATGGCGATGGCCTGACGGACGCGCAGGAGACCACCCTCGGGACGGATCCGTTCGATGATGACACGGACAACGACGGCCTCACGGACGGCTACGAGGTCTCCACCTCCAAGACGAATCCGCTCAAAAAGGACACGGATGGTGATGGACTCCAGGACGGCACCGAGCTGGGCCTGGTCACTCCCCAGGGCCTGAACACCGACCTGGCCGTCTTCGTCGCCGACGCGGACCCGTCCACCAAGACCGACCCGCTGAAGGCGGACACCGACGGCGGCAGCGTGTCCGACGGTGCGGAGGATGTGAACCACAACGGCCGCGTCGACGCGGGCGAGACCAACCCGC
Organism: Archangium sp.; assembly: GCF_045802675.1. Classification (GTDB taxonomy): domain Bacteria; phylum Myxococcota; class Myxococcia; order Myxococcales; family Myxococcaceae; genus Archangium. The sequence continues at coordinate 7,963 of NZ_JBJMQO010000128.1, read as the reverse complement.
TCGTCGCCTCGGACGACCTCCGCGACTCCGACAACGACGGCATCCCCGATGCCATCGAGACCGCCACGGGCACCGACCCGAACGACCCCGACACCGACCACGACGGCATCCCGGACGGCATCGAGGACAAGAACCACGACGGCAAGGTGGACCCCGGCGAGACCGACCCGCGCAGCGCCGACACCGACGGCGACGGCCTCCCCGATGGCGTCGAGGATAAGAACCACGACGGCATCGTGGACCCGGGCGAGACGGATCCGACGAAGGCCGACACCGACGGTGACGGCATCAAGGACGGTGACGAGGACAAGAACCACAACGGCGTCGTGGACCCGGGCGAGACCGACCCGCGCAACCCGGACACCGACGGTGACGGCGTCCCCGATGGCAAGGAACTGGAGGTGGGCCTGAACCCGACCGACGCGGACAGCGATGACGACGGCGTCATCGACGGCCAGGACGGCCTCACCGACACGGATGGGGACGGCCGCATCGATGCGCTCGACGCGGACAGCGACAACGACGGGCTCAACGACGGCACCGAGCTGGGCGTGACGAAGGCCACCGCGCCGGCGGGCACCGACACGAGCTCGCCCAACTTCGTGCCGGACGCCGACCCCTCCACCAAGACGAACCCGAAGAAGGCCGACAGCGACGACGACGGCCTGTCGGACGGTGCCGAGGACAAGGACCACGATGGCCGCTTCGAGTCCGGGGAGACCGACCCGAACGACCCCGACACCGACCACGGTGGCATCAAGGACGGTGACGAGGTGAAGAGCAACAGCAACCCGCTCGACGACTCGGACGACCTGCTGCTCGTGGGCCGTGGCTGCAGCAGCTCGGGCAGTGGCTCTCCGCTGGTGTGGCTGGCGGCGATGCTGCTCGCCGTGCCGATGATGCGCTCGCGGCGCGCCTCGCGCCGTGGCACCGCGGCGGCCGGTGGGCTGCTGGGTGTGCTGGGCCTGCTGTCCGCTCCGGCGGCGGAGGCCCAGTCGCCCACGCCGTCCCCGCTGTCCCAGTCCATCGACGTGCAGCGCTACAAGCCCGGCCCGGGCGCCACGGACATCCTCGGCGTGCACGGCGCCCAGGTGGACGGGCACCTCGGCTGGCACCTGGGGGCGTCGCTCGACTACGCGAGCAACCCCCTGAGCTTCCTCGACCCGCGCCAGGACAACTTCGTCTACAACGTGGTGGCCAATCAGCTGACGTTGGACCTGATGGGCTCCCTCTCGCTGTGGAACCGGTTCGAGCTGGGCGTGGCGGTGCCCATCACGTACCAGTCCTCGCAGTCGGGCGCCGCCCTCATGCCGGCCTTCCAGGACGGGGTGACGGGCGCGGGCCTGGGTGACGTGCGGCTGGTGCCCAAGGCGCACCTGCTGACGGTGGGCGGGTTCGACCTCGGCGTGGTCGTCCCCGTGCTGCTGCCCTCCGCGGGAGGCCAGGCCTTCCGCGGCGGCTCGGGTGTGAGCGCGCGGCCCCAGGTCATCGGCGAGTGGGGCAACGGCAACGGGCTGCGGGTGGTGGCCAACCTCGGCGCCAACCTCCAGCCCGAGCAGCAGGCGCGCAACCTGCACACGGGCACCGAGCTGATGTACGCGGTGGGTGCCCAGGTGCCCCTCAGCGAGAAGCTCGCGCTGCGCGCCAACCTCGCGGGCGCGTTCGGGTTGAACGACCAGGACATGGAGGGGCGTCCGCTGGAGCTCCTCGCGGCGGTGCAGTACCGCATCACCCCGGGGCTGGCGGCCCACGTGGGCGGTGGCCCGGGCCTCTCCCGCGGCTACGGCACGCCGGGCTTCCGCCTCTTCGCGGGCCTGGACTGGACGCAGCCCGGTGAGCGCGCTCCCGCCGCTCCGCCTCCGCCCGTCGACTCGGACGGGGACGGCATGGCGGACAGCGGCACGGACAGCCAGGGCCAGGCCCTCCAGGACAAGTGCCCCGCCGAGGCCGAGGACAAGGACGGCTTCCAGGACGACGACGGCTGCCCGGATCCGGACAACGACGGGGACGGCATCCTGGACGTCAACGACAAGTGCCCGATGCAGCCCGAGACCGTGAACGGCTTCGAGGACACCGACGGCTGCCCGGACGCGAAGCCGGCGGTGGACACGGACAAGGACGGGCTGATGGATGACGAGGACAAGTGCCCGGCCCAGCCCGAGGACAAGGACGGCTTCCAGGACGAGGATGGCTGCCCCGACCCCGACAACGACAAGGACGGCGTGCCGGATTGGGAGGACCAGTGCCCCCTGCAGCCCGAGGTCATCAACGGGGTGAAGGACGAGGACGGCTGCCCCGACGAGGGCAAGTCCAAGGTGCGCCTGGAGTCCAAGCGCATCGTCATCCTGGACAAGGTCTACTTCGCCACGGCGAAGGACGTCATCCTGCCCAAGTCGTTCGACCTGCTGAAGCAGGTGGCGGCGGTGCTCAAGGCCAACCCGCAAATTGAGCTGCTGCGCGTGGAAGGCCACACGGACAACCAGGGCAAGCCGGCGGCCAACCAGAACCTGTCGGATCGCCGCGCGGCCAACGTGCGCTCCTTCCTCATCCGCGAGGGCGTCGCCGCGGATCGTCTCGAGTCGGTGGGCTACGGGCAGACGAAGCCCGTGGACTCCAACAAGACGGCGGCGGGCCGTGAGAACAACCGCCGCGTGGAGTTCAACATCCTGAAGGTCGCGGGCGAGAAGGCCCCGTAGTCCGCACCCCGGCCCTTGCCGGACAGGGACGGCGCGAGCAGGCAAGCGACCTGCTCGCGCCGTTTCCATTTGGGGTAGGAACGCCTCATGCTCTTCACCCTGCTCGTCCCCATGCTCCTCGCCGCGGCACCTCCTCCGGCAGCACCCGCCCCGTCCCGACTGGAGGACGCGGTGCCCGACACCTTTTCCGGTGTGGAGCGCGTGGTGGCGGTGGGCGACGTGCACGGGGACGTGCAGGCGCTGAAGGACGTGCTGCGGCTGGCCGGCCTGCTCGACGCGAAGGAGCACTGGAGCGGCGGCAAGGCGCACCTGGTGCAGACGGGCGACATTCCGGACCGGGGCGAGCACACGCGCGAGGCCTTCGAGCTGCTGATGCGGCTGGAGACGGAGGCGCTCGCGGCGGGAGGCCGGGTGCACGCGCTGCTGGGCAACCACGAGGTGATGAACATGCTCGGGGACCTGCGCTACGTCACCCCGGGCGAGCTGGCCTCGTTCGTGGACCCGTCGGCGGCGGCGGACGCGCCCGGCTCGCCGAGAGGGATCGAGGGGCACCGCGCGGCGTACGGCCCCCAGGGGCGCTATGGCCGCTGGCTGCGGACCCACCCCGCGGTGGTGCGCATCAACGACACCCTCTTCGTGCACGGGGGCGTCGCGCCCGAGGCGCCGGGGAAGACGCTGGCCGAGCTCAACCGCTGGGTGAGGCAGGACCTGTTCCCCGGCAATCCTCCGGGCGGCGGGACGAACCCGGAAGGGCCGTTGTGGTTCCGCGGCTACGCGCTGGGCGAGGAGCAGAGCACGGGCCCCGCCCTGGAGACGGTGCTGCGACGCTTCGGCGCGAAGCGGATGGTGATGGGGCACACCACCGAGCGGGACGGGAAGGTGCGCACGCGCTTTGGCGGCAGGGCGGTGTTCATCGACACGGGGCTGAGCACCGGCTACGGCCACCACCTCGCGGCGCTGGAGCTGCGTGGCGGCAAGGTGGCCGCCCTCTACGCCGACGGGCGTGTGGAGCTGGAGTCGCCGCCGCTGAAGTGAGCGCGGCGGTTAGAGGAGCCGCGCGGCGATGGCGCTGTGCACGTCCGCGCCCGCGTCGGTGAGCACGAGCCTCGGGCCATCGAGCCTCGCGAGGCCATGTTGAATCAACCGGGCGATCTCGGCGCGGCGAGGCGCGGGGTCCTGGCCGTAGCGCGCGCACACCGCCTCCCAGTCCACCCCGGAGCGCAACCGCAGCCCCATGGCCAGACGCTCCTCGAAGAGCTCCTGGGAGGTGAGCGCCTCGCGGCTGGACTCGGGGAGCTGCCCCTCCTCCGCCGCGCGCATGTACGCGTCCGAGCCGCGCAGGTTCACGTAGCGGTAGCCCGAGGGCCGCGCCCCCGGCGCCGACGTGAGCAGCATGCCCGTGGCGCCCACGCCCAGCGCGAGGTACTCGCCGCCCGTCCAGTAGAGCGCGTTGTGCCGCGAGTGGAAGCCCGGCCGCGCGTGGTTGGAGATTTCGTAGCGGCGCAGCCCGTGGGCCTCGTAGGCGTCGCGGATGGCCTGCGCCATCTCCACCACCTCCTCGTCCGGAGGCAGCGCCAGCTCACCCTTGTCGAGCTGCCGCGAGAGGGGCGTGGCCACCGCGAGCACCTCGCGCTCCACCGTCAGCGCATAGGTGGACAGGTGCTCGGGCCCGAGCGCCGCGGCCTGGCGCGCATCCGCCTCCGCCTGCGCCCGCGTCTGCCCGTGCACCCCGTAGATGAAGTCCATGGACACCACGTCGAAGCCCGCCCGGCGCGCCGTCTCGTAGGCCCGCGCCGCTTCGAGGCCGGAGTGCTCGCGCCCCAGGGCCTTCAGCGTCTCCTCGTGGAAGGACTGCACGCCCAGCGAGAGCCGGTTGACGCCCGCGGCCCGGTAGCCCGCGAAGCGCTCGGCGTCCGCGACGCTCGGGTTGGCCTCGAGGGACACCTCCGCGCCCGGCGCCAGCGTCAGCCGCGCCGCCACGCCCTCCAGCACGTGCGCCACCCAGCGCGGGTGCCAGATGGACGGCGTGCCGCCGCCGAGGAAGATGGACTCCAGGGGCCGCGTCCGCAGCGAGGGCTCCGCCGCCAGCCGCGCATCCAGCTCCGCCAGCACCGCGCGCGCATAGCGCTCCTCGGGCACCTGGCGCACCACCGCCACCGCGAAGTCGCAGTAGGGGCACTTGGAGAGGCAGTACGGGAAGTGCACGTACAGCCCGAACCGCGCCGCCGCGGTCCCCGTGAGTGGGTCGATGGGGCCCGCGAATTCCATCCGCGCTACTTCGCTCCCTTCAGTTGCGCGAGCTGCGCCTCCAGCCGGGCCACCTTCATCTTGTAGCTGGCCGCCGCCTCCAGCGCCGTCTCCGCCGCCCTCAGCTTGCGCTTCATCGCCGCCACGTCCTCCTTGAGCTGGTCGCGCTCGGCGAGCAGCTCGGCCGGAGCGCCCGTCTCCTCCGAGGCCTCGGCATGCCGCTCGCGCTCCTGCGCCAGCTCCGCCTCCAGCTCCGCCACGCGCGCCTCCAGCGCCTCGTCCGGCGCCTGGCCCTTGCCGCTCCGCGAGGTCTCCAGCGCGCCCTCCAGCATCTTCACCCGCTGCCGCAACCGCTCCGCCTGCTCCTCGGCCTCGCGCGCGCGGCTCCCGGCGTCCAGCTCCTCCACCTCCAGCTCCGCCTCCGCTCCCGCCGCCTCCCGCTGGGCCGCCTCGTCCTTCGCGCGCGCCAGCTCCGCCTCCACGTCCGCCAGTGCACGCGACAGGTCCTGCCGGTCCGACTCCACCGTGCGCAGCTCGGCCTCCAGCTCCGCCGCCCGCACCGCCCGCGCCTGCACGCGCGCCAGCTCCGACTCCACGTCCGCCAGCGCGCGCGACAAATCCTTCCGGTCCGACTCCACCGTCTGCAGCTCGCTCCGCAGCGCCACCACCTGCGCCTCGGCCTGCTCCGCCGCCTCGCTCAGCGCCGCCGCGTCCGCCTCCATCCGCTCGCGCAGCCCCACCACCTCCGCCTCCGCCACCTCCGCTCGCTCGGAGAGATCCGCCGCCTCCGCGCGCGCCGCGTCCCGCTCGGCCTCCAGCTCCCGGGTGCGCGCCTGCGCCTCCTCCAGCGAGCTGCTCGACCACTCGGACTCCGCGAGCGACGCCTCCAGCTGCGCCACCCGCTCCGACAGCCCCACCCGCTCCGCCTCGGCGAGCTGCTGCTCGTGCTGGGCCGCCTTCAGCGCCTCCGCCGTCTGCTCCAGCTCGGACACGGTGGCCTGGTACTGCTCGCGCACGGCCTCCAGGGCGCCCTGCATCTCGGCGCGCTCGGCGGCCAGCTCCGCCACCCGGTCCTGCGCCAGCGACAGGGCCTCCTTCGCCCCGACGAGTTCCTCGGCGAGCGAGCCCCGCGAGTCCCGCTCGTGCTTCAGCTCCCCGGAGAGCCGCGACAGCTCCGTCTCCACCTCGGCCAGCGCGCGCGAGAGGTCCTTGCGGTCCTCCTCCGCCGTGTGCAGCTCGCCCTGAAGCTCCGCCACCTTCGCCTCGGCCACGGCCGTGCGTGCCGCCTCGCGCGCCAGCGACGCCGAGGACTGCTCCAGCTTCGCGGGCAGCTCCTCGAGCGCGCCGAGCCGCTCCCGCGTCTCCGCCACCTGCCGGAGCAGCGCGGCCTCGGAGAGGCGGAGTGTCTGGAGCTCGGCCTCGCGCTCGGCGTACAGCGCCCGCGCCCGGGCCAGCGTCTCCGTCTTCTGCTTCAGCACCGAGCGGAAGTGCTCGAGCTTGTCCTCCGGGGCGCCGCCCAGCGGCAGGCGCGGCTCGTGAGGCTCGCCGAAGGGGTCCGCGGCGCCCACGGGACGGGCCGGGGCGGCCGCCGCGGACTCTCCCCGGGGCACGTCCTGCACCGACGGCAGGGACATGGCGGGCCGGAAGGCGGCCGGGGTGGCGGAAGTCGCCTTGCCCGGGACAGGAGGGGGCATGGCCCTGCGGGGAGGCAGCGGAGGGGGAGCCGCGGCGGGACGTGCGGATGCGGCGGCCACGGGCGCCACGGAGACCGCTTCCGCCTCCAGGCTCTCCCGCAGCTCGGCGAGTGGATCCAGCTCCTCTGACGACGACCCCATGAGGGCCGAGGTTAACGTTCGCGGCGTCGCTTCTCCACCTGCGTCGGCGGGCCGTAGAGAAACCCGGCCACCCGTCTGGTCTCCAGGCGCACAACAGGGTCGCGTCGGGCCCCTCCGGGCGTTAGGGACTGGTCGTAAAGGGCCCCGGCTCGCCTTGCCTACCCCTACTGCCGGTGTCAGGTTCGGACGTTCCATGGCACAGCGCTACACACTTCCCAACGGACTCACCGTCGTCTTCGACGAGCAGCACACCGCCCGGGTGGCCGCCTTCCAGGTGTGGGTCAAGGCCGGCAGCGCCGACGAGCGCCCCGACCAGGCCGGGCTCGCGCACCTGCACGAGCACATGCTCTTCAAGGGCACGGCCCGCCGCGGCCCCGGGGAAATCGCCCGCGACGTGGAGGCCCACGGCGGCGAAATCAACGCCTGGACGTCCTTCGACCAGACGGTCTACCACATCGTCCTCGCCAGCCAGTTCGCCCGCATGGGCCTGGACATCCTCGGCGACGCCATCCGCGCCTCGGCCTTCGACGCGGAGGAACTGGCGCGCGAAATCGAGGTGGTGTGCGAGGAAATCAAACGCAGCCAGGACACGCCCGCGCGGCGCGCCTCGAGAGATCTCTTCTCCACCGCCTACCAGGAGCACCCCTACCGCCACCCCGTCATCGGCACCGCCGAGAGCGTGCGCAGCTTCAGCCGGGACAAGGTGCTCGAGTTCTACCGGCGCCACTACACGCCGGGGAACCTGGTGCTGTCGGCCGCCGGGGACTTCACCGAGGCGGAGCTGCGCCGGTGGGTGGACGAAATCTTCGGCGGGGACTGGGGCCGGCCGTACGAGGGAGGCGTGAGCCGCGCGCGAGAGCCCGAGGCCACGCGCCGCCGCGTGCTGCTGCGCCCGGACGAGGTGAAGGAGGCCTACCTCAACCTCGCCTTCCCCATTCCCCAGGCGGACCACCCGGACGTGCCCGCGCTGGATGCGCTGGCCATGCTCGCCGGCCAGGGCGAGGCCTCGCGGTTGGTGCTGGAGGTGAAGCGCAAGCGCAGCCTCGTCAACGACATCCACTCGTACGCCTACACGCCGAGGGACCCGGGCCTCTTCACCGCCAGCTTCACCCTGCCTCCCGGCAAGCTGCCCCAGGCGCTCGAGGAGACGGTGCGCGTGCTGAGCGCGCTGCGCACCAGCGTGGT
>NZ_JBJMQO010000127.1:0-56389 GCF_045802675.1 Archangium sp. | reverse complement strand
GGCATGCAGTTCGACCGCGGCTACCTCTCCCCGTACTTCGTGACGGACCCGGAGCGCATGGAGGTCGTCCTCAACGACTGCCTCATCCTCATCAACGAGAAGAAGATCTCCTCGATGAAGGACATGCTCCCCATCCTCGAGCAGGTGGCCCGCTCCGGCAAGCCGCTGCTGATCATCGCCGAGGACATCGAGGGCGAGGCCCTGGCCACCCTGGTGGTGAACAAGATCCGCGGCGTGCTCAACGTGGCGGCGGTGAAGGCGCCGGGCTTCGGTGACCGCCGCAAGGCCATGCTCGAGGACATCGCCACCCTGACGGGCGGCCGGATGATCGCCGAGGACCTGGGCATCAAGATGGAGACGCTGACGCTCCAGGATCTGGGCCGCGCCAAGCGCATCACCATCGACAAGGACAACACCACCATCGTCGACGGTGCGGGCGTGCAGAAGGACATCGAGGCGCGCGTGAAGCAGATCCGCGCCCAGATCGAGGAGACCAGCAGCGACTACGATCGCGAGAAGCTCCAGGAGCGTCTGGCGAAGCTGGTGGGCGGCGTGGCCGTCATCAACGTGGGCGCCGCGACCGAGACCGAGATGAAGGAGAAGAAGGCTCGCGTGGAGGACGCGCTCAACGCGACCCGCGCCGCCGTCGAGGAGGGCGTGGTTCCTGGCGGTGGCGTGGCCCTGCTGCGCTGCTCCAAGGTCCTGGACACCCTCAAGGTCGACGCCGGTGAGAAGTTCGGCGTGGACATCATCCGCCGCTCCGTCGAGGAGCCGCTGCGCCAGATCGTCGCCAACGGCGGCCTCGAGGGCAGCGTGATCGTGAACAAGGTCAAGGAGGGCACGGGCTCGTACGGCTTCAACGCCGCGACCAGCACCTACGAGGACCTCCTGGCCGCCGGCGTCATCGACCCGGCCAAGGTGAGCCGCTACGCGCTGCAGAACGCGGCGTCCGTGGCCTCCCTGATGCTCACCACCGAGGCGATGGTGGCCGAGCGTCCGAAGGACGAGAAGGACATGCCCGCCGGCGGCGGCATGGGCGGCATGGGCGGCATGGGCGGCATGGGCGGCATGGGCATGTAGTCCCCACCCGGGCATCGGAGCGCGGTACCCGCCGCGCTCCGGTTCTCCCGACGGCCTCCGGTTCCCTCGTGGAATCGGGGGCCGTTCGCGTTTCCGGGAAGCCAGCGGGCATCCATCGGGTGGCACGCGGCCCCCTGCCCTCTTAGTTTGGAGAGAGACACGAGGAGGACACGCGTGAAGCCCGTCAAAATCTACACCACCACCTATTGCGGCTACTGCGTCCGCGCGAAGGACCTGCTGACGCGCAAGGGCGTGAAGTACGAGGAGCTGGACGTCACCAGCAACGACGAGATGCGCTCGAAGTTGGTGGAGATGAGCGGCCAACGGACCGTGCCGCAGATCTGGATCGGCGACACCCACGTGGGCGGCTACAGCGATCTGGCCCGCCTGGAGAGCGAGGGGCGGCTCGATCCGATGCTCGCCTGAGCCGTTCGCCGAGCGATTCAAGGTCCCCAGGGCAGGCGGCCAGCCGAGCCCCGTGGGCACCCCCCATCCGCCGTGAGCAGGTTGCCCCCAGCGATTTTCCTCACGGAGGTGGACGATGGCGGAAGCAGGCGAACAGGGCACCGGCACCCGGGACGAGAACTACGACGTCATCAGCGTGCTCTATCACTGTCTCCAGGCGGCCTCGGAGGTGGGGCAGTACATCCAGGACGCCGAGCAGAGCGGGGACCAGGAGCTGGTGGACTTCTTCAAGGACTACCAGGAGTCCCAGCGCGACCTGGCCGAGCGCGCGAAGAACCTGCTCGGGGCCCGGCTGATGCGCACCGAGGGCGTGCAGGCCAGTGGCGGCCAGAAGACCGGCGGCGCCCAGAAGGGCGGCAAGAAGGCCGGCAAGAAGCTGGTGGTCGAGGCCACCCAGGGCATCAGCTCGGAGCAGCTGTCCGGCGCCCAGACCAACGCCAAGGTGAGGTCCGGCGGCAAGCCGAGTGACGACATCGTGGACGAGGGCTCCAAGGAGTCCTTCCCGGCCAGCGATCCGCCTTCCAACTACTAGGAGCACCCGGCTCGCGGCACCCGGCCCCGGCGGAGCACACGGCCCGGGGCTGGATTCGCGGGGACGGTTCGTCTTCACTTCCGCCCCGTGAACCGTGCCCGAGGCTCCCTGCTGTGCGCCGTGCTGCTCGCCGCCCTCTCGGGGGTGGCGTGCCAGACGGCCTATCACACCCAACGCGCCGTCCCACCCGAGCTCACCGCCCACGCCGTGGTGGTGTACCCCTTTGGCTTCCGCTGGCCCGAGCCGGCCTGGCGCTCCTTCGAGCTGAGCCAACGGCTCATCTCCGAGGCCCTCGCCGTCTACGGGGAGCAGGCCCTCTTCTTCGGCCCCTCCGAGTTCAAGCTGTACCGTCCTCAGGACGACAATGCGTGGGTGGCGAGCAACGCGCTGTCACGGCTCGTCTCCTACGGGGTGCGCCCCGAGGCGGGGCTCGTCCTGCGCCCCTGGGCGGAGCGGCGCGTCCAGACGCTCCAGCGCGAATTGCATGACGCCCAGGGCCGTCCCGTGGGCTCGGGCGCCGGGGAGGAGACGACCTTCCTGGGGCACGTGGAGGTGCTGCACCCCTCCAGCGGCCGCGTGCTGGTGGAGGTGACGGGTGAGGTGGTGGCGGATCCCTTCGCCGAGCGCACCGACGAGGGCGCGGATCCCTCTCCGGAGCTCACCCGGTTGATGGTGGGCCTCACCCGCGAGGCGCTGGCGGCCCTGGAGGACACCCTGAGCCCGCCCCGGAGCCCCTCCCCACCCCTCGGCGAGGTGCTCCTGGTGCCCTGGGAGGCCTTCTCCTACGCCGAGGAGGGCCGCCCCCCGCTCTCCCCCCAGCTGGCCGCGATGGACGCCCTGGACGCGGAGGTGGTGCGCCAGCAGCGGCTGCGCTTCGCCAACCCGGACCTGGCGCCCGACGCGCTGACTCGGCTCGCCCGGATGCCGGCCGGCCTGTACGTCCGGGAGGCCCCCGAGGGCGGAAAGCTCGCCCCCGGCGAGGTGGTGGTGGGCCTGGATGGAGGCCCCGCCCTGCCCCAGGCCCTCGCTCGCGCGCGCTTCGCCCCCACGCCCGTTCAGGTGCGGATCCGCCTGCCCGCGGGAGACTTCGCCGAGCGGCTCCTGCCCTGAGACGTCCATCCCGGCGCACTAAAGCTTGCCCCCGCCGTGCCGAGCCCCATAAACAGGGAACTCCCGCGACGCTGGCGGTCCTACCGGCCCGCCGCCCCGGGGTGGAGGGTCTACGCCAATGATCGACGACAGGCCGGAATTCACGCTGACCGTACAGACGGGCGAAGCACGCTCGACGCGGATTCAGGTGCGGGAGTGGACGGTGGAGGTGGTGTCCGGCCCGGATAAGGGCAAGAAGGTCACCACGCAGGATGCGCTGCTGCGCGTGGGCTCGGATCCCGCCACCGACCTGGTGCTCAGTGACCAGACGGTGAGCCGCCGGCATCTGGAGCTCGAGCGCACGGGCCAGGGCATCATCCTGCGCGACCTGGGCAGCCGCAACGGCACCTTCCTGGACGGCCACCGGGTGCTCCAGGTGATGCTGGAGCCGGGCGACAAGGTGCTGCTGGGCAAGACGAAGCTCACCATCAAGCAGGAGTCGCGCGCCACGGAGGTGGAGGTTTCCGGCGGCGCGGACGCCTTCGGCTCGCTGGTGGGCACCTCGGAGAAGATGCGCGTCGTCTTCGCGCAGCTGCGCGGCATCGCGCGCGAGGACATGAACCTGCTGCTGGAGGGCGAGACGGGCACCGGCAAGGAGCTGGCGGCGCGCGCCGTGCACCAGCACTCCATGCGGCGCCACGGCCCCTTCAAGGTGGTGGACTGCAACCTCATCACCGAGGAGAAGGCCGAGCGCGAGCTGTTCGGCGGCCTGCGCTCCGCGGGCGAGGACGACGAGAAGGGGGCCAAGGGCGTCTTCGAGGCGGCCCAGGGCGGCACCCTCTTCCTGGACGAGGTGGGCGAGCTGCCCCTGTCCCTGCAGCCCAAGCTGCTGCGCGTGCTGGAGTCGCGCGAGGTGCCCTCGCTGGACGGGGCCCCGGTGCCGGTGGACGTGCGCGTCATCGCCTCCACCCACCGCAACCTCGAGGAGGACGTGCGCCAGGGCCGCTTCCGCGCCGACCTCTACTACCGGCTGGCCGTGGCGCGCGTGCGCCTGCCCCCGCTGCGCACCCGGCGCGAGGACATCCCCGTGCTCGCCCAGTCCCTGCTGCGCGGCCTCAAGTCCTCCTTCGAGCTCACCCCCCAGACGCTCGCCCTCTTCGAGGGCTACGACTGGCCGGGCAACGTGCGCGAGCTGCGCAACGTGCTCGAGCGCGGCGCCCTCATGCAGGAGACGGGCAACGTCAGCTGGCTGGACTTCATGGCCCAGCCCGAGCGCAAGGTGGAGGGCCAGCAGCCCACCACCAGCGTCGCCGCCATCGTCACCGGCATGCCCTACCACGAGGCCAAGGACCGCGTGGTGGCCGACTTCGAGCGCCTCTACTTCGCCGAGGTCATGCGCGTGTCCAACTTCGACATGAAGACGGCCGAGCAGCACACCGGCCTGTCCATGCAGAGCCTCTACCGCCTCCTGAAGAAGAACGGGCTGCGGTTGAAGGATCTCAAGAACGCCGAGGGTCTTGATAAATGAGGCCCCCGCTGTGCCCCAACCCCAAGGGAGATTCCCACGCATGATGCGCCGTATCGCCATCGCCTCCGTCCTCCTCGCCGCGGGTGGCTGCGCCACCCAGGACTCGGCCCAGAAGAAGCAGGGCCCGATGACCAAGGAAGAGCGGATGCGCATCACCAACCAGGGCCCGTTCGACGTGGCGGTGTGCCAGTCCAGGTCGACCGCCCTTCCCCAGCCCGCCAACCAGGGCATCCTCGTGGGTGCGCTGCTCGCCGCCCGCCCCCAGGTGATGGAGTGCCTGGTGGACCCCAAGTCGCGCGGTGAGGCCGACACCACCCGCGTGGTGGTGAAGAGCACCGTCACCGACCAGGGCGGCACCCACGCCGTCTCCGGGGAGAACCTCACCCCCGAGGGCACCGCCTGCATCCAGAAGGCGGTGGACGCGGCCGCCCCGCTCGCCCCGCTGCCCAAGGGCGCCCAGCCGGTGGACTCCGAGAGCACCTTCGTCCACGAGGCCGCCAACAGCCCCAGCGTCCGCTTCGGCATCAACCCCGGCTCGGACTTCTCGGGTGCCGTGCGCCTGGCCCAGCCGACCTGGTGCGACTGCTACGCGAGCTTCGGCAACAAGGCTCCGCCCCTGCTCAAGGCCAACGTGGAGCTGAAGAAGGGCTCGCCCACCGCGGCCAGCATCACCTTCGAGCCCGTGGGCACCCCCGAGGGAGACCAGCTCGCCGCCTGCCTCCAGGCCAAGATGATGGCCGTGCCGGCGCAGCTCGAGGTGGACCAGCTCAAGTTCGGCTACCGCTTCGTCCACTTCAACTCGCACGCCACCGAGCCCGCCGCGGACCTGCCCCCCGAGCTGCGCTTCTTCCAGCTCGAGTTGGTGCGCAACCAGAGCTCGGCCAAGGCCGCCGTCGCCTTCGGCGCCCGCGCCAACGCCGCCGAGACCTATGACGCCATCGTCCAGAAGTACCAGAAGACCAAGGACTGGAAGCTCATCGACGAGCTGAAGGGCAAGTGCAAGGCGCTGGTGGACTCGGCCCAGGGCTGGGTGAACGCCATCGACTCGCAGCTCAAGGTCGACCAGGCCACCCTGGCGCTCGCCACCGAGCTCAAGGCCAAGGATCAGGCCTGGGGCGAGGTCGAGACCAAGAGCCAGGAGGTCATCAACAACACCCAGCAGGACCTGGCCAACGCGCAGAAGCGCCTCGCGGACGACCAGAACGCCTGCCCCAAGGAGCGCAGCGGCAAGTAGTCCGCGCTTCCGCCCGGCCCGAATCCCCGACCTGATTCGAGCCAGGGCTTGAAACGACGAAGGCGCGGGACCCTCTCTCCGGGTTCCGCGCCTTCTTCTTTGCGGGGTGGGACGCCGGGGTCAGGCCGCGGTGACGTTGTCGTTGGCGGCCTTGGCCTCGCGCAGCTTCACGCTCACCAGCTTGGAGATGCCCGGCTCCTCCATCGTCACGCCGTACAGCGTGTCCGCCACTTCCATGGTCCGCTTGTTGTGGGTGATGAGGATGAACTGCGACTGCTTGCTCATCTCCTTCACCATGTCGTTGTAGCGGCCCACGTTGCCCTCATCCAGCGGCGCGTCCACCTCGTCCAGGAGGCAGAAGGGCGTCGGCTTGATGAGGAAGATGGCGAAGATGAGCGCCACGGCCGTCAGCGCCTTCTCGCCGCCCGACAGCAGGTTCATGCTCTGCAGCTTCTTGCCCGGCGGCTGCGCGACGATCTCCACGCCCGGCTCCCCACCCTGCCCCTCGTTCGTCAGCACCAGGCTCGCCCGCCCGCCGCCGAACAGCCGCGGGAAGATGGCCTGGAACTTTTCGTTGACGATCTCGAACGTCTGCTTGAAGCGCTCCCGGCTCGACGCGTCGATGCGGCGGATGGCCTCCTGCAGCTTCTCCATCGACTCGGACAGGTCCTTCTTCTGCGCCAGCAGGAACTCCGAGCGCTTCGCCAGCTCCGTGTGCTCGTCGATGGCCGTGAGGTTGATCTCCCCCATCTTCTCCACCTGGGCGCGCAGGTCCTTCAGCTCCTGCTCGGCCTCGGCGCTCAGCGACGGCAGCATGTGGTAGCGGTGGACCTCCTCCTGCAGCTCCGTCGCGTGGCGCTCGCGGATGCCCGCCACCAGGTGCTCCAGCTCCAGGGCGATCTCCCGCTCGCGCAGCGTCCCCTGCGACAGGCCCTGGGTGAGGCCGTCCAGCTTCGTGCGCAGCTCGCGCAGCACGTTGTCCTGCTCGCGCACCTCGCCCGAGGCCGTGCCATGCGCCGTGCGCCGCGACTCCAGCACGCCGGAGGTCACCCGCAGCTCCTCGGCCTTCCTGGCGCGCTCCTGATCCGTCTCGGAGATGCGGCGCTGGAACTCCGTCACGCGCGAGGAGCCGTCACGCACCGTGGACTCCAGCTTGCGCACCCGTCCGGCCATCTCCTCCTTCTGGGCCAGCAGGCTCTCCAGCTCCTTGCGCGCCGACTCGCCGCGCTCGCCTCCGGCGGCCACCTTCACCTTGAGGCTGGTGAGGTTGCTCGTGGCCGACTCGCCGCGCTGCTTGAGCGTCTCCAGCTCGCCGACGAGCTGCTTCACGCGCTCCTCGCGGCCCTCGCGGTCCGCCTGGCCGTGCGCCACCTCGCCCCGGCTGTTCTCCTCCTCGTGCGCCAGCCCGTCGTACATCTGCGTGAGCTGCTCGTCCTCGGCGTCCAGCGCGCGCAACCGGTCGCGCACCCGCGCCAGGTCCTCGCTCGCCTTGTGCAGGTCCTTCTCCTGGCTGGCGAGGCTCAGCTCCTCGGCGTGCACGTTCTTCGCGAGCCCCTTGAGGACGTCCTCCGTGTCCCCCATCTGCTTCTGCAGGGTGTAGTGCCGGGTGAGGATCTCGTTGTAGCGCTCCTCCACCCGGGCCACCTCGGCGGCCAGCTCGACGATTTCACGCTTCTTCTGCAGGGCGCCCACTGCGGCGCCCTCGCGCTCGCCGCCGATGATGGTGCCGTCCGGGCGGAACACCTCACCGTCCAGGGTGACGAGCGTGCACGCCCCACCCTCGGCGTCCGCGTAGGCCTTCGCGGCGGCCAGGTCCTCCACGATGACCACGTCGCCGAGCAGCAGCCCCATCACCGGCTGGAGCGACTCCTCGCACGTCACCTCGTCCAGGGCGCGCGCCAGCACGCCGGGGCGGCTCATGTCCGGCTGCACCACGGAGGGCACGCGCTCGGGCGGGGGCACGGGCAGGAAGCTGCCGCGGCCCTCGGCGTCGTTCTTGAGGTACTCCACCAGCTCCACGCCCTTGTCGCGGCTCTCCACGACGACGTGCTGGAGGCGCTCACCGAGCACGGCTTCCACCGCGCGCTCATAGCGCGGCGTGGTGGAGAGCACGTCCGCCACCAGGCCGAAGATGCCCTGGGTGCGGGCCTCCTCGCCGGCGCGCACCATCACCGCGCGCACGCCCTTGTCGAAGCCCTCGTAGTCCTTCTGCAGCGCCTCCAGCGAGGCGAGCCGGCTGCGCTTGTCACTCAGCTCCTCGCGCAGGCCGATGACCTGGACCTCGTTCTCCATGAAGGCCTGGCGCGTACGCATCAGGGCCTCTTCCTCGTGGCCCTTGCGCTCGGCGAGCTCCATCGACAGGTGGCGGCTCTCCTCCACCCGGCGGGCCACCTGCTGGCGCACGTCCTCGAGCTGCTTCTCCTGCTGGCGCAGGCTGTCGGCCTCGGCGCGGTTGCGGGCGCGGCGGGCCTCCAGGTCCGTCTTCTGGCGGGCCAGGTTGACGAGGTTGCTCTCGTGGTTGGCCAGGCGGCTGGCCACGGTGACGAGCGCCGCGCGCTCCTGCTCCAGCCGCATGGAGATTTCCGTCTGCAGCTGGCTCACCCGGCGCAGCTCCTCCTGCGCCACCTTCATGGCCACCTCGTCCTCCTTCCACGAGCCGGCGATGTTGCTGAGCTCCGCCTCGCGGGAGGCCATGGTGTCGGCCACCCCGGACTGGCGGGCCTTGAGAGCGTTGAGCTCGGTCTCGGACTGGGTGACGCGGGCGCTCGTCTCCTCCAGGTCCTTGCGCCAGTAGGCCAGGTCCTGGTCCGCGCGCTGCACGGCGCTCTCCAGCGTGTGCACCTCGGCGGCGAGCGACTGCAGGGCCTGGGCCTCGGTCTCCAGCTCGGTGCGGCGGTGGGTGATGACGAGCTCCAGCTCGCGCATCTTCTCCAGGCCCTCGCGCTCCTCGGTGCCCACGCTCTCCAGGCGCACCTGGAGCACCTTGGCCTCCGCGTGCAGCTCCAGGAAGCGGTGCGAGGCCGAGTGCAATTCAATCTCCCGCATGCGCGTCTTGAGCTTCTTGTACGTCTCGCCCTTCTTGGACTGGCGCGAGAGGCTCTCCAGGCGGCGCTCCAGCTCGCTGGTGATATCGGTGACGCGCAGGAGGTTGGCCTGGGTGGCCTCCAGCTTGCGCTCGGCGGCCTTGCGGCGGGACTTGTACTTGGTGACGCCCGCGGCCTCTTCGATGAGGTGACGCCGGTCCTCGGGCTTGCTGGAGACGATGAGGCCGACGCGGCCCTGCTCGATGATGGAGTAGGCCTTGGTGCCCACGCCGGTGCCGAGGAAGAGCTCGGTGATGTCGAGCAGGCGGCAGGTGGTCTTGTTGATGAGGTACTCGGACTCGCCGCTGCGGAAGAGGCGGCGGGTGACGGTGACCTCGGACAGGCCGGAGAGGTGGGCCGGGAGGGTGTCCGTCTCGTCCACGTGGAAGGTGAGGGACACCTCGGCCATGGACAGGGGCGGCTTGGACTCCGAGCCGTTGAAGATGACGTCCTCCATGCCGCGGCCGCGCAGGTTCTTGGCGCTCTGCTCGCCCATGACCCAGCGGATGGAGTCCACCACGTTCGACTTGCCGCACCCGTTGGGGCCGACGATGCCCGTCACCCCGTCATCGAACGAGAAGACGCTGCGCTCCATGAACGACTTGAAGCCGGTGATGTCCAGCCGCTTGATTCGCATGTTGAAACGGGCTCCCGAAAGGTGTGCAGGCGAGGGAGGAAGCGCGCCAGAGGCCGAAAAATCGGCTTCGGAGCGATCAGACGAGTAGCACGCTGGATCTCAGCCGATCAAGCATGACCCTGCCATGCGTGACGATATGCGAGCAGGCAAGCATGGTGCCCAACAGCCGGGCGACCGGGGGGTCGAACCTGCGGAGAAGGAGCCTACCTGTGCTCATTCGTTTCAACCTACGTTCAGGCCCCTGCCTGCCCTCTCGCTCCTCGGTGGAGCGGGCGCGTGCGGCATAGCAGCTGGGTCTGACACGGCCGCTCACCAGGCGAGCGGGCCCGCTATCAGTCGCTACAGGCTGACCCCCCTCGCTACAGGGTGGAGCAGGCGAAGAAGCCGCACGGGACGCGCCAGCGCACAGTCCGCCAACGAGCCCACGCACAACAGTGCGCAGCGCCCCGTGCAGCCCACTGCACACGGGCCGGGCCCTCCGTCCCGCAAGTGCCGGGAATCGCGGCACCGCGCGTCCTGGCCCGTGCACTGCAAGACAGGCCGGCATGCTGACGACGACCTCCCTCGCCCTGTCGATTCTGCTGACCTTCACGCAGCAGGAGGCCACACGCCCCGAGTCCCCGGCCCCCGCCGCGCCCGTCTCCGACGAAGCCGCGCCCACCCCGGTGCCCGAGGAGGCTCGCGCGGTGGAGACGGCGCCCGAGAAACGGGAGCTGTCCCGCATCACCTTGAAGGACGGCCAGGAGCTGCGGGGCGTGGTGGTGCACCGGGACGCGGGAGTGGTCGTGGTGGAGCTGGCGACGGGCGGCCGCCTGGAGCTGCCGGCCACGCAGGTGGAGCGCGTGGAAGCCGAGCCCCACGCCCAGGTCCGCGCCAACGGCGAGGTCTGGTTCCAGGATCCCAACCGCACCCGCTACCTCTACGCGCCCAGCGGCATGATGCTGCGCCAGGGCGAGGGCTACTTCTCCCAGAAGGAGCTCTTCTTCAGCTCCATGAACTACGGCCTGACGGACCACATCACCGTGCAGGTGGGCGCCGTGGTGCCCGCGTGGCTGGCCGATGGCGGCTTCAACCTCATCGGAGGCGTCAAGGTGGGCGGCTCGGTGACGGACAGGCTGCACCTGGCCCTCGGCGCGCAGGCCCTCTTCCTCCCCGGACTGGTGAATGGCTCGGGCGCCGGGATGGGCTTCCTGTTCGGAACGGCGACCTACGGCACCCCGGCCGCGCACGTGTCCCTGGCGCTGGGCAAGCCCCTCACGTTCGCCAGCGGCGAGGAGATCCTCAACCGCCACTACATCGTCGCGGTCAGCGGCAACGTCCGGATGACCCAGACGCTCGCGCTCGTCACGGAGAACTGGGTGATGCCCACCATTCTCGAGGGCCTCTCGGACAACCAACTGCCGATGATCAACTCCCTGGCGCTGCGCCTCTTCGGGGAGCACTGGTCGGTGGACCTCGGCGGAGTGCGCATCCCGGAGGTGCCCATCCCCATCCCCTGGCTCGACTTCACCTACAACTTCGGGTGACGCCGGAGGGGCCCGAGGGCCTCAGCGCTTGAGGCGCCGCGTCCACGCGAGGCAGGGCGCCTCCACCCAGGTGTGCAGCACGTGGGCGGCGGCGAGGCTCACCGCGAAGACGGCCGCGAGGAACGCCAGGGCCACCGCGTCCGACGGCGGGGCGACGCGCGCCTTCACGGCCAGCAGGAGCAGGCACATGGGCACGTGCACGAGGTAGAGGCTGTACGAGACGCGGCCGAGGTACTGGAAGGGCCGGGCCGCGAGCCACGAGTAGAGCCGCTGGCGGCGTCCGGCCAGGTAGAGGATGGACACGGTGGCGGCCGTCACGAACACGCGGCCATCGAGCTTCCACAGGCACAGGCCCCACAACCCGAGCGCGAAGGCGTACCAGACGGCGCGGGGCAGGCGGCCCTCGAGCGTCCACCACGTGAGCGCACCGGCCAGGAAGACGAACAGGTGGGGAGGCAGGTACCGCACGTGGACCGCATCGGACGCCGTGCGCACCAGCCCCGAGGGCCACGCCAGCGACAGCACGAAGAGGACGGAGAAGAACAGCGGCAGCACGCCCTCGCGGCCCGAGCGGCGCGAGAGGGCCTGGGCGAGCCCCAGCAGCACCGCGAACGCCAGGTAGAACTGGAACTCGATGCACAGGGTCCAGAACGCGGCGTTGAGCTGCCCGAAGCCCAGCACGTCCTGCAGGTAGAGCAGGTGCGAGAGCAGGTGCGGCCCCGAGGGCCACTCCGCGGGCTTCCCGGTCATCAGCGTGCGCAGGAGCAGGAAGCCGCACATCAGGCCCACAGCCACCCAGTACGGAGGATCCAGGCGCAGCGAGCGCCGGAGGATGAAGTTGCCGATGGCGCTGGGGGACAGCCGGGTGCGGCGCAGCGAGAAGGCGATGACGAAGCCACTGAGCGCGAAGAACACCTCGACGCCGAGCTTCCCGTGGGTCGCCACCCGCACCATCCACGCGGACAGCCACCCCGCCCCATCGAACCAGAAGAGGCCACCGGCGTGCGGCAGCACCACGGCGAGCGCGGCGAACCCGCGCAGCCCATCCACCAGCATCATGCGGCGCGAGGATGTCCTGGTGTCGCTGGCGGCCCCCTCCCCCACCGGGAGAGCAGGCGCCCCGGAGTCACCAGGAGGGGGCGCGGCGGGGGTGGAAGCCGGGGACGGGGAAGACATGCGCGGCGGCAACAATCGAGCGCGGCTCACGCATCCGCGGGGGCCACCACCGGGGGAGGTTTCGGGCCTGCCTGGGGCTCGACCGTGACGCGCACCACGCGCGGGCCCTCGACCTCCTCCACCTGGATGCGCCACATGTCCAGCTTGAGCGAGTCCCCCTTCTCCGGGATTCGGCCCAGCCTGGCCATGATGTAGCCCGCGATCGTCGTCACCTCGACGTCCTCGTCCTCGATTTCGAACGAGACGTCCAGGCGGTCCTCCAGGTCGTCCAGCTGGGCCGTGCCCGGCAGCTCGAAGCGTCCGCCCGGCAGCGAGCGCACCTCGTCCACCCGCCGCCCCAGCTCGGCCACGTCCCCCACCACCTCGGCCACCACGTCGGCGATCGTCACCAACCCCGACGTGCCGCCGTGCTCGTCCACCACGAGGGCCGTCTGACGGCGCCGCCGGCGGAACTCGTTGAGCAGCTGCTCGAGCGTCACGTGCTCCGGCACATACAGCACCGGGCGCTGCACCTGGGACAGGCTGCGCAGCTCGCCGCGCGAGAGGAGGAAGAAGAGGTCCTTCACGTTCACCACCCCCTCCACCTCGTCCATGTTCCCCCGGCACACCGGCAGCCACGTGTGGCCCGCGGCGCGCGCGTCGGAGATGCACTTGTCCAGCGGCTCCTCCATGTCGAGGAACTTCACCTGGTTGCGCGGCACCATCACCTGGCGGGCCGCCTTCTGGGCCATCTCCAGCGAGCGCTCCAGCAGCTCCGCGCGCGCCGTGGTGATGGCGCCCGCCTGCGCCGAGCTGTGGAGGATGACGCGCAGCTCGTCCTCGCTGTGGGCGTCGTGGGACTCGTGCGCGGTGCCCAGCCCGAAGGCCTTCAGCACCCAGCCCGCCACGCCGTTGAGCAGCCAGATGGCCGGGTAGAAGACGAAGTAGAAGAGGCGCATGGGCAGCGCCACCGCGAGCGTCGTCTCCTCGGCGCGCTGGATGGCGAAGCTCTTGGGCGCCAGCTCTCCCACCACGATGTGCAGGAAGGTGATGATGGCGAACGCCACGGCCACCGCTATCGAGTGCGCCAGCGCCACCCCCGCCGCCTCCGGCACCAGCCGCGTCAGCACCGGCTCCAGCAGGTGGGCGAACGCCGGCTCACCCAGCCAGCCCAGGCCCAGCGACGCGAGGGTGATGCCAAACTGGGTGGCGGACAGGTAGGCGTCCAGCTTCTCCACCATCTTCAGGGCGTTGCTGGCACCCGGCCGCCCGTCGTCCGCCATGGCCTGCAGGCGCGTGTGACGGATCTTCACGATGGCGAACTCGGTCGCCACGAAGAACCCATTGGCGAGGACCAGCAGGATCGCCAGTCCGAGGAAGACCCATTCCATAGAGGAGCTCAGACGCTCAGAAGAGCGCCTCGAACTCCGGGTCGCCCTTCAAGGAGTCGAACATCGTATCCGTGGCCAGCCAGCCCTGCACCTTCTGGCGATCCGCCGCCACGGCCTTCTGCAAGTACGTCAACGCATCCGGCCGTCGGCCCCACAGCGCATAGAGGGCGGCCAGGTTGTAGTTGAGCAGCAAGTCCTCGGCGTTGAGGGCGCGCGCCTTGTCGTACGAGCGCTCGGCCTCGGCGTAGAAGCCCTTCTGCGCGTAGCAGATGCCCAGGTCCAGGTGGGCCTCGAAGTTCTCCGGCTCCAGGCGCACCACTTCCTTCAGCTGGGTGATGGCCGAGCGGTAGTCCCCCTCGTCCATCAGCAGCGCGGCGAGCTCGTGCCGCGGGAAGGCGTCTTGGGGGTCCAGCTCGATGGCCGTCTGCAGCTCGCGCATGGCGTCTTCAATCCGGCCCTGGTCCGCGTAGGTGAGGCCGAGGTTGAGGTGCGCGTCGGGGTACTCGGGGTCCAGCTCGATGGCCTCGCGGTACTCGGTCACCGCCATCTCGGCCGCATGCGTGGAGAGGAAGCAGGCGAGGTTGTAGTGGGCGGTGGGGCTCTCCGGCTCGAGCTTGAGCGCGGTGAGGTACTCGCCCAGGGCCTCGCGGAAGAGCTTCTTCTCGGCGTAGACGGTGGCGAGGTTGTCGTGCGCGTGGGCGGAGCTCGGGTCGAGGTCGATCGCCTTCTTGAATTCCTTTATCGCCTCATCGAGCCAACCGCGATCGGCCAGTTCGATGCCGCGCGAGTTGTGCTCGTCGGAGAGTACGATGTTGTCCGTTTCCCGGGCCATGAATTCGCGGGGCAATGTAGGCGCCGCGAGTTTCACGGCGCAAGGAAGAGTCATCCCACCCGACGAGGGCCTGGCGGGTCCACCTTCAGGCTGCCCCGAGGGGTCCGCCCCTGTGGACTCCGGCGCAGAGGAAAGGGGTGCTCGCCCCCTCCCCCGGAGACCAGGAGAGGAGGCAGGCAGGCAACTACTTGCGGCGCTCGCGAGCGCGGCGGCGCTTGAGCGACGCCTTCTTCGAGGAAGCGCGGTTGGACAGCTTCTTCTTGCTGCGATTTCCCTTCTGGGCAGGCATCTTCTGGTACTCCGTATGAGCGGAAGTGGGCCGCATTGGCGGCAGCAGACCGCCCTTTTTTCACGCTCCCGGCCCGGAAGTCCACGGAATTTCTTGACCCCGTCCGGCCTTGCCTGTGGCCAGACAACGGGGCACAACCCCGAACCAGACCGATGATTGACAAACTCGAAGAGGTGGAGCGCAAGTTCGAGCGCCTCACCGCCGACCTGTCCAACCCGGACATCATCTCCGACACGGCGAAGCTCCAGCGCGTCTCCAAGGAGCGCGCCGCCCTGGAGAAGCTGGTGGAGACCTTCCGGGCGTACCGCAAGGTGCTCGCCGACCTCAAGGAGGTCGAGGCCTGGCTCGGCAGCTCGGACCCCGACGAGAAGGCCTACGCCCGCGAGGCGCTCCCCGGCCTCAAGGAGCAGCGCGAGGAGTTCGAGGGCCAGCTCAAAATCCTCCTGCTGCCCAAGGATCCCAATGACGAGAAGAACGTCATCATGGAGATCCGCGCGGGCGCCGGCGGCGACGAGGCCGGCCTGTTCGCCGAGGAGGTCATGCAGATGTACCTCCGCTACGCCGACCGCAAGGGCTGGAAGTCGGAGATCATCGACATGGGCGCGGGCAGCGTGGGCGGCGTCAAGGACGTCACCATCATGCTCTCGGGCGACGGCGTCTACAGCCACATGAAGTACGAGTCGGGCGTGCACCGCGTGCAGCGCGTGCCGGCCACCGAGGCCCAGGGCCGCATCCACACCTCCACCATCACCGTGTCGGTGATGCCCGAGGCCGAGGACGTGGACATCAAGCTCAACCCGGCCGACATCGAGATGCAGGTGATGCGCTCGACGGGCGCGGGCGGCCAGAGCGTGAACACGACGGACTCCGCGGTGCGCCTCATCCACAAGCCCTCGGGCATCGTGGTGAAGTGCCAGCAGGAGAAGAGCCAGACGAAGAACCGCGCCATGGCCGAGCGCATGCTGCGCGCCAAGCTCTACGAGATTGAACAGGAGCGCATCCGCAACGAGCGCGACTCCATGCGCCGCGGCCAGGTGGGCACGGGCGACCGCTCGGAGAAGATCCGCACCTACAACTTCCCGCAGGACCGGCTGACGGATCACCGCATCGGCCTCACGGTGCACAACCTGCCGGCCATCATGTCCGGGGGTGTCGAGGACGTCATCACCGCCTGCCGCACCCACTACCAGGCCGAAGCCCTCAAGGAGCAGGTGGGCGGAGGCCCCGGCAAAGGCGCATGAGCGAGCCCTGGACCCTCCGTAAACTCCTCACCTGGACGACGCAGCACTTCGAGAAGAAGGGCGTGGACGCGCCCCGGCTCACCACCGAGGTGCTGCTCGCCCACGTGCTGAAGACGACCCGGGTGCGCCTGTACGTGGACCTGGACCGGCCCCTGGAGAAGGCGGAGCTCACCACCTTCCGCGCCCTCATCGAGCGGCGCCTGGCCGGCGAGCCCACCCAGTACCTCACCGGCGTGCGCGAGTTCTACAACCGCCCCTTCAAGGTGGACCCGCGGGTGCTCATCCCCCGGCCCGAGACGGAGCTGCTCGTGGAGGCCGCCCTGCACCAGCTGCCCAAGGACGGCCCCGGCACCGCGCTGGACGTGTGCACCGGCTCGGGCTGCATCGCCATCAGCCTCGCGGCCGAGCGCCCCCAGGCCACCGTCCTCGCCACGGACCTCTCCCCGGAGGCCTGCGCGCTCGCCCGGGAGAACGCCCAGGCGCTCGGCGTGGCGGACCGGGTGACGGTGCTCCAGGGCAACCTCTACGCCCCCCTGCCTCCGGACGCCCGCTTCGACGTGGTGGTGTCCAATCCCCCCTACATCGCCTCGGGGGAGATTCCGGGCCTGTCCGCCGAGGTGCGCCGCGAGCCCCACATGGCGCTGGACGGGGGAGCGGACGGGCTGGTGCTCATCCGCAAGGTGATCGAGGGAGCCCGCCGGGTCCTCAAGCCTGGCGGACTGCTTGCAATGGAGATCGGCGAGACTCAGGGTGCCGCCGTCAAGGGGCTGCTCCAGGCCGCGGGCTATGAGGACGCGCGCGTGGAGAAGGACCTCGAGCGGCGGGATCGCCTCGCTTTTGGGACACAACCCGTGGCCGCCGGGCCACAGGGGTGAGACGGGACAGATGGACAAGATCATCGTGAAGGGTGGCCGCCCGCTGCAGGGCGAAGTGAACGTGTCGGGCGCGAAGAACGCGGCGCTCCCCATCCTCGCCTCGGCACTGCTGGCGGACGGCAAGAGCGTCTACCGCAACGTGCCGGACCTGGCCGACGTGAAGACCATGCTCAAGGTGCTGGAGACCATGGGCTGTGGCACCGCGCGGCTCGAGGGCCGCAAGAAGGACGTGTGCGAGGTGGCCATCGAGGGGCCCATCACCCCCGAGGCTCCGTATGATCTGGTGAAGACGATGCGCGCCTCGGTGCTGGTGCTCGGCCCGCTGTTGGCCCGCTTCGGCCGCGCCCGCGTGTCCATGCCGGGCGGCTGCGCCATCGGCGCGCGTCCCATCGACCAGCACCTCAAGGGCCTCAAGGCCCTGGGCGCCGACATCACCCTCACCGAGGGCTACGTCGAGGCCCGCGCCAAACAGCTCAAGGGCGGCACCGTCAACTTCGACGTCATCACCGTCACGGGCACCGAGAACGTGATGATGGCCGCCGTGCTGGCCAAGGGCCGCTCCGTGCTGGAGAACTGCGCGCGCGAGCCCGAGATCGAGGAGCTCGCCCGGGTCCTCAACAAGATGGGCGCCCGGATCGAGGGCGCGGGCACCTCCGTCATCACCATCGAGGGGGTGGACGCCCTCGAGCCGGTGGAGCACGCCATCCTCCCGGACCGGATCGAGGCGGGCACGCTCATGGTCGCCGCGGCCATCACCGGCGGCAACGTGCTCGTCAAGCACGCCGTGCCCGAGCACCTGGAGTCCGTCATCCTCAAGCTGCGCGAGACGGGCTGCACCATCACCTCCGAGGACAACGGCCTGCGCGTGAAGGGCCCCAAGGTCCTCAACTCGGTGGACGTGAAGACGACCGAGCACCCCGGCTTCCCCACCGACATGCAGGCCCAGCTGATGGGGCTGATGACGGTGGCCAGCGGCACCTCCGTCATCTCGGAGAGCATCTTCGAGAACCGCTTCATGCACGTGCCGGAGCTGCACCGCATGGGGGCGGACATCACCATCCAAGGCCACACGGCCGTGGTGAAGGGGGTCAAGCGCCTGTCTGGCGCCCCCGTGATGGCCACGGACCTGCGCGCCAGTGCCTCGCTCGTCCTGGCCGGCCTGCGCGCCGAGGGCAAGACCGAGGTCCAGCGCATCTACCACCTGGACCGCGGCTACGAGCGGCTGGAGCGCAAACTCCGCAAGCTGGGGGCCGATATCCGCCGGGTGAAGGCCTAGCGGCGCCGGGTGGAGGCCTGGTCCTGGGGGTCCCCGGGTAGGTGCTCGTGAACACATTGGCGCGGTTGGGTTGCATCTCAAAAATCATGCGACCTATCATTCTCTGAACGTCCAGGGAGCAACACGCTTCCCTGGACGCCCCCCACGGGAGCGAAGCTTCCCCCTACAGGAGAATGACCCACCCCATGAATTGCCCCGGTTGCAGCGTCGAGATGGCCGAGCTCGAAAGCGACCACGAGACGCTGCGCAAGTGTGGAGAGTGCGGCGGGCTGTGGATTGACGTCGCGGATCTCAACCGGATCCTCCTCCACAACAACCTTCCCGGGCTCGAGAGCCAGGGTGGCAAGGTGGACGCGGAAGCGCTCACCGGCCAGTGTCCCGAGTGCCAGGTGGATCTCATCCGGGTGGACGGTGGTGATCGTCAGCACCCGCTGCACTACGACACCTGCGAGTCTTGTGGTGGCATCTTCCTCGAGTCGGAGTTCGCCGACGCCACGGACACCCAGGTCGCCGAGCAGGAGATCATCGACTTCTTCCGCCACTTCGGCGCCAAGAAGAAGACGGCCGCCGGCTAGCACGCGACGCCCCGACGCTCCCTCGCGAGCGTCCTCTCTCCACCCGCCCCTTCCGGGCCCGTTTCGCGCGGGCCGGGAACACCCCCGTTCTGTCCTCCCTCCAGTCCCCTTCCCGGGATGAAAGCGTCGGGTTGCCTGTTGGCGAACCTTGACACCCGGGCGCCAGGGGATTGAGTAGGCGCTCGAATGCCAAGAGGGAACGGAATGCGACGTCTGGGGTGGGTGTGGCCGTGCGCGCTGTTGCTGGGCGGCTGCCCGAGCAGCTGCTCCAAGCAGTCCGAGACGCCCGATGCGGGAGCGGTCGTCACCGGGCCCGAGCAGCTCAACGAGAAGGAGCCCAACGACCGGCCCGAGCAGGCCGTCACGCTGGGGCGCGACGCGACGGTGAGCGCCAGCCTGGGCGCGGATCCCTCCAAGCCCGACGAGGACTGGTACCGGCTCGCCCCGGACAGCCCCCGCGTGGCCGATGTGAGCGTGTCCGGCATCCCCGGCGGCAACGTGGTGCTGGAGGTGTACGACGCCCCCGGCGTGCGCAGCGCCTCCATCAACAGCGAGGGCGACGGCAAGCCCGAGCGCTTCCCCAACCTCTACGTCGAGCGCGAGCGCTGGGTGCGCGTGCTCTCGGCGCGCAAGGGCACCGGCGGCGCCTATACGCTCGAGCTGCGCTACCACATGGCCGAGGACGGCGTGGAGCGCGAGCCCAATGACCGGGCCGTGGACGCCTCGCCGCTGCAGCTCGGCCAGGCCATGGCGGGCTTCCTCGGCCACGCGGGCGACGAGGACTGGTACCGGCTGGAGCTGCCCGAGCCCCCGGGGGGTGGCACGCCCCCGGCCCCCGCCCCCGCCCCCGCCCCCGCCCCGGCTCCGGGCTCGGAAGGGGCCACCGGTGCCACGCCCGGCGCCGAGCAGCCCGCCCCGGGCCAGGCGCAGCCCGCCGAGGGCACCGGCACCCCGCCTCCTCCAGGTGCCTCCGAGACAGCGCCCGCTCCCGAGGAGACGGCGAATGCGCCCACCGGTGAGGGCAACACCCCGGCCGGGACTGGCGCGCAGCCGGCGAATCCC
Organism: Archangium sp.; assembly: GCF_045802675.1. Classification (GTDB taxonomy): domain Bacteria; phylum Myxococcota; class Myxococcia; order Myxococcales; family Myxococcaceae; genus Archangium. Next base: position 36,519 of record NZ_JBJMQO010000127.1, on the reverse strand, counting down.
TCCGGGTTCCAGGTCCCCGTGCCCGTTCCCGGCCAGGGCCTGCAGCCCGCCGCCGAGGAGCCCGCCGCGGTGGCGCTGAAGATCGAGCTCACCGGAATCGAGGGCGTGCGTCCGGAGCTGTCGGTGCTGTCCGCGGCCGAGGCCCCCCTGTTCACCACCCCCAAGGGCAAGGAGGGTGAGGGTTTCTCGCTGCGCAACATCGGCGTCCGGGCGAGCGATCGCGTGGTGTACGTGGTGGTGAAGAGCGGCTGGTCGGGCACGGGCAAGGACGCGAAGCGGGGCTTCAACTCGGAGAAGGCCTACTCGCTCACGGTGTCCCTGGAGGAGGCCGGCGCCAACGCGGAGCTCGAGCCCAACGACGAGCTGTACAAGGCCACGCCCCTGCCGATGACCGGCTTCAAGGAGGGCTTCATCTCGCCCAAGGGAGACGCGGACAACTTCGTCCTGAAGGCGGCCGAGCCGGTGCTCGCCAGGCTGGAGCTGTCCGGCGTGGAGCGCCTGGACCTGGAGCTGTCCGTGGTGCAGGCCCCCGAGGGCGAGGGCCAGAAGGAGACGGTGCTCCAGCGGGCCAACGACGGCGCCATCAAGGAGCCCGAGCGCCTCAACAACGTGGCGTGCAGCGGCACCTGCTACTTCCGGGTGCAAGGCGCCGCGCGCAAGGACGAGAAGGGCAAGTGGGTGCGCGACTACGAGAACGCGGACCAGCCCTACCGCCTCTCCATCACCACCGTGCCCGACGACGGCACCCAGGAGCGCGAGCCCAACAACGCGCCCGACCGCGCCACCGAGCTCACCCCGGGCAAGGCGGTGCGCGGCACCGTCTACCCGCTCAAGGACGTGGACTACTACCGGTTGGATTTGTCGGACCGGCCCGTGCGCACCCCCATCAAGGCCACGCTGCTGGGCATCCTCAAGGTGGACGTGGGCCTGTACCTGCACCGTCTGGGCGAGGACGGGAAGCTGGCGCTCGTGCAGACGTCCGATCGCGCCAAGGGAGATCAGCCCGAGGTCATCCGCTACAGCGCCGAGCCCGGTGTCTACCTCTTGGAGGTCCGCGACGCCCGCAACCGCGAGGCGAACTTCCAGGATGCCTACCAGCTCACCGTCGAGGAGGGCGAATAGCCCGGGCTGACACTTCTCGTTGACAAGCAGCGCCCGGCTCCCTACTTTGGCCCTGCTTGCGACGCGGTGGTAGCTCAGTTGGTAGAGCACGAGCTTCCCAAGCTCGGGGTCGAGGGTTCGAATCCCTTCCGCCGCTCACCTGAGGCCGACAGTTCTCTGGACAACCAGAGGACTGTCGGCCTCTTCTTTTTCTGGGCCACAATGCGCCGCATGCGCATTCCCGCTCTTCTCTCCACTTCCCTCGCGCTGCTCCTCCTGGTCTCCACCGGATGCGAAAGCGGCGGAGGCAGCGGCCCGGATGGCTCCAACGGTGACGGCAACGGCGACGAGATTCCCCTCACCGGGCTGAGGTCCATCTCCGTCGAGCCCGCCGACCAGGTGCTGCTCATCGAAGCCGGACAGACGCCCGCCTCGCAGACCTACAAGGCCATCGGCACCTTCGAGGGCGGCGTCACCCACGACATCACCTCGCAGACCCGCTTCTCCGTGGACAACGGCTTCATCGGCGGCTTCTCGGGCAGCACCTTCACCACCTACAAGAACCAGGGCGGCGTGACGACCGTCTCCGCCCTCGCGGGCTCCGTGCGCGGCACCACCCAGGTGTCCGTGAAAATCCACGCGGGCGTGAAGGACCCGGGCTCCAGCTCGCTGCCCGCCGACCCGCAGGCCCCCTTCTCCGGCACCGCCAGCGCCTCGCGCACCCCGGAGCTCGTCTACCCCAACGACGGCGTGCTCATGCCCCCCAACATGCGCGGCGCCGAGCTCCACTTCCTGCCCGGCACCTCCAACACCCTCTTCGAGCTGTCGTTCCAGAACTCCGTCACCGACCTCAAGGTCTACCTGCGCTGCCCCGTGCCCATGAACGGCGGCTGCATCTACCGGCCCGATGACACCACCTGGCTGTGGCTCACCCAGACCAACCGCGGCGGCGAGCCCGTCACCGTCACCCTCCGCGGCACCGACGACGCGGGCTCGCAGGTGGGCACCTCCGCGCCGCTCTCCGTCTCCTTCTCGCGCGATGACCTCACCGGCGGCCTCTACTATTGGACCACCTCCAACAGCACCGCCATCATGCGCTTCGACTTCACCAGCGGCTCGCAGACCACCGGCGAGAAGTTCGCGGGCACCGAGGTCGCCGGTGGCGAGTGCATCGGCTGCCATGCGCTGTCGCGCGATGGGAAGAAGCTCGTCGCCGAAGCCAGCGGCCAGGACTCCGGGCGCCTCGTGCTGATGGACGTGGGCACCAAGACGCTCCTCGTCCCCTACAACCAGGGCGCCAACTCGCCGGACAAGAGCATCTTCGAGTCCTGGAACCCCGATGGCTCGCAGTACGTGGGCGTCTACGCGGACTCGGGCGCCACCGACTTCAACCTCATGCTCTTCGACGGCAACACCGGCAAGAAGGTCCAGAGCCTCGCCGGCACCGGCACCAGCGCCAGCCCCGCCAACCACCCCGACTGGTCCGAGGACGGACAGAAGATCGCCTTCGTGCGCATGGGCGACAAGGGCACCAACCAGCGCTTCGGCCGGGGCTCCATCCAACTGGTCACCCGCACCGCCACCGGCTGGGGCGCCCCGGTGACGCTCGTGCCCGCGGTGGCCGGCAAGAACCGCTACTACCCGGCCCTCTCCCCGGACAACTCCTTCCTCCTCTACGACGAGTCCACCTGCCCGAGCGGCACCACGCTCGCCACGGATTGCAACGCCGACAGCGACGCGTCCGCGAAGCTCTTCGCCGTGAAGGCCCAGGAGGGCGCCACCCCCATCGAGCTCGCCCGCGCCAACGCGCCCGGCAAGCGCGACCCCGGGACGAGCCTCACCAACTCCTTCCCCAAGTGGGCCCCCTTCCTCTACCAGCGCACCCGCGATGCGAGCTCGCGGCTGCAGTGGGTGACGTTCTCCTCCACCCGCCGCTACGGGCTGCGCGACCCGCTCCCCGGCGGCAGCGAGAACCCCAACGGCACCCTGCTGTGGATCGCCGCCGTGGACCCGGACAAGGTCGCGCTCGGCCAGGACCCCAGCTACCCCGCGCTCGTCCTCCCCATCCAGGACCTCACCACGTCCAACCACATCGCCCAGTGGACCCGGGAGGTCGTCCCCGTCATCCGCTGAGGTATTACGAACGGCCGGCGGCACCTCCCTCCGCTCGGGAGGGGCTGCCGGCCGTGCCCCGTCCCCTTTCGAGCACCTCCCCTGCCCCGCCGGGCAGCCCGGACGCCGGGGGAATTTTCCGGCGCGGCCAGCTGTGCAGAGTCCGCGTGAATCCATTCCTTGCCCGCTTGCTCCGTAGCCGTTCGGCCCTGCTCTTCCTCGTCGCGGGCCTGCTCCTCCTGGCCCAGTACGCCCTGGCGGCCGCTCCCGAAGCGGCGGCGGGGGATGCGAATGCCGGGCAGGCCTCGGCTCCCGCGGAGCTGCTCTCCCGGGGCTTCAGCGGCGCCCTGCGCGCCGTCGTCGTGCCTCCGGGCGAATCCCTCCAGACCCACCTCTCCTTTCGTCAGGAGCTGAAGCAGGCGCACTGGTTCGCGCTGGGCTCGGGCGCCCAGGCTCCCGCGACCGCGTCCAACGAGGGCCTCGAGGCCCCGGTTCAGCCCGGTGTCTGGACGCTCGAGGCCACGCCCCAGGCGAGCGCATGCGCCGTCATCACCCCCGTGCGCTTCGACGGCTCGCGGACGCACCTCAACGGCTACCACATCGGCCGCTGGCCCGCGCGCGAGGCCGGCCGCACCGGCCGCTACGCCCCTCCCGAGCACCTCATCGAGGTGACGCCCCAGAACCAGGACGCCGCCCTCTCCGAGCACTTCCGCCTCCGCCACTTCCTCACCAAGGACCAGGCCAACGTGTGGCCCAAGTACCTCGCGCTGGACCTGCGGCTGGTGGACAAGCTGGAGCTCGTCGTCCAGGAGCTGCGCACCATGGGTTTCCCGGCCCGGGGCGGGCTCCACGTGATGAGCGGCTTCCGCACGCCCCAGTACAACGGGCCCGGGGAGAACGGCCGCGCGAAGTTCAGCCGCCACACCTACGGCGACGCGGCCGACGTCTGGCTCGACGACAACGGCGATGGGCAGATGGATGACCTCGATGGCAACGGGCGCGTCGACGTGAAGGACGCCGAGGTGCTCGCCCGCGCCGTGGAGCGCGTGGAGCAGCGCGTGCCCGAGCTCGTCGGCGGCTACGGCGTCTACCGCGCCACCAGCGCCCACGGGCCCTTCGTGCACATCGACGTGCGCGGCACCCCGGCCCGCTGGAGCAACCGCTAACCGCGCGAGCCGCCGGGCACCGGATTCCCCGACAGCGCCCGCAGCACCTCCGCGTCGTGCTGGTAGATGTCGCGCCGGAACCCGATCCGGCCCTCGGCGTCCACGAAGGCCGTCCAGTACAGCAGGTACACCGGCACCGGCGCGGGCAGCTGCACCCGCTGCGGCTCGCCCGTCACCTTCAGCTCCGCCTCCAGCCAGTCCTGCGTCCAGCCCCGGTAGCCTCGCAGCATGAAGTCCGCGAGCTTCGCCGGCTCCGCCACCCGGACGCACCCATGGCTCAGCGCCCGCTCCCGCTGCGCGAAGAGCGCCGGGTTGGGCGTGTCGTGCAGGTAGATGTCGAAGCGGTTGGGGAAGATGAACTTCACCTGGCCCAGCGGGTTGGACTCGCCCGGCGCCTGCGAGAAGCGGTACGGCAGCGCTCCCGGCTCCAGCCCGTTCCAATCCACGGTGCTCGGGTCCACCTCCTGCCCCGTCGCCTTGTCGAGCACCTTCAGCCCGAGCGCCCCGGCCGCCCCCGCGTCCTCGCGCAGCTTCGGCAGCACCTCCTCCTCGGTGATGCCCTGGGGCACGTTCCACTCCGGATGCAGCACCAGGTACTCCACCTCGTCCTCGAGGACGGGCGTGCTCCACTCCGGCTCCGTCATCCCGATGATGACCGGCATCCGCAGCACCGTGCGGCCCTGCTCCACCGCCTCCAGCTCAAAGGCCGGCAGGTTCACCATCACGTACCTCGGCGCCAGGTCCCTCGGCACCTGGCGCCAGCGCTCGAGGTTCACCAGCAGCTGGCCGATGCGCTCGCCCACCGGCACCCGCAGCGCCTCGAGCGTCTCCGGGCCCACCTTCCCGTCCACCCCCAGCCCGTGCCGCCGCTGGAAACTCTTCACCGCCTCCGCCAGCCCCGCGTCGTAGAGGTCCTCCGGCGGCGGCTCCTCGGGCGAGGGCATCTCCAGCGCCGCGTGGACGAGCTCGTCCGCCAGCACCACCGTGCTCACCCCCGGCTCCTCCGGACGCAATAGCCGCTCCCCGGGCGTCGTCGGCAGGTCTCCCATGACACGCAGCTCCTCGCGCAACACCGCCACCCGCGCGTCCCGCCTTCCCCGCTCGAGCGGCGGGCCCTCGGGCACCAGCGGCCAGCCCCCCGCGGCCGCGATGGCCCGGTAGCGCCCGAGCGCCTCGCGCAACCGCACGAAGCCCTCCTGGCCCGGCGAGAGGCCGCGCAACGTGCCGGTCACATCCCCGCTCAGGAGCGCGCCTTCCAGCACCGCCGCGAGCACCCTCGGCCCCGGGGGCTTCGTCCTCCAGTTGATCAGCGAGGACACCTGCCCCGAGAGCAGATGGGACGCGTAGGTGAGGAAGCTCGACGTCAGCCCCAGCTCCACCTCCATCCACGCGTCCTCCGCCCCGCCCCCCAGCGTCAGCCGGCGCAGGGACGCCTCCAGGGCCGAGCAGTGGTAGCGCTCGGGCCACAGCCCCTCCGCCCCGGCCTCGTGGAGCGCCGCGAGGTACTGGCCCACCTGGGGCCGCGGCGCTCCGTCGTCGGCGAACCAGGCCGGCAGGAAGCCGCGCTTCTCGTAGAAGCGCAGCAGGGCCCGCGCCGTCTCCTTCGGCTCCTTCTCCGCCCGCGCCCGGACGTTGGCTGCGAAGGACTCGGAGGACGCGGAGACCACGAAGGACGCACGCGTCGCGTCCGCGGCGAGCGCGGGACTCGCGAGGAGCAAGCCGCACAGCAGCGCGAGCCAGGGGCCCATGGCCCGACGGTAGGCATCTCCATGGGAAGCGGCAGACGAGCAGGCCCGCCCGCTCGCTCTCCTGACCGTTCAGGTCTGGGGACACCCGGCCAATCAAGCCTTGACTGAACGTCCTTTCAGCTTCACCGTGGGCATGTGAAGCCTCGTCCCGTTTCCAATCCGCCCAACCCCTGGGACACCACCGCGGTGGAGTACCTGGAGGAGATTCCCCCCGCGAAGCTGGAGGTGCTGGAGGATCACAGCCGCGAGGTGCTCGGACGCAACGACAGCCCGGACGTGGGCTTCACCTGGAGTGTCAATCCCTACCGGGGCTGCCTCCATGCGTGCGCGTACTGCTACGCCCGGCCCTACCACGAGTACCTCGGCTTCGGCGCCGGCACGGACTTCGAGACGAAGGTGGTGGTGAAGCCCCGGGCCGCGGAGCTGCTGCGCGCCGCCTTCGAGCGCAAGAGCTGGAAGGGCGAGACGGTCGCCTTCAGCGGCGTCACGGATTGCTACCAGCCGCTCGAGGCCTCGCTGCGCCTCACCCGCGCCTGCCTCGAGGTCTGCGCCGAGTACCGCAACCCGGTGAGCATCATCACCAAGGGCCCCCTCATCGAGCGGGACCTGGACGTGCTCCAGACGCTCGCGCAGGAGGCCCGGGTGTCGGTGTTCATCACCCTGCCCTTCCATGACGAGCAGGTGGCGCGCGCCATGGAGCCGTACGTGGCCACGCCCCGGAGGCGGCTGCAGACGATGGAGAAGCTGGCCGCCGCGGGCATCACCGTGGCGGTGGCGGTGGCGCCCGTCATCCCCGGGCTCAACGACGAGGACATGGTGCGCGTGCTCACCGCGGCGCGCGAGGCCGGTGCCACCCGTGCCTTCTACACGCTGCTGCGGCTGCCCGGCCCGGTGCGGGCCGTCTTCGAGGAGCGTCTGCGCGAGAAGCTCCCCCTGCGTGCCGAGCGGGTGCTGCACCGCATCCGCGCGACGCGTGGAGGCGAGCTCAATGATTCGCGCTTCAAGGTGCGCATGCGCGGCGAGGGCCTCTACGCGGACACCATCCACAAGCTCTTCCACAGCACCGCGCGCCGCGTGGGTCTCAACGACGCGTGGACAGCGGAGGAAGAACAGAAGGAGAGCCCCTTCCGCCGCCCCATGAAGCCCGGCACGCAGCTGAGCTTCTTCTGACGCCCATCGCGCCCCGGGGTTGACGCGGAAGGCACTGCCCACCGTACGCTCCCGTGAGGCCGTTTCCCGCGGTGGGAGCTTCGGGCCGGAGAGGGGCAGCGACGGATGCGCCGGTGGGTGGGAATCGGAGCGGTGCTGGCCGTGCTCGTGGCCGCGCTCGGGTACGTCTTCGGTCCGAAGACGGGAGGCTCGACGCCCGGCACGGACGGGACGGAGACGCGAACGGAAGGAGACGCCACCGCGCGCCCGCTTCCGGTGAATGCGCTGCTCGGCGCGCCCCTGCCCTCTCCCCGTGGGAGTCTCTTCATCCGCGGCTCGGTGCTGGGGCTCGACGGCCGCCCCGTGGCTGGCGCGGTGGTGGTGGCCACCGCCCCCCCTCCGGACGAGACCTCCTCCGACGAGGACCTCCCATCGGCCGAGGAGCAGATGATGGAGCGGCAGGGCGAGGCCCCGCCCCAGGCGCGCACCACCACGGATTCGGAGGGACGCTTCTCCCTCGAGGAGCTGGAGGAAGATACCTATGCGCTCTGGGCCGATGGCTCCTTCGGCACCGTGTTGCGCGAGGACGTCCCCGCGGGCTCGGAGGGCGTCGAGCTGCGGGTGGGCCCGGGCATGCGCTTCTCGGGCCATGTCCAGGATGAGAATGGGAATCCCATCGAAGGGGCGCTCGTCACCGTGCTGCTCGCCGGACCTGGCCGCTACTTCGACACGCTCTCGGATGCCCGGGGAGACTGGCGGCTCGGGACGTTGCCGGTGGGGCTCTACGCGCTCGTCGTCACCCATGCGGGCTTCCTGCCCGAGTACGACAACGTGAGCGATGAGCTGGCCTCGAGCGAGCTGAAGGTGACGCTCTACCGGCCGCTGCGGCTCTTCGGACGGGTGCTGCGGGAAGGCCGTCCCGTGGCTGGAGCCCGGGTGCGGGCCCGGGGAAACCAGCCCGAGCGAGAGACGTCCACGGACGCCCAGGGTCGATTCACCTTCGAGGGCTTGCGGCCGGACACCTATCAGGTGAGCGCCACGCAGGCGGAGCTGGATGCCATCCGGAGCGTCCTGCTCGAGCCCGGGAGGGAGGCCGCGGACGTGTTGCTGGAGCTCGGCACGGGCGCGCGGTTGAAGGGGACGGTGCGCGATGCGGCCGGCCACCCCATCGCCGACGCCACCGTCGAGGTGATGGTCGAGCTGCTCCCAGAAGGAGAGAACCTCGAGAACACGGCGCTCACCGCCTCGGATGGAACCTACCTGCTCGGCCCCGTTCCAGCGGGTGAGTACCGGCTCAGAGCAGCGGCCCGGCGGTACGCGGACTCGCACGCCGGGCACACGCTGAGGGAGGGGCTCAACACCCTGGACTTCACGCTCGACTCCGCCCTCCTCATCGAGGGCCGGGTGCGGGACGCCGCGGGCCAGCCGCTTCCAGGCGTGACGCTCGAGCTGGACGAGGAGGGCACCGGGGAAGAGCCCGGCCCGGGTGTGGACGCCACCACCTCCGACGAGGAGGGAACGTTCGTGCTCGTGGCCGAGCATCCGGTCAATCACCGCCTGCACGTCCATGACGGGGAGCACCTCTCCATGAGCCAGACCGTCCGGGCCCCTTCGAGTGGAGTCCCGGTGGTGCTGCGGACCGGAACGGCTCTGGAGGGAGAGGTGGTGGACGAGAAGGAGGCGCCCCTCCCAGGGGCCCAGGTCCTGCTGCTGCCAGAAGGGAAGCTCCGCGGGCGCGAGAGCCAGGACATGAGACAAGCCCTCACGGATGAGCGGGGCCGCTTCACCCTGTCGGGCCTGGGGACCCGCACGTACCTCCTCTCGGTCTATTCGAAAGCGGAGGCGGGCGAGGAGGTGCGGACGCTCACCCGGTCCATCGAGGTGCGGGGAACGGAGCCGGTGCGGGTGCGGCTCCAGCTCCAGCGCTCCGGGAGACGGGTCCTCTCTGGCCTCGTCGTCGATGACACCGGGAAGCCCATTCCCAAGGTCACCATCGGACTCGAGTCCATGAAGCTGGAGGACCCTTCCCAGGAGAGGTGGTTCCAGCAGGAGTCGGCCCAGAGCACCCTCACCGGAGCCGATGGACATTTCGAGCTGCGTGGCCTTCCAGAGGGGAGCTACCTGCTGACCGCGAACGAGGAGGGGCATCGCCTCGAAGCGGAGACGAATGGGCTCGAGTCCGAGGGGAGACAGGGCCTCCAGGTCCGCGCGGGCGACACGGGCGTGCACGTCGTCCTCACGAGGCTCGGACGGATCCATGGGCGCCTGGTGCGCCCGGATGGCTCGCCCGTCACGCGCTTCACGATCGACGACGAGCAGCAGGTGGATTCCCAGGGAGCGTTCGACCTCCCCATGCATGACTCCGCGCCGGAGGAGCTCGTCTTCACCGCCCCGGGCCTGGCCCCCACGAAGCGCGAGGTCGCGGTGAAGACGGGGGAGGTGCTCGAGCTCGGTGAGGTGGTGCTCTCCCCGGGCCGTGAGGTGCGAGGCCGGGTGGTGGATGCGACCACGGGGGCGCCCGTGGCCGGGGCGACGGTGGACGTGGGTGCCGAGCCAGTGGAGGAGGGGGAGCGCCTCCGCCTCCCGGACGCCTCCACGAGCACCGCTCGGGACGGGACCTTCACGCTGCCTCACGTGCAGGAGCGTCCGCTCACGCTCGGCGTGGCGCACCCGGATTACCTCCTGGTGCAGCTGGCGCTCGGCCCCGGGCGGACGGAGGTGACCGTCGCCCTCCAGGCGGGAGCCACGCTCCGCGGAAGGGTGCGGCTGCCGAGCGGGAGCCGGTTGAGCATCGTCGTCACGACCCACACCCCGCACGGTGGCTACGGGAGGGGCACGGCCGCCCAGGGGAACAGCTACGAGCTCCGAGGCCTGCCCGCGGGCACCTACTCCGTCAGTGCCTGGGCGAGCGACAACGAGGGGCCGCCGCGGAAGCTCCGCCCCCAGCAGGTGGAGGTTCCCGCCAGGGGCGAGGCGGTGCTCGACCTGGATGCGACGGACCCCCGCGGATTCGTCGGCGACGGCGAGGACGTCGAGGACTGAGGAACCCGCGGTGGAAGCACGGAGGCTGGAGGGTGCCCACCGGGAAGACGCTCTCGCGGTGAAGCCGGGCACGCCAGCAGAGCTTCTGCTGCTCCGAGGCCCGCGCCGGGGTTGACGCGCGAGGCACTGCCCACCGACGCTCCCGCGAGGCAGCTGCACGCGGCGGGAGCTTCGGGCCGGAAGAGGGGCAGCAACGGATGAAGCGGTGGGTGGGAGTTGGAGCGGTGCTGGCCCTGCTGGTGGCCGCGCTCGGGTACGTCTCCGGTCCGACGTGGGGGCGCCCGGCGCCCGGCGCGGAGGGGACGGGAACACGGAGGGAAGGAGACGCCACCGCGCGCCCGCTTCCGGTGAGTGCGCTGCTCGGCGCTCCCCTGCCCTCCGCGCGGGGAAACCTCTTCATCCGCGGCACGGTGCTGGGACTCGACGGCCGCCCCGTGGCCGGCGCGGTGGTGGTGGCCACGGCCCCCACTCCGGGCGAGACACTCTCCGAGCTGCCCTGCCCCTGCGACGGCGGGCCCCCCACGAAGCTGCCCCGGTGCGCCTGCGCCACGTCCCTCCGCCTGCTCGTGGAGCACGGGGTGGAGCGGCGGGGAGAAGCCTCGCCCCACGCGCGTACCACCTCGGATGCGCAGGGGCGCTTCTCGCTCGAGGGACTGGAGGCAGGCACCTACGCCGTCTGGGCCGAGGGCGCCTTCGGCACCGTGCTCCGCAAGGACGTCCCCGCGGGCTCGGAAGGCCTCGAGCTGCGGGCGGGCCCGGGAATCACCTTGTCGGGCCGCGTCCGCGATGAGGATGGCAATCCCGCCGCGGGGGCACTCGTCACCGCGCTGCTCGTCGAGCCCAGCCGCTTCTTCGACACACTCGCCGATGCCGAGGGGAACTGGCGGCTCGGGCCGCTGCCGTGGGAGACCTATCAGCTCATCGTCACCTGGCCCGGCTTCCTGCCCGAGCACGAGAAGGTGGACGAGGAGCGGGCCTCGGGGCCGCTGGAGACGACGCTCTACCGGCCGCTGCGGCTCTCGGGGCAGGTGCTGCGCGAAGGCCACCCCGTGGCCGGAGCGCGCGTCCACGCCGCGGGAGGCAATCACGAGCAGGACACCTCCACGGACGCCCAGGGGCACTTCACCCTCGAGGGCCTGCGGCAGGGCAGCTGCGCGGTGAGCGCCTCCCACGCGGGCCTGGATGCGGGCCGGAACGTCTGGCTCCAACCGGGTGCGGAGCCCCAGGACGTGCTGCTGGAGCTCGGCACGGACACGCGGGTGACGGGGACGGTGCGCGACCCGGGCGGCCACCCCATCGCCGGCGCCACCGTCCGGGTGAAGCTCGGCGTGGACCTCGTCGAGGACCCCACGAAGAACACGCGGACCGCCGAGGATGGCACCTACACGCTCGGCCCCATTCCCCTGGGCTCGCACCGCCTCACGGCCGTGGCCCCGCGCTACTACAGCGCCTGGGCCACCCTGCACGCGTTGGAGGAAGGACCCTACTCCCAGGACTTCACGCTCCAACCCAATCCCCTCGTCCAGGGCCGCGTGGTGAACGCCGCGGGCCAGCCCCTCCCGGGCGTGAGGCTCGAGCTGAAAGAACAGGGCACCGGGGAAGCGAACGACGCGTGGTCGGACACCACCACCTCCGCGGAGGATGGAACGTTCGTGCTCGACGCCCTCCAGCCCATCGACCACCGGCTGCGAGCGCGGCTCGAGGATTTCCTCCCCACGGACCAGACCGTCCGGGCGCCCGCGAGTGGAGTCCAGGTGGTGCTACGGGCCGGAGCGGGCGTGGAGGGCGAAGTGGTGGACGAGCAGGAGCGCCCCGTCCTCCAGGCCCGGGTCGTGCTGAAGCTCGCGGACCCGCACGGCGCTGAGGAGTCCGCGTGGTCCAGGGAGACCCGCACGGACGAGCGGGGACACTTCCGCATGCAGGGGCTGGAGCCCGGCGGGTACGTCGTCTCGGCCGGCTCGGAAACGGGAGAGGAGCTCCGGACGGGCGGCCCCCAGCCCGTCGAGTCGCGGGGAACGGAACCGGCGAGGGTGCGGCTCCAGCTCCAGCGCTTCGCGGGACTGACGCTGTCGGGCATCGTCGTCGATGAAGCGGGGAATCCCGTCTCGGGCGCCACCCTCGCGCTCCAGCCCGAGGAGCAGACGACTCCCGAGCAGGTGGGGTACTTCCAGATGCGGCGGGGAGAGCCCCGCACGGGGGCCGATGGACGCTTCCAGGTGCACCACCTCATGGCCGGGCGCTACTGGCTGCGCGCGAGCGCCGAGGGCTATCGCTTCGAGCAGGCCCCGGATCAGCCCAGGTACCCGGTGAGGGTGAAGTCCCATCCCCCGGGCGTCGAGGCCCGGGCGGGTGCCACCGACGTGCGCATCGTGCTCGAGAAGGCCGCACGGCTGAGGGGGCGGGCGGTGCGCCCGGATGGCACACCCGTCACGCGCTTCAAAATCGGCCAGTGGCTGGAGGTGGACCCACGGGGAGCGTTCTCCCAACCCATCTTCGCGAGCGGGGAACAGACGCTCGTCTTCACCGCCCCGAACCTGGCCGAGACGACACGCACGGTCGTGCTGAAGGAGGGGGTGGATACCGAGCTGGGAGAGGTGGTGCTCACCCCGGGCCGCGACGTGCGAGGCCGGGTGGTGGAGGCGGCAACCGGAGCGCCCGTGGCCGGGGCGAAGGTGAGCGTGGGGATTGGGCTGGGGGAGATGGTGAGGCTCCCCGGCATCTGGAGAGACGAAGTGAGGACCGCGCGGGACGGGACCTTCACGCTGACCCACCTGAAGGAGAGCCCGCTCACGCTCGGCGTGGATCACCCGGATTACCCACAGGCGCGGATGATGCTCACCGCCCGGCAGACGGAGGTGACGGTGGAGCTCGACGCGGGGGCCACGCTCCGGGGCGAGGTGCACCTCGCGCGCCCGGGCCCTTTCGAGGTCGACGTCTTCAGCCCATACGGCACCGGGAAGAAAGCGCACGTCGTGGGGAACCATTACGAGGCACGGGGCCTGCCCGCGGACACCTATGCCCTCCTCGTCCGGACGACGCGTCCCGGTGAGGCGTCCAATCTGGCCGTCCCGCCCCGGCCGGTGGTGATTCCCGCCAGGGGGGTGGTGGTGCTCGACATCCAGGAGACGCCGGCCCGCGCCACGCTGCGGGTGAGGCTGGCCGGGCCCCCGGTGCCGCAGGCCGTGTTCTTCCTGGTGATGGGAAGCGTTCCCCTCCCGGACTCGGAGCAAGCGCTCCTGCGGCTGCCGTGGCTGCACGTCGTGCCCCGGGGCGCGGACGCCAACGTCTTCCAGGGGGTGCCGGCGGGGCACTACACCCTGCTCGTCCGGGCGCTCATGGAGGACGGGCCCCAGTGGTACCGCGAGGAGCTGGAGCTGCCCGGAGAGGGGGAGGTGTCTCGCGACATCTCCCCCCGGTGGGTAGGGATTCCGGACCCGCGGTAGCGACAGCGGAGGACTACCAGACTTCGCAGCGCTGCGCGGCCGGGCGCACCATCTTCGAGCCTTCCTTGCACTGGAAGGCCTGCTGGAAGGCCGGCAGGTTCACCACCGGGCCATTGACGCGCCAGTACGGCGGCGAGTGCGGATCCACCACCGCCATCTGCCGCGCGAACGGCTCGCGGTACTTCGAGCACCACGACTGCGCGTAGCCCAGGAAGAACTGCTGGCTGGGGGTGAAGCGGTAGCTGTTGGCCTGCTTCGCCGCCTCGGGATCCCTCGCCAGCCACGCCTCCATGGCCGCGTGCGCCAGCTTCAGGCCGCCCAGGTCCGCCACGTTCTCGCCGAGCGTCAGCGCACCGTTCACCTTCAGCTCGTCGATGGCGGTGAAGCCGTCGTACTGCGTCTTCACGCACGCCACGCGCTCGCGGAAGGCCTTGTCCGAGTCCGGCGTCCACCAGTCGCGCAGGTTGCCGATCTCGTCGTACTGGCGGCCCTCGTCGTCGAAGCCGTGGGTGATTTCATGCCCCACCACCATGCCCATGGCGCCGAAGTTCACCGCCGCCGTCGCCTCGCGGTTGAAGAACGGAGGCTGGAGGATGCCGGCCGGGAAGACGATCTCGTTGAAGGACGGGTTGTAGTAGGCGTTCACCGTGGGCGGCGTCATGCCCCACTCGATCTTGTCCACCGGCTTGCCAATCTTGGCCAGCTGCCGCGCCTGCTCGAAGGCCGCCGCGTTCAGGTACGAGGTGAGGAACGAGCCCCGCTCCACCTTGAGCGCGTCGTAGTTGCGCCACCGGTCCGGGTAGCCAATCTTGTTCATGATCTTCCGGACCTTCACCAGCGCCTGCTCGCGCGTGGGCTTGTCCATCCACGCCAGCGTGTCGAGGTTGCGCTCGAAGGACTTCTCGATCTCCTCGACCATCTGCAGGGTGGTCTTCTTGCCCTCGGCACCGAAGGTCTGGGTGATGAAGGGCTGGGCGAGGGCCTCGCCGAGCGCGCCGTTGGTGAAGCGCACGCACTTCTTCCAGCGCGCCACGTCCTCCTTGGCGCCGGTGAGGTTCTGCGAGGTGAAGCGGAAGCGCTCGTCCTGGAAGCTCTTGGGCAGCGTGGGGATGACCGAGGCCACGTAGTGCCAGGTGAGGTACGGCTTCCACGCCGCGGGCTTCGCCGTCTTCACCAGGCGGTCCATGTCGGCGAAGAAGGGCGGGTGGGTGATGTTGAGCGCCTGCACGTCCTTGGCGCCCGCGGCGGTGAAGTACACGTCCCAGGGGAAGCCGGGCGCGGTCGTCTTCAGGCCCGCGCGCTCCAGGCGGTGGTAGACGTTCTTGGGCTCGCGGCGCTCCACGCGCGTCTGCGAGGCCTTGGCCAGCGCCGTCTCCAGCTCCATCACCGAGGCCGCGTTCGCCGCCGCCTGCTCGGGCTTGTCGCCCAGCAGCACGAAGACGTTCTTCATGTGCTCCGAGTACGCCGCGCGCAGCGCCTTCGACTTGTCGTCATCCTTCAGGTAGTAGTCCCGGTCCGGCAGCCCGAGCCCGCCCTGGTCCACCTCGCCAATCATCTGGCTGGCGTCCTTGGCGTCGGTGCTGGAGCCGAAGCGGAAGAAGGGGAAGACGCTGCGCGCGTGCAGCGTCCCCACCACCTGGGCGAGCTCCTTGGGGTTCTTCACCGCCGTCAGCTTCGCCAGCTCCGTCTTGAGCACGGGCAGCGCCGCGTCCAGCTGCGCCTCGTCCATGCAGGCGCCGTAGTAGTCCCCCAGCTTCTGCGCGTAGGGCGTGCCCTCGGGGGCCTTGCCCTCGGAGGCGGCCACCAGGATGTCCCGGAGGATCTCCTCGTTGCGCGCCGCGATGGTGTCGAAGCCGCGCGACCAGCGGGGGCGATCCGCGGGGATCTCCGCGTTCTTCACCCAATTGCCGCACGCGAACTCGTAGAAGTCCTCGCAGGGGTTGGCCTGCTCATTGAGCGCCGCGCCGTCCAGCCCCGAGGGCAGCGGCTTCGGCTCGGCGGGCTGCTGCTGCGCCGGGGGCGTGGGAGGGGTCTGCGGCTGCGCGGGAGCGGGCTCCGTCGTCTTGCAGGCGGACACCACGAGACAGCAGGCGGCGAGTAATGCCTTTTTCATCCAGGGTTTCTCCGTGTCGGGAAGCAAAGCGGGCCGCACCCTATCCGGCGGCTAGCGCCCTGCAACCTCTGGATGAGAACGGCCTTCCCAGGTGACACGGAGTCAACCGGGGGCACGCGCTCCCCCACCCCGTCAGGGCGAGGGGTGGGGGCCGCACGTCCGTGTTCCCCTGGGCTTCTAGTCCTTGCCCAGCATCCCGTCCTTGAGGCTGCCGTCGACGGGCTCCTTGCCCAGCCACACCGAGAAGAGCGCGTCCGAGAAGTCCTTGCCCTCCACCGACATCTTCTGCCCCGTCTTGCTCTCGATGGTGGTGCCCTTGCCCGGCGCGTACGTCAGCACCAGCTCGTCACCCTTCTTCAGGTCGGGGATCGCCGCGGTGAACTTCTCCAGCCGCTGCTGCAGCGCCGGCAGCTTGTCGCCCGCGTTCTTCTTGAAGCCCTCCTCGATGGCCTCGACGATCTTCCCCTTCTCCAGATCGCGCAGCATGGACATGCGCACGCGCTTGACCTGATCCGACTGGATGACCTGCTGGGCATCCTGCGACGTCTTCTCCAGGTACAGGCCGGCCGCGTACACGTTGAAGACGATCTTCTTGCGCAGGCCCGCGCCGTTCAACTTCAGCTCCTTGCCCTCGACCGTCACGGTGTCGGGGAACTGCACGCCCGACACCTCCTTGCCCTTGGCGGCGGCGGGCAGCGCGAGCACGACGGCCATCACGACAGCGCACAGCGTGGCGTTCTTCATGACCCCTCCTGGAAGGTTGGCGCTGGCACCCTACCCGTTCTTCCGGACGAACTCCTCCATGAAGGACACCAGCGTGCGCACGTTGTCCACCGTCACCGCGTTGTAGGTGGACGCCCGGATGCCGCCCGCGGTGCGGTAGCCCTTGAGGCCCACCATGCCCGCCTTCTTCGCCTCGGCGACGAAGCGGTCGTCCAGCGCCTCCGAGGGCAGCTTGAAGACGACGTTCATGTACGAGCGCGAGTCCTTCTCCACCGGCGCGTGGTAGAAGCCCGCGTGCTTGTCGAGCGCCCCGTAGAGCAGCTCGCCCTTCTCGCGGTTCCACTTCTCCAGCTGCGCGAGGCCCCCCACCTGCTTCACCCAGGCCAGCACGTTGCGGCACAGGTAGATGGCCAAGGTGGGCGGCGTGTTGTAGAGCGAGTTGCTTTCCGCGTGCGTCGAGTAGCGGAAGATTTTCGGGATGTCCTTGCGGCCCCGGGCGATGAAGTCCTTGCGGGCCACCGCGATGAGCACGCCCGAGGGGCCCAGGTTCTTCTGCGCTCCGGCGTAGATGAAGGCGAAGCGGCTCACGTCCGTGGGCTTCCACAGGAAGTCCGAGCTCATGTCCGCCACCAGCGGCACGTCCCCCACCTCGGGCCAGCGGTGCCACTGGGTGCCGTAGATGGTGTTGTTGCTCGTCAGGTGGACGTAGGCGGCCTTCGGATCCAACTGGAGCTCGTCCTGGCGGGGCACGCGCACGTAGCGCTTGTCGGGCAGCACCGTGGTGCCCGCGATGCGCGCCTTGCCGAGGTACTGGGCCTCCTCGTAGGCCTTCTCGCTCCACACGCCCGTCATGAGGTAGTCGGCGCTGGCGCCCGGGGGGAGGAAGTTCATCGGCACCTGGGCGAACTGCTGCGAGGCCCCGCCGGTGAGGAAGAGCACCTGGTGGGTGTCCGGGAGGCCCAGCAGCTCGGTGAGCAGGGAGCTGGCCTCGGTGTGGACGGCGTCGTACTCCTTGCCCCGATGGCTGTGCTCCATGATGGACATGCCCGAGCCCTGGAAATCCAGGAGCTCGTCCCGCGCACGCTCGAGGGCGGGCAGGGGCAGACCGGCCGGGCCGGCGTTGAAGTTGATGACGCGCATGGTCGTGACCTCACACAAGTGAACAACCGCGCGGCCATTCTGCCCCACGCCCCCCCGGGGGGAAGCAGGAAGCGCGGCGTCCGTCCACCGGCCAGCGTGTGGCCGCTCCACCCCCTGGAGGGTCCATGAGCCGGGTGGGTTCGTCTCGGGAGCTGGCGGAGTGGGTGGTACGGGCGGCCCGTGGGGAAGCGCCCGCCTTCAGCGAGCTGTACCGGCGCACCCGGCCCCTGGTGGCCCGGTTGGCCTCCAGTTTCGCCCCGCTGGACGCGGACGAGGTGGAAGACGTGATTCAGGAGACCTACGTGCGCGCCTTCAAGGCGCTCCCCCGGCTCAAGGAGCCGGCGGCCTTCGAGGCGTGGCTCCTGTCCATCGCCCGCAACCGGGCGCGCACCCGGCTGGAGCGCAAGGGCCAGACGCGCCGGATGGACGATGAGAACCCGGACCCGCAGCCGGAGACGGTCTCCCTGGTGCCCGAGGCCCTCCAGCTCGAGCGGGACATCGCCGTGGTGCGCCAGCTGATTGAAGAGCTGTCCGAGGGCGAGGAGAAGAAGACCGTCCACCTCTTCTACGTGGAGGGAGAGCTGTCGGCGCGGGAGATCGCCGAGAAGCTCGGGGTGGGCAAGAGCGCTGTCACCATGCGCCTGGAGCGCTTCCGGGCCCGAATCAAGCAGGAGCTGCTCCGGCGCGTGCTCGCCGGGCGGTGGGAGTGAGCCGCATGAGACACCTGGATGCCGAAGCCCTGCGCGCCCTGACGGCCGGTGAGCCGGAGACGGTGACGTACTTCCGCGAGCACCTGGCGCACCCGTGCGAGCCCTGCATGGACTTCCTCGCGAGGACGCCCGGCCCGGGGCTGCTCGATGGGCAGGTGGACGCCCTCCTGCTCCACCTGGCGCCCGCCCGGCTGGAAGAGCCCCGGCTGGACGAGGTGGGTTTCGCCCGCGTCCGGCGGGGCCTCCAGAGGCCCTCGCCCTGGCGCAAGGTGGCGGCGGGCGTGGCGCTGGCGGCGGGCCTCGCGGGGCTCGTCGTCCTCACCCGCGCCCAGGTGCAACCTCCCCGAGGGGACACGGGCATCTCGGACGGGGTGAAGGGCGTGGGCCGGCTCGCCCTGGAGCTGTCGGTGGTGGCGCGCGAGCCGGGCGGAAACCTGCGCCGGATGGACCCGGGCACCACCGCCTCGGAGCGGGACGTACTGGTGCTGCGCTACCACGCCACCGAGGCCGGCGAGGCCCTCCTCTTCCAGCGGCGCGAGGGCGCGGAGCCGGAGCTGCTCGGCCGCTTCCCGCTCCAGGCCGGCACCCACGAGCTGGAAGGCCCCCAGGGCCTGGTGGGCATCAGCCTGGAGGGAGAGGCCGGGACGCTCACCTTCTGGCTGGTGGGCTTCACTTCGGACCAGGTGCCTCCCGCCGAGGAGGTGCGCGAATCCCTCACCCGCGGTGACATCGAGGAGCGCTCCACGCTGGCCGTCAACCGGTTCGATCTCCACGTCGGCGGCCAATAGGGCAGAATCCCTCCCCACGGTGAGGCGCCTCCTCTTCACGTTCCTGGCGGTGCTCGCGGCCTGCGCGAGCCCGGGCTCGCTCGAGAAGGGCGACAAGGGCGGGCTCGTGTCCGTGAAGGTGGACGAGGGCGCGCTCTCGGATGCCTACGCGCCCCGGCGCCTGGCCCTGCTGGTGGGCGTGTCGCAGTTCCAGGACTCGCAGTGGCGCGACCTGCGCTACTCCTCCAAGGACGCGGAGGACCTGGCCGCGGCGCTGAGGGATCCGGCGCGAGGCCACTTCGATCAGGTGCGCGTGCTCACCCGCCCCGAGGAGACGACGCGGGCCTCCATCCTCGGAGCGCTGCGCCAGTTGCGGCAGGAGGCCACGCGGCCGGATGACGTGGTGGTGGTGTACTTCTCGGCGCACGGCACGCTGGCGCGGGACGGCAAGGGCGAGCTCAAGCGCTACCTGGTCACCACGGACGCCGCGTACCGCGCCATTGCCCAGACGGCGCTGTCCATGGACGCGCTCAAGTCCGAGTTCGATCAGCTCCCCTCGCGCCGCCGGCTGATGGTGCTGGCCACCTGCCACAGCGGCAGCGGCAAGTCGCTGCTGCCCCGCGAGCTGGAGGCGGAGCTGGCCGGCGTCAAGGCGGGCTTCTACGCCCGGCCCCTGGAGGAGTCGAGCCGCGCCTCCATGGTGTTCGCCGCCTGCGACTGGGGCGAGACGGCCCGCGAGGACGAGGGGCTGCGCAACGACATCTACACGCACTTCCTCATCGACGGGCTGAACGGCGCGGCGGACCGCAACATCGACGGCGCCGTCACCGCCACCGAGGCCCATGACTACGCGCGCCGCCGCACCTACGCCTTCACCGAGGGGCGGCAGCGGCCCTCGGCGGAAATCCTGGAGGTGGGCGCGGATCCGGTGGTGCTCTCGGGCCGGATTGACCGGACGGGCCGCCCGGAGCTCTTCTCGTACAACCCGCGGCTGGACGGCTTCACGCTGAAGGTGGACGGCGAGTCGCGCACGGAGCTGCCCGGAGGCACCGCGGTGGCGCCGGGCCGGCGCACGGTGGAGCTCACCAAGGGCGACGACGTGCTCATCCGCCAGGTGGTGGACATCGCCGCGGGCGAGCGGCTGCCCCTGGAGCGGCTGCTGTCCGAGACCTTCCCCCGGCGCTCGCTGGCGCTCATGGGGGGCATGTTCTCCTTCGTGGACGCGCGCAGCCGGGCCGAGCTGCTGCCCGCCGCGCCGGAGCTGGCGCTGGTGCTGCGGCTGGAGGAGCGCCCGCTGCCGGACCTGAGCCTGCTGCTCGACGTGAGCGGGAGCCGGGGCCGCAAGGAGCTGCACCTGGTGCCCGGCACCGGCGTGCCCTTCACCTACACCTCGCTCTCGCTGGGGGCGGCGGTGCCCTACACGTGGAAGTGGGGGCGCCTGTCGCTGTACGCGGGCCCGCGTGTGGCCGCTCTGCTGCTTCAGCGGTCCTTCCAGACAGAGGCCTTCACCGGGGCGCAGCAGTACTTCACCGTCAGCCCGGGCGTGGTGGGAGGGGTGGTGTGGCGGCTGGGCGAGCGGCTGGAGCTGACGTCCCAGGTGCAGATGATGGTGACGTACGTGGTGGTGGACGGGCGGGGACAGGCCGTGGGTTTCACCGGCGGATGGGCCGGCATGGGGTACCGCTTCTGATGCGCCAGACGGGCTACAGCGTGCTGACGGCCCTCGTCCTCGTGACGAGCGCGTGCGGAGGGCTCGACAACACCCCCTTCCGCACGGGGAACGTGCGCGGCCGTCTCACGGAGGCCGACCCGTCGGTGGCGCTGGTGTCGCTGCTGGGCCACCCGGAGGTGCGCGCCCACGTGGCCGCGGATGGCGGCTTCCTGCTGGAGCGCGTACCGGCCGGCCCCGAGGAGCTCTTCATCGTGGCCTCCGCGAGCACGGCGGTGCGCCTGCCGGTGGTGGTGCCCCCGGGCGGCTCGGCGAGGCTGGAGGACGTGCAGCCGCGCGCGGCCGGCTTCCTGGAGCTGAAGGTGAAGGCGCCCGCGCGCCAGAAGGTGCCCGGTGGGCAGGTGTCCGTGACGGACACGCCCCTGCAGCAGCTGCCACTGCCGGAGGGCGGGCTGCTGCTCGTGGGCCCCCTGCCGGAGGGCTGCTACACCCTGGAGACCTCCGTGCCCGGCTTCCCTCCGGACACGACGGACGCGTGCGTGCGCGAGGGCGAGAGCGAGGAAGTGGAGGTCGAGCTCGCCGAGCTTGACGACGACTCGGGCGGCCACGACTGCTCCGTCACCGGGTGCGAGAGCGGCAGCCAGTGCGCTCCGGATGGCCGGTGCGTGGAGTGCCTCTCGGATGAGCAGTGCGCCACGGGCTACGCCTGCCGCAGCGAGCGCTGCGAGGGCCCCGGCAAGCTGTGCGCCGCCTGTGATGGGGACTGGAAGTGCCGCACCGGCGCGCGCTGCGAGAAGCTCTCCTCGGGGGGCTCGGCCTGTCTGGAGCCGTGTGACAGCAAGAAGGCGTGTACCCAGGGCTTCACCTGCCAGAGCGGCTGGTGCGTGCCCCTTCCGGCCCAGTTCGCCGGGTGCTCCGCCTACCAGCAGGTGGGCACGGCCTGTGAGAGCGACGCGAGCTGCCGCGAGCGGGGCCTCGCCCAGGGCCTGTGCGTCGAGGGCGCCTGCACCTACCGCTGCGCCACGGACGCCGAGTGCCCCGAGGACTTCGCCTGCACCAGCTCGACGCCAGGCATGCTCTGCCAACCCTGGCGCTAGCCCGCTCGGAGCATGAGCAGGAGGCAGCCGCGCTCGGCGCCCTCCCCCGCGAGCGGCCTGCTTCATTCATGAGAATTTGGGAAAATTCGCCCCACCCACGTCCCAGGTGCACTCGCGTTTCAAGCTTGTACCGCGAATGAAGGGCGCCTTACGGGCGAGCACGGAACCGCGCGCCATGCGTCAGAAATGGCGTTACCCTAGCGGGCCATGTGGAAGAAAACCTGGCTCCTCGGATTCCTGATGGCAGCGACCGCGCTGTCTGGTTGTACCGACTGCGGCGGCGGCGGTGGCACCGGTGGCAACGACGCGGGTAACCCCACGGCCGACGGTGGCGGCAACACCGACGGTGGCGGCAACACCGACGGTGGCGGCGGCAACACCGACGGTGGCGGAGAGCCCGACGGCGGTGGCCCCACGCTGGGCACGCTGGCCATCACGCCCACCGGTCCGATTCTGGCCGTCACGGGCAGCACGGGCGTCACCCAGCAGTTCAAGGTCACCGGCACCTTCTCCGACGGTCACACCGAGGACGTGACGGGCCAGGCCACCTTCAGCATCGACGACACGCGGCTGGGCCTGTTCGGCGGCGGCTCGATGTTCACCTCGAGCACCACCGTGGGTGGCAACAGCACCGTGCGCGCCCGGATTGGCACCATCTCCGTCTCCACCCCCATCACGGTGCGGCTCGAGCAGAAGGTCTCCGACTCCTCGTCCGGCTCCGCGGGCCTGCCCTCGGATCCGGGCTCCAAGTTCGGCGGCGCGGCGGATCCGGATGCCTCGCACAAGCCGAAGATCGTCTACCCCAACAACGGCGTGATGGTGCCGCCCAACCTGGGGCAGTTGGAGATCCACTTCCTGCCGAACAACGCGTCCACCACGCTGTTCGAGCTCGCCTTCACCAACGCCATCACCGACGTGCGCGTGTACCTGCGCTGCTACATGCCCTCGGGCGTCGCGCTGCCCACGGGGGTGACTCGCGGCTGCATCTACACGCCCGAGGACAAGGTGTGGAAGTTCCTGGCCGAGAGCAACCGCGGTCGCCTGGATCAGGTGAAGCTCACCGTGCGCGCCACGGATGACTCGGGCAGCGGGCTGGTGGCCGTGTCGGCGCCCATCGCCCTGCAGTTCGCCCGCGCGGAGATCAAGGGCGCGCTCTACTACTGGACCACGTCGGGAGGCACCGGCGTGATGCGCTACGACTTCGCCGGCACCGGCACCCAGACGGCCAACGCCGTGTTGAAGGCCAGCAACATCAGCACCAGCGTGGGCTGCGTGGGCTGCCACGCGCTGAGCCGCAACGGCAAGAAGCTGGTGGCCGAGGTCAACGGCCAGAACGACGGCCGGCTGGGCCTGGTGGACCTGTCCACGCACGATCCGTCCAAGGCCGCCAATGTCCCGCTGGCGCAGAGCGGCAGCAAGCTGAGCAACTTCGAGTCGTGGAATCCGGACGCCACCCGGTTCGTCGGCGCCTACGCCGACTCGGGCGCCACGCGCTACAACCTGATGCTCTTCAACGGTGACACCTCGGCCTACGAGTCGGAGATTGCCAACACCGGCACCAAGACCAACCCGGCCAACCACCCCGACTGGAGCCTGGATGGCAACACGATCGCCTACATGTCCATGGGCATCGCCGGGACGAACCAGCGCAGCTACAAGGGCTCCATCAAGATGGTGACGGCGGATACGGGCGGCGCCTGGAGCGCTCCGGTGACGGTGGTGCCGGCGCAGAGCGGCAGGAACCGCTACTACCCGGCCATCGCGCCCGACAGCTCCTTCCTCGTCTACAACGAGTCGGATTGCCTCATCTCCTCGCCGCCCGACGCGCCCCTCACCACCTCCACCGACTCGCACACCAACTGCAACTCGGACACGGATCCGTCCGCCCGGCTGTGGGCCGCGAAGCTGGAAGCCAATGCGACGCGGGTGGAGCTGGCCAAGGCCAACCAGAGCGGCCCGCTGGACTCGACGCCGCACCTCACCAACAGCTACCCGAAGTGGAGCCCCTTCGTGACGCGCGGCAACAATGGGGACACCAGCCGGCTGATGTGGGTGACGTTCTCCTCGTCCCGCAACTACGGCCTGCGCATGCCCGCGGCGTCCAGCTCCAGCGAGAACCACATGACCACCCTGCTGTGGATGGCGGCGGTGGATCCGGACAAGCTGGCCCAGGGGTTGGATCCCTCCTACCCGGCCTTCGCGCTGCCCTTCCAGGACCTCAACACCTCCAACCACATCGCCCAGTGGGCCCAGTACCTGGTGAGCAACGGGTGCTCCACGGATACCGAGGCGTGCGGCGCGGGCGTCGGCACGTGCTGCAACGGCCTGCAGTGCGTGCAGAAGAACCAGGATCCGCCCATCCCCTGCGATGTGTCCGGCGCCTGCCTGTGCCAGCCGATTCCCACGTGCGCGCCGTCGTTCGAGAAGTGCTCGGCCGCCCAGCCCTGCTGCGATGGCACGAGCTGCGTGGACGACAGCACCGGGGGCGCGTGCTCGGGCAGCAGCTGCACCTGCAAGCCGCCGTGCTCCGGCGTCAATCAGACCTGCGGTGGCACCTCGGCCTGCTGCGACGGCCTGTCGTGCGTCCCCGGCTCGGGCACCAGCAACACCTGTCAGATCATCCTCAAGTAGGTCCGCCACACCGGCGGCTCCGGTTCGCGCCGGAGCCGCCCCCCGCCGGGTGGGCTTCCGCCCGGTGAAGCCTCAAGGCGACAGGACGAGGCCGTCCGCCACGCACGACTCCACCGTGGCGCGGATGTCGGCCTCGGCCACGCCGGTCGCCTCCGCCACCTGGGACGGCGTGAGTCCCTCCACCGCCATCTTCAACGCCAGCAGGGAGCGGTCGCTCGCGGCCAGGAACATCGTCACCAGCCGCTCCGGGTGCCGCCACAGCAGCGCCAGCTCCTGCCCCGGCTCCGGCCGTCCCCTCCCCTGCCCCCGCACGTACGCGCAGAGCTGGAAGGGGTGCTCCAACACCGCCAGCGTCGGGTTCGGCGTGAGCCGCTCCACCCGCTCCGGCACCGGCTCCTGGGACGTGTACACCGCGAAGTCCATCCACTCGAAGCGCGCCAGCGCGGGCAGGAAGTCCGGCAGGCCCCGCCGCTGCGCCTCGTCCGCGAGGAAGCCCGGGAAGGCCTCGCCCAGGTGGTTCATCTCGAAGGGACGCGGGGGCTTGGAGTCCGCGTAGGCCCGCGCCAGCTCCTCCCACCGCGCCTCGTCCGCCAGGGCCGCGCGCGTGAGCGGGTAGAGCTTC
This sequence comes from Archangium sp., assembly GCF_045802675.1. Classification (GTDB taxonomy): domain Bacteria; phylum Myxococcota; class Myxococcia; order Myxococcales; family Myxococcaceae; genus Archangium. The sequence continues at coordinate 11,286 of NZ_JBJMQO010000127.1, read as the reverse complement.
TCCAGCGTGGCCCGGCCGTGGTGGCCCACCATCCGGCCATAGAGCTCCACGCGCGAGCGCGGCGCGTCCCAGCCCGGGTGCGCCGCGTACAGCCGCTCGAGCGCGTCCGGGCCCGGGGCGGTGAAGAATTCCGTCATCGAATCGAAGAAACCGCGCAGCGAGGGTTTCATCGCGCCACCTCCGCCATCACCGCGCGCGCCCGGTCCGCCTCGTCCAGCACCGCGTCCAGGGAGGGAATGTCCTGGTCCCACTCGATGAGCGTGGACACCAGCCCGGTGCGCTCCAGCACGTAGCGGTACAGCGACCAGACGTCATCGCAGACCGGCGCCCCATGCGTGTCGATGAGGACGTCCGGCTGGCGCTCGTGCCCCGCCAGGTGCAGTTGCACCACCCGCTCCAGCGGCAGCGCGTCCACGAAGGCCCTCGGGTCATACCCGTGGTTGCACGCGTTCACGTAGACGTTGTTCACGTCCAGCAGCAGGCCGCAGTCCGACTGCTCGGCCACGTGGCGCAGGAAGGCCGCCTCGTCCAGGGTGCCGCCCGGCATGCGCGCGTAGTAGCTCGGGTTCTCCAGCAGGAAGGGCCGGCCCACCCGCGCCTTCACCTCGCGCACGCGCGACACCACGTGCTCCACCGCCTCCTCCGAGAAGGGCAGCGGCAGCAAGTCGTAGAGGTACGCCCCGCCCAGCCGCGAGTAGCAGAGGTGATCCGAGAAGAAGGGCGCGTCCACCCGCTCCACCAGCGCCGCGAGCCCCGAGAGGTAGTCCTCGTCCAGCGGCTCCGGCCCGCCGATGTTCAGCGCCACCCCATGGGGCAGCACCGGCCAGCGCTCCACGCACGCGTCCAACGTGCGCTGGGGACGGCCCCCGAGCGTGAGGAAGTTCTCGGGGACGAGCTCCACCCAGTCCAGCGCACGGGAGGTGGCGGGGAGCTGCGCGTAGAACTCGCGCCGCAGCCCGATGCCCACCCCGAGCGGCTTCACCCCATGTCTGCGCGCGTAGCTCTCCGGCACGACGGCTCCTCGGAAAAAGACACGGGCGGCGGGAAGAGGCCCCCACCGCCCGGAAGACAACCCCCGAGACTTCAGGGGTGATTCACACTACTTGGGGTTGCTGGTGCCGCCGCAGCCGTTGGCGCCGCAGCCGTGCTCGGCACCCTTCTCGGTGGTGGTGGAGGTGGCCTTGGCGCCGCACGAGCCCTCGGCGCCCTTCTCCGTGCTGGTGCCGGCCTTGGAGCCGCACGAGCCCTCGGCGCCCTTCTCGGAGGAGGTGGTGGTGGCGGACTTCGTGCTCGCACAGCCGGTGGCGAGCGTGCCGAGGGACAGGGTACCGACGATGGCGGCCATGGTCTTGATGTTCATGGTGGTTCCTTTCACTGCGTGAGGGGGGACAACACGTGGCGAGGACTCTCGTCACAAGGCACGAGGGGTTCGCGGACAGACATACGCCCCACGAAATTCCCGGTTACAGCTCCTCGGCGCGAACCTCCAGGGCGTGGCGCACCTGGCTGTCACGCGCGGCTCCGAGCCGGACGACACCCTCCGGCCCGGACTCCACGCCGAGAGCTTCTAACAGAGGCTCCAACGCGGCAAAAGCGGGCCGGGACAGGTGCCACGCGAGCAGCTCCTGGAAGAGGGGCCGGCCCGCGACGGCGTCCACCGCCGCGCCGAATTCCTCGAAAGTTGCAGTGGTGCCAGACTCGGCGAGCCGCGCGAGCACCGCGTCGAGGCCGCGCGTGTTGCCGGTGACGCGGCGCAGCGCCACGTCGAGGTCGAGGGCGAAGAGCGCGCCCGTCCAGTAGATGCCCTGGTAGGAGGCGCCGTGGGTGGTGACGTCCTCCATGGTGCGGGAGCCCACGTCGGCGCGGCCCCGGGCGAAGCCCGCCAGCAGCTCCTCCCAGGCGCGCTGGGGCGTCTGCCGGCCCGAGCGGGCCCGTGCCAGCTCCGTGTAGTAGGTGGCCAGTCCCTCGGTGAGCCAGGCGACGCGCGGCAGGATGGCGGGGTGCGCGAGGTGGAGCAGCTCGTGCACGGCCACCCAATCGCGCACGAAGGACTCGGGCGCCGCGTCCTGGCCCACCAGCAGCGAGACGCTCGGGGGCGAGCTCCACAGCACCATGCCGAAGATGCCGGGGGCCTCGCGTCCGGGCACGGGCACGATGCGCACGGTGATGCGCGGGTACGGGAAGGAGCGCCGCACGGTGAGCACCTCCCCGGCGGCCTGACGCACCCATGCGCAGAGGGCCGCGTCATCCATGCGCGACATGCGGCCGAGCACCGCCACCTCCAGCACCGCGCCCGGCAACCGCACCGTGCAGCGCCGTCCGCCAAAGCCGTGGAAGCCCGAGTCCACCAGGTCTCCGCCCAGCAGGTGGTAGACGCCGCTCGCGTCCGGCTCCCACGGCGGCAGCGCGTCCACGCCCTCCACCGTCAGCTCCGCGCGCAGCGACGGCGTCACCGTGCGCGGGCGCAACAACCAGACGCGGCCCGCGACATGCCACGTCTCCCCCTCGCCCATGCCGGTGATGAAGTCCGAGTGCCGCCTGCCACCGCGTGACTCCAACCGGTAGCGGTAGCGCAGCACGCGCGTGTCCCGCGGCACGACGACGCCGCCCTCCGGGGACACGGGCAACTCCCGCTCCACACCTTCCGGGCCCGAGACGCGCACCTGCTCCACGCCGCCGGGTTGGGTGAAGAGGAAGTCCCGGGGGGCATCCTCGCGGACCCGGACGAGCTCCACGTCCAGCGCGGGCTCGGGCTCGCGGACGAAGGTGACGCGGTAGCGCAGCGCCGGGGCCTCACCCTCCGGACGGAGCGGGAGCGTCCGCGTAGGTTGGCAGGCCCCCAGCCCCCCGAGCAGCACAGCCCACGCGACGAGGAGGGAAACCGGCCTGGAGCAGGGCATCACGCACCTCGCGCGGAAGGGAAGGAGAAGAGCCGGGCACTCTACAGCCTCACTCCCGGTGGGGTGGGACACGGCCGCTCGAAACCCCGAGACCCACCACGGGTCGGGTGGCCCTCCAAGCACCCAGCGGGTCGCCGCCCCACCCTTCCGCGCTTACCTTCTCTGTCAGTAAACCGCTGAGGTAAAACTTTGACAGTTACGTTGTTGTACCGTGGTACAGGTCGCAGAGCGGCCTACCAAGCTCTGTAAAATCCACTACTTAGCCACTTCAGAACAGGCTGGAATGGACCGGGGGCCACCCCTCCGTTCCGTTGAGGACACGGGTGGTTGCACCCGAAAACGTTGATTGCAAATCGGTAAAAGGCTCCACACAGTGGCGTGTCGGAGGGGCCGGTTACTGGGAATCCAACCCCCCTCCAGGAAGCGCGAGATGAACGAGAACGCACTCAATGCGAACGTGGGCCTGAAGCTGCGCAGCCTGAGGCTCGCGCGGAACATCAAGCAGACGGACGCGGCCAAGGACCTGGGGGTCTCCCCGGCGTACTTGAACCTCATCGAGAAGGGCAAGCGCGTCATGCCCTTCCCGCTGTTGTGGAAGGCCCTGCGCTACTTCGATCAGGACCCCGAGCAGTTCATGTCCACGCTGGGCGAGGGCCGGGTGGACGAGGCGCTGGCGAAGCTGCTGGACGAGCCACTGCTCAAGAGCCTCGACATCGATTCCGAGTCGCTGCAGAGCCTGTCGGCGGAGCCGAAGCTGGCGGGCACGGTGGCGGCGCTCTTCAACCTCTACAAGAACACGCGCACGCAGCTGGAGAACGTGCTGGCGCAGCTCAACGCCGAGGAGCGGGCGCGCACGCAGGCGACGCCGGGCAGCACCGCGGGCTCGGGGCCGGGGCTGCGCTTCGACTACTCGCCCTTCGACGAGGTGAGTGACTTCCTCGAGTCGCACCGCAACTACTTCCCCGAGCTGGAGGAGCAGGCCGAGGCGCTGCGGCGCGACTTCAAGCTGGGGCGCCTGCTCACCAGCGCGCAGCTGGTGCCGCTGTTGGAGGAGCGCTTCGGCTACCGCGTGCGCTTCGAGTCCGCGGCCAGTGGCTCCTCGGTGGTGCGCCGGTTCGATCCGCAGACGCAGGAGCTCATCCTCTCGCCGGACCTCACCGAGCAGCCGCTCAAGTTCCAGCTCGCGGCGTCCATCGGCCTGATGATGTTGGACCGGGAGAAGCTGGTGGAGCGGATTGTCGGCGCGTCGCGCACGCGGCACGCGGAGACACACCGCCTCATCAAGGTGAACCTGGCCAACTACTTCGCCGGCGCGCTGATGCTGCCCTACGGGGACTTCTTCAAGGAGGTGGAGCGCACGCGCTACGACGTGGAGCTGCTCTCCAACCTCTTCGGCACCACGTACGAGACGGTGGCGCACCGGCTGTGCAACCTGTCGGATCCCAAGCGCAAGGGACTGCCCTTCCACTTCCTGCGCTCGGACATCGCCGGCAACATCTCCAAGCGCTACAGCGGCACCGGCATCAAGTTCGCCAGCGGCGGCGGCTCGTGCGGCAAGTGGGCCGTGCACCTGGCCTTCCTCAACCCGTCCCAGATTACGCGGCAGTATTCGATGATGCCGGACGGCACCTCGTACTTCTGCTTCGCCAAGGTGCAGCTGCAGCCGATTGAAGGCTCCATCGTGCGCGGCACGGCCTACTCGATTGGCCTGGGCACGCACGCGGAGAACGCGAAGTACCTGGCGTACGGCCTGCCCACCACGGACCTGCGCAAGGACGCGGTGCCCAGCGGCATCTCCTGCCGCTTCTGCGAGCGCACCGACTGCAACCAGCGCGCGGCCGCCAGCTACCGCTTCGCCTTCTCCTTCGACGAATACACCAAGAAGGACTGCTTCTTCTCCCCCCTCCTCGTGCACGAGGCCGGCCGGGGCGGCGAGCGTACGGAATCGCTGGACAAGCAGCCTCGGCGACGCAACAAGGGCGAGGAGCACTGAGCCCGGAACACCATGAGCCTCTCCGACACCGAACGCGCCCACATCCTCGAAGCCCTGCAGCACCAGCGCACCTCGCTCGCCACCACCCGCATCACCGGCGAGCCGGGGGAGATTGGCCGGGGGCTGGTGCACCTGGCCGAGCTGCACGGCATGCTCGAGGAGCACGCCGAGAGCCGCCGCCACTACGAGGAGGCGCTGGGCTTCTTCCAGACGGCCAAGGACAAGCACGGCCAGTCGCAGGTGTACTTCGGCCTGGGGGTGTCGCGCGCCCACTTCGAGGACCACCGGGGCGCCATCGAGCACATCGCCAGGGCGGCGATGCTCTTCAACGAGCTGAAGGACCAGGAGAACGAGGCGCTGTGCCGGGCGGCCATCGGCGAGTCGCTGCGTTCGCTGGGCCAGGCCAAGGCCGCCGAGGAGAAGTACCAGGAGGCGCTGCTGCTCTACCGGCAGTCGAAGAACGGGCCGCGGATTGCGCAGCTGCTGCTGGACATCGGCGACATCCGCATGGAGGCGGGCGAGTACGAGGCGGCGCGCAAGCGTTTCGCCGAGGCACTGCCCCTCCTGGAGAAGGAAGGCGAGCCGGAGCCGCTGGCGTTGTGCCGGCTGCTGCTGGGCGAGGCCGAGGGCCTGCTGGGCAACCACAACGCCGCGCGCCCGTTCCTCCAGGCGGCGGCGGACATGTACGCCGACCTGCACGATCACGTGTACGAGTCGCGGGCGCGGTGGGACCTGAGCATCGCGTATACCTTCGCCCAGGAGTGGAAGCTGGCGCGCGCCGAGCTCGAGGCGGTGATTCCGCTCTTCGAGGAGCAGGGCCGCTCGGACGACGTGGCCAAGGCCCGCAAGGTCCTGGCGCACTTCGACGCGCGCGGAGTCTGAGTCCCACATTGGAACGACTGCGCCCCTCCTCCCGTCCGGGAACGAGGGGCGCGATCGTTTCGAGCGCTCGAATCAGCCAGGCCGCGCTTCAGCGCTTGCCCTTCGGGCGGCTCACGGTGAAGGTGACGATGTTGTGATCCGAGCCGAGGGTCGGGCCGGCCTTGACGTTCGAGACCTGGCACCCGGCGGACATCTCGTAGTCGATGCTGGCGTTGCCGTGGGTCTTCACGCCGCCGTGGGTGGTCATGCCCGCCTGCTGGGCGATCCAGTTGGGCGACCACTTCCCCTTTGTCGACGCGCCCTCGTTCCAGTCGCCGCCGATGAGCAGGGCCTGGTCGGGGTGGTTCTTGAGCTGCCGCTGCGCGAAGGCGAGCAGCTTCTCGGAGAGCGACTTGTAGGTACTCACCCGGTGCTCCGGCCCGACGGGGTTCCCGTTCTTCCAGTCGACCGAGGGCGGCTGGTGGGCCGAGACCACCTCCAGCCAGCCCGCGAGCTGGACCGCGGTGGCCGCCCGCGGCGGGGCGTGGCCGCCGCGCACGGTGGTCCAGCCGCCGCCCTCGCCCTGGATGGACGTGGCGTGCTTGGCGAGCAGGTCGTCCTTGACGAGGATGCCCGACTCGCCGTGGTCCTTGGAGTTGGGGAAGGTCACCAGGTGGTAGCCGGGGATCTTCTCCAGGGCCTTGTGGTAGCCGTTGATCTCCTGGACCTGAACGAAGTCGAGCTTGTGCTTCTTGACGAAGTCGCCCAGAAACTTCTGCACCTGCTTGGGGTTGCGGTCGCGCTCGACGTTATAGGTCGCGCCCTTGAGCGTCGACGGGGTCTTGTTCTTGCCGCCGCTGCCGCCGGTCGGGCTGGCCTGGGCGGTGGTGGGGGCGCTGGTGCTGGCGGTGGTGTGCCTCAGCGAGCGGGCCATCCGCTCGCCGACGACCCCCTGCGGCTCCCCCTTCCAGCCGTGGTCGCGCTTGTAGTCGACCACCGCCTTGGCGGTGCCGGCGTCGAAGCGGTCGTCGGCGGCACCCTTCTTGAGGTAGCCGAGCGACTCCAGGCGCTCTTCGACCTTCTGAACGCGGCTGCCGGTGGAGCCGACGTGGAGGAGGGGGCGCTGGCGGTGGGGAGCGGTTCGCATGTTGTCCATTCTCGCCCGCCGCACGCGGGAGTTGCTTCGGTTCGCGTCGGCGCGGCCGGACTTGAAGCGCCGCGTCATGGTTGGTGGCGGTGGCGGCGGCGGTGCTGTCTGGTGAGGCCAATCTGGTCATCCGTGCTCAGGCTCCATGGCGAGAGCATCCAGCCCGCACTCCATCTTTGCTCACCACTCTCAGGCGTGGATGCCCGCGCCCACCGCGAGCGCGAGCAGTCCCAGCACCCCGGCCGCGTAGAGGGCGTACTTCCACTCGCCGCGGATGCCCAGGGTGGTGCCGGCCACCACCAGCCGCACCACGGGCGTCACCAGCAGGGCCGACGCCGCGCCCTTGCGCAGCACGTCGATGGCCACGTGCACCCCTTCCGATGCGGGCAGCGCCTCCAGCGCCAGCGAGGCGAGGAAGAGCCCTCCGCTGCACACGGCGCCCCCGCGCAGCAGCTTGGAGATCCACCGCTCGCCCGCCTCGGCGCGCTCGACGGGGGTGGCGGAGGCTCCGGTCGTGGGCGCATCGGTGACGATGGGTGGTGGAGGCGCCGTCTCCGGCAGGGCGGCCCCGGCCGCGCGCGACAGGTCCCTGTGGGCCGGGTGATTCATGTTCATGGGCATGGCGCCCGTGAGCACCGCGGGCCCCTCTCTCGTCATTTCAGCAGACTCGGCCACAACCCCTCCCCTCCCTTCCACAGCATCTGGGCCGCCACCAGCAGCAGCACCAGAGCGAACAACCGTCGCAGCACCGCCGTGGGCAGGCGCGGCATCAGCCGGCACCCCACGGAGGCACCCGCCAACACCCCCACCACCAGCGGAGCCACCAGCGCGAGCTTCACGTGCCCGCGCCACGCGTAGGCGGCCACGCTCGCCGCCCCCGTCACGCCGATCATCAGATTGCTGGTGGCACTGGCCACCTTGAAGGGCACGCGCATGCCGTAGCTCATCAACGGCACCTTGAGCGGCCCTCCCCCCACCCCCAGCAGCGCCGACAGCCCTCCGGCCACGAAGGAGCCGGAGATGCCCAGCGGGTAGTTGGTGGGGACGTAGTTATTGATGGCCTGCTCCGGCGGCGGCCGCACCAGCAGCATCTGCGCGGACACATAGAGCGTGAAGAGGCCGAAGATGAACGCCACCCACGCCGGGGCCAGCAGGCCCGCCACCAGGCCGCCGACGATGGCGCCCATCACCGTGGCCAGCTCCAGCGTCAACCCCAGCCGGATGTCACTGAGCCGACGCTCCACGTAGCTGGCGGCCGCGCCGCACGAGCTGGCCACCACACACATGAGGCTCGCGGGGACCGCGTCTTCCAGGGGTACCTTGAACCCCAGGACCAGCAGGGGTACCAGGATGACCCCTCCTCCTATACCGAGCAGGGAACCGGTCGCACCCGCGAGGACACCGGCAGAGATGAGGAAGAGAAGCGTCATACCCACGCAGAGGATAGGGGCCGCCTTGCTGATCGGATAGCCGCATTCCCCTTGACGCGGGCTGCTCGATCGGTTGGCCGCCCCACACCCGAGTCGAGGGCCTATGCGGCGCAGGCACCAATGGTTCCCTCGGGGAACTCCTCGAGGAAACGCGAGCGGGCACGCGGGGTGAAGATGCCGCGCGCCATGTACGCCAGCAGACGCCGCAGTACGGCGCGGGTCTGATCCACCGCGTGCTCCACCTCGACGGCGAAGTCGAACTCGTCGTTGCGGTAGAGCTCCTGGAAGCTCAGCTGCGACCAGGCGGGCAGCGCGCGCATCCGCCCCAGGGGGCTGGAGAGATAGAGCCCCGCCAGGTAGAGGCCGCGCACCCACCCGTCCACCTGCTGTTTGGTGGGCGCCTGCTGCAGCGTCTCCTGCGAGGCCAGCCGCACCAGCTCGTAGATTCCGCGGCCAATCCCCTTCACCGGGAAGCCGGCGCTCTTGGTCACCTCGAACTTCGTGCGCAGGCGCGGGCTGCCCACCAGGTCCACCCCGTGCAGTTCGCGCAGGTAGAAGAGCGTCTGCGTCCATTCAATCTGCCGGTGCGCGGCGAGCGCGTGCTCTCCCCGGCGCCGGTGGCGGATGACGAGTCTGTCCACTTGCGGATGGAGCGCGCGATCCAGGGACAGGTGGATGAAGTAGCCGGCCAGCAGCGCGAGTCCCGCCTCGGTGCCCACCAGGGCGCCGGCGGCGACGAGCTCGGCCATCTTCAGGCCCATGCCCACCGGAGCACGCTCGTGGTACAGGCGCGCGAAGTGGGGCCAGTCCCGCCCCGAGTAACAGGCGTTGAGCCCGCCGCGCAGTCCCTCGCACAGGGGGAGATCCGGCAGCGCGGCGCCGAAGCGCGCATAGGCGAGATCCTCGGACAGCGCGCGCACGAAGTCCTCGGGGAGCTCTCCGGGGTTGGCGGCCAGTCGCTCGAGGGCCGTGAGATGCAGCAGCAACGAGGGCATGCGCCGGACGTAGTCACCGCCGGGCGCCCTTGCAACGCCGAATCCTTCGACCGTTCTTGCTTGGAACATTCGCGGCGCTACAGTCGCGACCTCTTTTTCCAGGAGCCCGTTTCCCGCATGAACTTCAGCTTCATCTCCGGCGAGGCCGCCCGCGCGAGCGGTGAGCTGCTCGTGATTCCCCTCTTCGAAGGCGAGACCGGGGACAAGCCACCCGCGCCGCTCGCTGGTGCCAATTCGTCGCTGGAGGGCCGGCTCGTCACCGCCGCCACCCAGGAGGGCTTCAAGGCCAAGGCCGATCAGATCTTCGTGATGCACACCGTGGGCAAGCTCGAGGCCGAGCGCGTGGCGCTGCTGGGCCTGGGCTCGCGCAACAAGTACAGCCCCGAGGTGCTGCGTCTGGCGGCGGGCCGTGCCGCGAAGACGGCCCAGCGCATCAAGGTGCGCACGCTCGTGTTCTCCGTGCCGGAGACGCAGGACGCCCCCGCCGCCCTGCGCGCCCTGGTGGAGGGCCTGGAGCTGGGCGTCTACCGCTTCGAGCGCTACAAGTCCTCGGCGAAGGAGGACAAGAACGCCCCCAAGCTGACCACGGTGCGGCTGGCGCTGCCTCCGGGCGTGGACAAGACGAAGGAGCACGAGCAGGCCGTGGCGCTCGGCCAGCGCGTGGCCGGGGCCACCAACTGGGCGAGGGACCTGGTCAACGAGCCCCCCAACGTCGTCAACCCCGAGCGGCTCGCGCAGGCCGCGCAGGAGATGGGGCGCGAGGGCGGCCTCAAGGTGACGGTGGGCGGCCGCAAGGAGATTGAGCGGCTGAAGATGGGGATGTTCCTCGGGGTGGCGCAGGGCAGCATCAACGAGCCCCGGCTCATCCACGTGGAGTACACCCCGAAGAACGCGCGCCACGCGAAGAATCCCCCGCTGGCGCTGGTGGGCAAGGCCATCACCTTCGACTCGGGCGGCCTGTCGCTCAAGCCCACCGACTCCATGGTGGAGATGAAGACGGACATGGCGGGCTCGGCCGCGGTGCTCGGCGCCATGAGCGTCATCGCCACCCTCAAGCCGCCCTTCCCCGTGCACGCCTTCATCGGCGCGTGCGAGAACATGCCCTCGGGCACGGCCTACCGTCCCAGCGACGTGCTCACCTCGCGCTCGGGCAAGACGGTGGAGATCACCAACACGGACGCCGAGGGGCGCCTGGTGCTCGGCGACATCATCACCTGGGCCAACGAGCACAAGCCGGCGGCCATCATCGACCTGGCGACGCTCACCGGCGCGTGCGTCATCGCCCTGGGCAACTACATCGTCGGTGCCTTCGGCGACCATGATCCCACGGTGTACGACGTGCTCGAGGCGGCGCGCACGGCGGGCGAGGAGATGTGGCGCCTGCCCGTGAGCGAGCTGCAGAAGGACGCGCTGCGCTCGGAAGTGGCGGACATGAAGAACGCGGGCGAGCGCTGGGGCGGCGCCATCAACGCGGCCCTCTTCCTCAAGGAGTTCGTGGGCGACACGCCGTGGGTGCACCTGGACATCGCCGGCCCGTCGGTGAGCCCCAAGGAGCGAGGCTACCTGGGCAAGGGCGGCACGGGCGTGGGCGTGCGCACGCTGGTGGAGTACGTGCGGCGCCGCACCACCCAGCTCGAGGGCAGCGAGGCCTCGGCGGCTCCCGCTGCGCCCGCCTCGAAGCCGGCGCGCGGCGGCCGCGGCAAGAGCTAAGCCATAGGAACTAAGTTCTTTCAGGGGGTAGCATCGCCGCTCGGTAGGAGTGAGGAGGGGCGATGACCCCTGAGCAGAGTAGCATCCGGCTGACCCCCAAGCAGCGGCTGGTACTACAGAGGGCCATGCGGCAGAGAGGCCAGGGGGGAGTGGCACTGCGGGCCAGCGTCGTCCTGCTGAGTGCGCAGGGGCAGAGTGCAGCCAGCATTGCAGCAACCCTGGGGCTGAGCGCGCGCACGGTGTACGAGTG
>NZ_JBJMQO010000126.1:0-76435 GCF_045802675.1 Archangium sp. | reverse complement strand
GAAGTACGGAGTAACCTGGGACACCGTGCGGTACTGGATAAAGAAGGGCATCCTCACGCCCGAGCGTGCTCTACCGAAGAGCAATTTCTGCTTCCAGCTGACCCACGAGGTGGAGCAGCTCATCCAGGCCGCCCTTGCTCGAAAACGGACGTCACGCCGTCCCACGCAGCACCACCATCATCACCTCCATTCCCGCTAACACAGGTGTCCTGATGCAGGTTCCGGGGAGAACTCCACCTTCTTGTAGAGGGAGACCTCGAGCGTCTCCAGGCGGGCCACCTCGCGCACGCGGGTGACGAGCGCGGGCGTGTCGGGCAGGGCAGGGGGCTTGGGACGGAGCCAGAGGAAGGCGCCCACGGCCCCGGCGGCCAGGGCGACGAGGACGAGCATCATCCGCAGGAGGAGGCGCACCATGGGCCGCCATTCTAGTCATTGTGCGCTAGGGTTCGCCGCGCCATGCGTCCGCTGTCCCTTCGGGATGAAGAAATCCAATCACTCGGTGAGCGGGGCTGGTTCACCCGCGCGTCCTTCCTCGGAGAGGAGGCGGCACGGGCCGTCCACGCCGAGGCGCTGGCGCGGGTCGAGGCCGGGCTGCTGCGGCCCGCGGGCATCCGCCGGGGCGCGGACCATGCGTTGGACCGGGACACCCGCGGCGATTTCATCACCTGGGTGAAGCCCGAGGAGCAGGGCTCGGCGATCGGCCCACTGCGCGAGGCCTATGCGGCGCTCGGCGAGACGCTGTCGGCCGAGGCGTACCTCGGGCTCGGGCGCTTCGATTTGCAGCTCGCCTGGTACCCCGGAGAGGGAGCGCGGTACGCGCGCCACTTCGATGCCTTCCCCGGACAGTCCAACCGGCGCGTCACCGCCATCTACTACCTCAACCCGGACTGGGTGCCGGCGCACGGCGGCCTGCTGCGCCTCTACCCCGAGGGCGGGCCGGTGGACGTGGAGCCCACGTTGGACCGGCTGGTGGTGTTCCTCAGCGAGCGGCTCGAGCACGAGGTGCTGCCCTCGTACGGCCCCCGGCTCGCGCTCACCGCCTGGTACTACGGGCGCAACGCGGGCTGAGCCCGTCAGCGCGGTGGCGGCGCGAGCAGCACCCCCGGGGAGGCCGGGCCAGGGGGTGGACGGCTCAGGTCAGCAGCGCGGGCTCGAGCTCCACCTTCATCCAGCCCGGTTTGCGGGCGTCGAAGGAGCGGTAGGCCTCGATGGCGCTCGCCAGGGGCTGCACGTGCGAGAGGATTTCGGTGGGCTCCACCGCGCCCGTGCGCACCAGCTCCAGCAGGTGGGGGATGTACTTGCGGTGGGGGCAGTTGCCCATGTTCAGCGTCAGGTTCTTGTTCATTGCCTGGCCGATGGGGAAGGTGCGCATCTGCAGGGGATACACGCCGATGATGGCCAGCGTGCCCGCCTTGGCCAGCGCGTCCACCGCCCACATCACCGCCTGCGCGGGCGCGTCCCCGGGCACCCAGTTCTCCCCATCCGGGTTCGTCTCGGGCGCCACTTCCTTCTGCTCGCGCTTGAACTCGGCCTTCTCCTTGCGCGCCGTCTTCGCCGCCGGCCCGTGGTGCGCATGCATCGAGTCCACGCCCACCGCGTCGATGGCCCGGTCCACGCCGATGCCTCCCGTCAGCCGGAGGAGGGTCTCCACGGGGTCTTCCTGGTCGAAGTTGATGATCTCGGCGCCCTGGTCCCTCGCGGCCTCCAGCCGGTCCGGGTGGCAGTCGATGGCGAAGACGCGCCCGGCGTCCATCCGCTTCGCGCTCAGGATGGCGAACAGCCCCACCGGCCCGCAGCCGAACACCGCCACCGTGTCCCCGGGATTGATTTCGGCGATGTCCGCCGCCTGGTAACCCGTCGGGAAGATGTCCGAGATCAGGATCGCCTGGTCGTCGCTGATCTCGTCGGGGAGCTTGACCATGCCGACGTTGGCGAAGGGGATGCGCGCCCGCTCCGCCTGCAGGCCGTGGAAGGGCCCGCTCAGCTCCGGCCCGCCGAAGAAGGCCGTCCCGGCGCGCTTGCCATTCGGGTTGGCCACGTCGCATTGCGCGTAGTAGCCCGCGCGGCAGTACGAGCACGTGCCGCAGGCGATGGTGGACGGAATCACCACGCGGTCGCCCACGCGCAGGTTGCGCACGTCCGGGCCCACCGCCTCCACCACGCCCACGCCCTCGTGCCCGAGGATGGTGCCCGGCTTCATCCCCGGAAAGGTGCCGCGCACGAAGTGCAGGTCCGTGCCGCAGATGGCGCTCGCCGTCAGCCGGACGATGGCGTCCGTGTCGTGCAGCAGGACGGGCTCCGCTACGTCCTCGAGCCGGATGTCTCCGATTCCATGAAAGACGACCGCCTTCATTCGCCGCTCCTCCCCCGCTAGGGGTGGGCACGCGCTCCGTCCAATGCCAGACGGAGGCGCTCCCTCTCGTGGAGGGCGGGCGGCGGAGCTAGCGTCCGGCGTGCAGGGCGAGGCGCTTGTTGAAGACGCGGCGGAAGAGGGCCGTCTCGTGCTCCACCGTCCACAGCTCGAGGTCCACTGGCTGGCGCGACTTGAAGTGCAGCGACACCGCGTCCCGGCCGTTGACGGCCCGTAGCTCCTTCACCGGCTGGTGGTGGCTGCTGTCCAGCGCGTTGGCCACCCGCAGCAGCGTGGCCAGCTTGCGCACCAGCCGCGCCTCGGCGGGGCTCAGCCCCTCCATCCCCGCGTGGTTGAGCTCCGGCGGACTGCGCTGGTGGTAGCGCGCCACGCGGGCCACCAGCTCGCGCTCGCGGTCGGCCAGGCCGGGGAGGTCGCCGTTGTGGAGGAGGTAGTACGTGTGCTTGTGGTGGCGCTCGTAGCTGACGGCATTGCCGATGTCGTGCAGCAGCGCGGCCGTCTCCAGGTACGGCCGGCACGAGAGCGGCAGGTTGTGCAGCGCCGCCAGCTCGTCGAAGAGGGTGAGCGCCAGCGACGCCACCTGGCGCGCGTGCTTCTCGTCGAAGAGCAGGCGCCGCCCCATGGCCACCGCCGCGTCCGCCAGCGAGTGGTCCTCGCGCGTCTCGTCCTGCCGGTACAGCAGGTCCACCAGCAGCCCGTCGCGCAGGCCCCGGTTCACCGCCGTGACGCTCTCCACGCCCAGGTGCTTCACCACGCGCTCGAGCACCGTGGCGCCCGCCACGATGATGTCCGCGCGCCTCGGGTCGAAGCGCTTGCGCCGCCGCTCCGGCGTGAGCTCCGCCAGGGTCTCCACCGCGTGCGACAGCTGGCGCACCGAGGCGTGCGCGGTGCCCTCGCTCGCCGCGAAGCCCACCACCGCGCTGATGGTGCCCGAGGAGCCCAGTGCCACGCGCGGCAGGTGCTCGGGGCGCTCGGGCATGGCCTTGCGCAGCTGCTCCTCCACGTAGCTGCGCATCAGCCGCAGCTGCTTGGGCGACACCTTCCCGGAGGCGTCGAACATCTCCGTGAGCCGCACCGAGCCCAGCGCCAGGCTCCACAGCTCATCGGGCCGCTCCCCCGTGGCGATGGCCACCTCGGTGGAGCCTCCGCCGATGTCCACCAGCAGCGAGCGTGTGTGCGGTGGCTTGCGGTGCAGCACCCCCAGGCAGATGAGGCGCGCCTCCTCCTTGCCGCTCACCACCTCCAGGTTCAGCCCCGCCTCCTCGCGCACCCGCTGGACGATTTCCTCGCGGTTCCTCGCGTCGCGCATCGCGCTGGTGGCCACCGCCCGCACCCGCGCCTTGTGCCGCCGGCACAGCGCCGCGTAGCGCCGCAGCGTGGACAGCAGCCGGTCCGCCGTCTCCTTGGACATCATCCCCGTGGCGAAGACGCCCTCGCCCGGACGGATGGGGTCTCTCTCCTGGTGGAGCGTCTCCAGCGAGCCATCGGGGTCGGGCCGGGCCAGCTCCAGGCGGACGGCATTGGTGCCCACGTCAATGGCGGCGAGGACGGGCTGTAGCGGAGGGGGGGGCATGGATGTTCAGATGTCACAATCTACAAGGGTTTCGTGACAGCTCCGTGACGTGACGCGGCGGATTCCCTGCAAGACTCTATGCCCGTGGAATTCAACGACCCGCAGCTCTTCATCAACCGCGAGCTGTCCTGGCTCGCCTTCAACGAGCGGGTGCTCGACGACGCCCGCGACCGTGAGCTCCCTCTCTACGAGCGTTTGAAGTTCTTCGCCATCGCTTCCTCCAACCTGGACGAGTTCTTCATGGTCCGGGTGGCGGGCCTCAAGCAGCAGCTGGCCAGCGGGGTGGCGGAGACGGCGGCGGACCGCATGCTGCCCGCCGAGCAGCTGAGCGCCATCAGCGAGCGCGCCCATGGCCTGGTGGACGCGGCCTCGCGCCTGTGGGTGGAGGAGCTGCTGCCCGGACTGGCGGCGGCGGGCGTCTCCCTCCTCACGCGCGACAAGTTGACGGCCGAGCAGAAGGCGGCCGCGCGCACCTGCTTCACCACCTCCGTCTTCCCGGCCCTCACGCCGCTGGCGGTGGACCCGGGCCACCCCTTCCCCCACCTGCGCAACAAGTCCCTCAACGTGGCGGTGCTGCTGCGGCGCGAGGGCCCCAAGCGCCGGCGCAACGTGCGCGGCACCACCACCTCGCTCGCGGTGGTGCAGGTGCCTGGCGTGATGGGGCGCCTGGTGCCCATGCCGTCGGAGAAGGGCTCGGCCTTCCTGCTGCTGGGCGAGCTGATCGCCTTGTGCGCGGGCGACCTCTTCCCCGGCTACGTGGTGGAGCACGCCGCCACCTTCCGCGTCACGCGCAACTGGGACCTCAACGTGGACGAGGAGGAGAGCGAGGATCTGCTCTCCACCATTCAGGACGAGCTGCGCCGGCGCGATAGGGGCGCCGCGGTGCGCCTGGAGCTGGACGCGGTGGCCAACCCGCAGATTGAAACCCAGCTCGTCTCGGCCCTGAAGCTCTCGCCCATGGACGTGTACCGCCAGCAGGCGCCGTTGCAGCCCTTGGACCTGATGGCGCTCACGGACCTGGACCCGCGGCCGGAGCTGCGCGTGGAGCCCTTCACGCCCACCGTGCCCGCGGTGCTGCGCGACTCGGAGTCGCTCCTGGACGTCATCGCCGCGCGCGACCTGCTCCTGCACCACCCCTACGAGTCCTTCGAGCCCGTGGTGCGCTTCCTCGAGGAGGCCGCCGAGGACCCGGACGTGCTCGCCATCAAGCAGACGCTGTACCGCACCAGCGGGGACAGCCCCATCGCCCGGGCGCTGTCGCGCGCGGTGGAGAACGGCAAGCAGGTGGCGGTGCTGGTGGAGATCAAGGCCCGGCTGGACGAGGCCAACAACATCGCCTGGGCGCGGAAGATGGAGGAGAGCGGGGTGCACGTCGTCTACGGGCTCATCGGCCTGAAGACGCACGCCAAGGTGGCGCTGGTGGTGCGCCGCGAGGGCAACGGCATCCGCCGCTACGTGCACCTGGGCACGGGCAACTACAACCCCCACACCGCGCGCCTGTACACGGACCTGTCGCTCTTCACCTCGCGCGCGGAGATCGCGGACGACGTGAGCGCGCTCTTCAACATGCTCACCGGCTACGCGGTGGCGCCGCAGTGGAAGCGGCTGGCCGTGGCGCCCATGGGCCTGCACGAGAAGGTGCTCGCGCTCATCCAGCGCGAGGCGGACAAGGCCCGGCGCGGTGAGCCCGCGCGGATTGTCGCGAAGATGAACTCGCTGGTGGACCCCACCGTCATCCGCGCGCTCTACGCGGCGAGCCAGGCGGGGGTGGAGATTGATTTGCTGGTGCGAGGCATCTGCTGCCTGAGGCCGGGCGTGCCCGGGGTGAGCGAGCGCATCCGCGTGACGAGCGTGGTGGACCGCTTCCTGGAGCACAGCCGGGTGTTCGCCTTCGGGACGGGGGGCCAGACGGAGGTGTGGATGAGCAGCGCGGACTGGATGCCGCGCAACTTCCTGCGCCGGATCGAGGTGATGTTCCCGGTGGAGGAGCCGGCCATCCGCCAGCGGCTGCTGGACGAGGTGCTGGGGGTGGCGCTCGGGGACAACGTGAAGGCGAGGCGTCTGGGGGTGGACGCCACCTATGTCCCGGTGGGGAGGGACGGCACGGCGGTGCGCAGCCAGGCGGTGCTGATGGAGCTGGCCCGGCGCAACAACAACCCGGATGCCAAGCCGCTCCACGCCCTGCGTCACGCCACCGCCCCCGAGCGGCGCGATGAGCCGCTGGTGCGCCCGGTGCCGCAGACGGCGACCTGAGCCCCGGGGTTTCCCGACAGGCAAGAAGTGGCCCTGGCATGACCCGTGGCGTATGTGAGGCCTGATGGAACTTTTCCAGGCGGGAGCCCATTGGGGAGGCCGTGAAGAAACCGCCGAGGCCTGTGCCCGGCGCGTGGAGGTGCTCTTCCAGCGGCTGGGCCGATGCGACGCGGCCTATGCGCGGTGGTTCGAGTACGGGTACTCGCGCAGCAACGCGCTGCGCCATCCGTTCGAGCCCACCGCCGAGACGTTCCTGCGCTACTTCGGCAAGAGGAAGCACCGGCTGGGGAAGGACGGCTTCATCTTCGAGGCGTGGACGGGGCAGGAGCAGCAGGGGCGGGGCGGGTTGCTGAGCCTGACCTGCGGCTCGGGTCTGCCCTTCTACGCGAACGGGTGCCTGCTCCATCTGCCGCGGGAGGGAGAAGCGGCGAAGCGCGTGCTCACGGTGCCGGTGCTGACGGAGGTGGTGCGGGCGATGGTGGCGGCGTGGGCGCCGGACGGGTGCGCGGTGATTTCAGAGGACGACCCGGTGGCGAAGAAGGCCCTGGCCGGGTCCCGCGCATGCCTGGGGTGGCTGACGTACTTCTCGCGCAAGCGGGGACGGGTGCCCGCGCTGCCCAAGCCGGTGCGCCTCGAGCCGATGGAGGAGCAGGGGACGCTCCTCATCCTCACGCCGGAGCTCTTCTCGCTGGAGAACCCGGAGCACGTGGCCCTGGCCGAGCGCGTGCGCGAGCGGCTCGAGAAGGCGGGATTGCTGCCGCCGCGCGCGGGCTGAGCGGAGCGTGCGGTGCGAGGAGGCGGCCCCGGCCCGTGGTCTCGGCCCTACGTGTCGGATGGGCGGTGGTGTGCCACTTCGCGCAGGGTGAGGCGCCTGCGCTCGCGATCGACCTCGTAGTGCGCGACGTAGCCCTCCAGCACGATGGCGCGGGTATTGACGGGCCTGGCTCCCTCCTGCGGCAGGGGCGGGGGGGTGGGCGTTCTCAACGTGGCCGCCAGGGTGTCCAGCTCCGTGCGAATGCGCTCGTACGCCTCCAGGGGCAAGTGCGAGAGCTGCTTCCAGGCAGCAGCACTGACTTCCACGCTGTAGCCGGTATGGTCCTGGGGGCGACGCATTTTGGACAGTCATTGAGCACGAATCATGCCATTCCGATCTCCTGTCGAATTCACGACTTGGCCGGAGGGTCCTTCTGAAAATGGGAAGTTTATTCAGCCCGCGGAGTGCGGAGGTGTGAAGGGTTTACCGGATCGGCGGACCGTGGTTCTCGTGGGGCGTACCGGGGCAGCTTCACGGTGAAGGTGGTCCCATCCGCCTCGGTGGAGTGGACGGTGACGGTGCCCCCGTGGGCCTGGACGATCTGCTGGACGATGAAGAGCCCCAGCCCCAGCCCCAGCCCGGAGGCGGGATGCGGCCTGGGGGTGGTGGCCTGCCGGAAGGGCTCGAAGACGTGCGGGAGCTGGTCTGGCGGAATGGGTGCGCCCTGGTTGTGGACCTCCAGGCCCACGGTGTCGCCCTCGTCGTGCAGCACGAGGTCCACGGGCGTGTCCTCGGGGCTGTAGTCGAGCGCGTTCTTGCAGAGATTGCCCACCAGCTGCGCGAGCCGGTCCGGGTCCCATTCACCCAGGAATTGACCCGCTGCCTCCAGCCGCAACTCCCGCCCCGGGTGGCTCGTCTCCAGCTCCTCCACGAGGTGGTGGCAGAGGTGCCGCAGATTGACGGGCTTGGTCATGATGGGAATGCCTCCGCCCAACCGCCCTCGCGTGAAGTCGAGCAGGTCGGTGATCATCCGCGTCATGCGCTCGGAGCTGCCGATGATACGGCGGACGTTCTTCAACTGCTCCTTCACCACGCACTCGGATTGCAGCAGCGCCTTGGCGGAGAGCAGGACGGTGTTGAGCGGGTTGCGCAGGTCGTGGCTGACGATGCCCACGAAACGCTCGCGGAACTCGACCATCCGGCGCTGCTGCTCCTCGGCGGCCTTGCGGTCGGTGATGTCCAGCGTGGTGACCACCGCCGCGAGGATGCGGCCCTCGGCGTCGCGGATGGGGGCGGAGCTATGGAGCGTCACCCCGCGCGTGCCATCTCCGCGCAGGATGCCGATCTCCACGTCGTGCACGACCTCTCCCGCGAGCGCGCGCGCGATGGGCCACTCGTGCGGCTCGAGGGGGCGGCCGTCCGGGTGGAAGCCCCGGTACTCCCGGTAGCCCGCGATGTCGGGCGAGTAGATGACGGGGTGGCGCCAGAGGCGCTCGAAGGCCTCGTTGCCGAGGAGCACGCGACCGGAGGGGGCCTCGACCACCGCCACCCCGATCGGGAGCTGGACGAGGATGGCATCCAGCAGGCGTGCCTGGGCCTGTTCCCGCTCCTGGAGGCGGGCCTGATAGAGCAGGGACGAGATGCGCTGCACCATCACCCGGAAGAGCAGCTTGTCCTCGTTGGAGAACGTGGCGGCCGTCAGGCTGCCCATCTTGGCCACGCCGATGACCACCCCCTCGTGGGACAACGGCACTCCGTAGAGGGCTTGGATGCCCCGGGCGTGAATGACCGGGTTCTTCACCAGCGGGTTCGTGGCCGCCGACCGCAATTCCAGCGGGCGCTGCTCGGTGGCGACCTTCCCGGCGAAACCCTCGTCCACCTGGAGGTGGAAATCGGCGGGCAGTTCCTCGTCCACGCCCACGGCGGCGCGCATGTGGAGGGTGTCTCCCTCGCGCAGCAGCAGGCTGACGGAATCCACCGACTCGGTGCTCTCCAGGATGACGCGCAGCAGCTTGGGCAGGAAGGTGTCCAGGTCCTCCGCGCCGAGTGCCGCCTCGGAGATCCGGTCCAGGGCCACCAGGGTGCGCTCGCGCATGCGGGCGTAACAAGACACGGCGGTGGACACGGCCTCGTCGAACGTCTGGTTGAAGCGCCGCACCTCCCGCAGCGCCACCGCCAGGTTCCCCGTCCCCACGTTCTCGGCCTGCGCCTCGTAGAGCCGGAGGATGCATGCCCGCAGCAGGGCGTACTCGTGGGCCACTTCCTCCAGGTCGTAGCCGGCCTCCAGCCGCTCCAGGGCATGGACCTCTGGCACCCTCTCGAGCGTCTCGTGCTGGCCCGTGTGGACCGCCTCCACCATGTTCGACACCCGCTCGAGCAGGTCCGGCAGGTGGTCGATGAGCCGAGGGCGGGAGAGGCCCTGGGAGTAGGGATGGCCGCGCACGGCCCGTTCCCACTCCGCCAGGATGCGGGGCTGGTTTTCCCGGATGAAGTCGCACAGGCGCCTCGTCTCCAGTGTCTCTGTCCCACTCTCGGCCATGGACCTAGAATGTGAATGTCCCTGTCCACCCGGAGTGTGTGGCCTCGCCATGCGCCTGCTCGCCTGCCCGTCCTGGCTCTACTTGTCGTGGGGGAGGCGGCGAGCGACCTCACGCAGAGTGACGAGCTTGCGCTCGGGCTCCATGTCGTAGAGCACGACGTACTCGCCCACCACGAGCGAGAGGGACGTGAGCAGGCACACGGTCTTCAACAGGGACAGGGTGTGCGGCCCCATGTTCGCCAGCCTGGCGGCCACCGCATCCAGCTCGTTGCGGATGCGCTGGTAGTTCTCCAGGGGCAGATGGGAGAGCTGCTTCCAGGCCGTGGAAGAGACCTCGACGGAGTAGGAAGAGGCAGTGGCAGAGGCAGTGGAGTTCTCGGGGCGACTCATCTTGGGCCGCGAGAAAGCACGAATCACGCCAGCTCGAGCTCCTGTCGGATTCAGGACTTGGCCGGAGGGGCCCCCGGGCGAAGGGAAGTTTTTCCAGGAAGCCGACTGAAGGATCTACCGGGCAGGCCCCTGGAGGGTCGCCAGCAGGGGAGGACGTCCGGGGCGGCTCCCCGCCGGAAGCGCCTCACGCCGTTTCCGACCAGGAGGCCTCGTGCCCCTCCTGGCAAGGGCTGGCCCGTCCCGGCTTCCGGGCGTGGCGCGAGAGGCAGACGCGGAACGTGGTGCCCGCCTCGGCGGTGGAGTGCACGCTGATGCTGCCTCCGTGGGATTGCACGATGTCGTGGGCGATGTAGAGCCCGAGCCCCAGGCTCGTGCGGACCGTGTCGGGCACCTCTCCCCGGCGGAACGGCTCGAAGAGCAGGGGAAGCAGGTGCCCGGGAATGGGGGCTCCCTGATTGTGCACCTCGATGAAGACGCTCTCCGCGTCCTTCTCCAGGGTGGAGAGCCGCACGGGCGTGTTCTCGGGGCTGTACTTGAAGGCGTTGTCCAACAGGTTGGCGAGCACCTGCGCCAGCCGCTCGAGGTCCCACTCTCCCTGGAGCGCGTTGCGCGAGAGCTCACACAGCAGGATGCGCCTCGGGCGTGCGGCCTGGAATTCGTCGGCCATCCTCCAGCACAGCTCGTTGAGGTCTCCGGGGCGGCGGGCGACCGGGATACCGCCGCCGAGGCGTGCGCGGGTGAAGTCCAGGAGCAGGTCGGCGATCTGCTGGATGCGCTCGCCGCCGCGGGCCACGCGCTCGAAGGCCCTGCGCTGGGCCGGTGCGAGCTCGTCCAACGCCAGTTGCCCCTGTGCCGTGGCGAGGATGACGGACAAGGGCGTGCGGATGTCGTGGCCCACGATGCCCACGAGCTGCTGCTCCAGCTCGGCCGCGCGCAGGAATTCCTCCTGGGCCCGGCGGTGCTCGGCGATCTCCAGCGCCTGGCGCTTGAGCTGCTCGCCACGCACATGGAGGTCCACGAACACCTGCACCTTCGAGCGCAGGATGTCCGGGTCCACGGGCTTGAGCAGGTAGTCCACGGCGCCCTGCGCGTAGCCCCGGGTGATGTAGGCCGCCTCCCGGCTGAGCGCGGTGATGAAGAGGAGGGGAATGTGCCGGGTGCGCTCGCGCTCGCGGATGAGCGCGGCCGTCTCCAGGCCGGTGAGCCCCGGCATCTGCACATCCATGAGGATGCACGCGAAGTCCCCCTGGAGGAGCGCCAGGAGGGCTTCGTCCCCCGAGTGGGCCAACACCAGCTCCTGCTCCAGCGGCTCCAGGATGGCCTTCAAGGCGAGCAGGTTGGCGGGGACATCGTCCACCAGGAGGATGCGGGCACGTGCCGGCTCGGAGCCCGACACCTGGGCAGACGAAGACGAACCCAACCGTGAAATCTTGCCGGACACCGATCCACCTGCCCTATGAAGGAAGAAGAAGAGCGGAGGGGAGGCATGGGCACGCGCCCGCCAACTGGTCACCCTCCCCCGTGCGCCTGCTGAAACACCTCCATCCGGCACATTTCATCCGGGTGTCCGCATGGAGGGAGGTCGAGGTCCGGCCCCCCCTGGGGACGCGAGGAGGCGAGTCCGCTGCCAGACGCGCCGTGAAGCGTGCTTGCTCTCCTGGTCGTTCACGGCTCGGGCACCGGGCGGAAACCGTCGCTCAGGCGACGCTCCGGGACGACGCGGCTCCCGTCACGCGGTTGCCCTTCTTGACCCCACGGCTCAGCTTGGGGGACTGCGGTCGCCTCATGCGACATCGAGTGCCGCGGATTCCATCCGGGCCCTGCGCGAGACGAGCTTCTCCGGGGCGCGGCTCGCCGAGCGGCTGGAGCCCGCCCTGCGTCAGGTGCGCCGGCTCGGGATGCTGGTGCAGAACCTGCTCGACGTGAGCCGGGCGCGCAACAACCGCTTCGTGCTGGAGTGCGAGCGTTTCGCGCTGGACTCCCTGGTGCGCGAGGTGTGCGAGCGCTTCGAGGAGCACGCCCGGCAGGCGGGCTCGGCGCTGACGCTGGAGGCCTGCCCCCGGGTGGAGGTCCACTGGGACCGGCTGCGGGTGGAGCAGGCGCTCGGCAACCTCGTCACCAACGCCATCAAGTACGGCGCGGGCGGGCCCATCTCGGTGCGCGCCAAGCAGTGGGACGGGGCGGTGGTGCTCCAGGTGGAGGACCGGGGCATCGGCGTGCGCGAGGACGACCGCGAGCGCATCTTCAATCCCTTCGAGCGGGCCGCGTCGGGCCACCGGGTGGAGAGCCTGGGGCTCGGCCTCTACATCGTCCGGGAGATTGCCCGGGCCCATGGGGGCGCGGTGGAGGTCTCCGGGCGCGAGGGCGGAGGCTCCCGTTTCACGTTGCACCTGCCCCTGGGGGCACCGGAGGGGGAGCATGGGTGAGTACGGTCATCCTGCTGCGCTACCTGGAGCTGCGCTCTCAAATCCACCGGCTGCTCTCCATCATGAAGATGCGGGAGAGCCTCTATGACACCGCGCTGCGCGAGTTCCGCATCTCGTCCGGCGGCATCGACGTGGCCGACTCCTTCGCGAGCGCGGAGTCCATCCTCAGCGGGCAGGCGCGCCTGCGTGGGGAGGGAGACGGGCGGGGGCCGGCGAAGAAGGCGAAGAAGCCGGGGGTGTTGAAGCGGGCGCTCAAGAAGGCCCGGCGCGGTGGCCCGGGTCAGCCCCGGCGGCGCATCCGGCGGGAGCCGATGAAGGTGGCGATGCGCTCGGACAGGCGCGCCACCGCGAGCCCCACCACGTCCAGCAACCAGCGCTGAAGGCCCGAGCGCGCGCAGTCCTCCAGGAGCACCGGCCGCGCGCCGCTCATGTGCCGCCGTACCCAGTGCGTGGCCTGTGCCGCCACGTCCGCGTCCTCCACCTCCACCAGCGTCTCCAGGTTCACCAGCGAGAGGGGGTCCAGGTTGAAGCTGCCCACGAGCAGGCGCTCGCCATCCACCACCGCGGCCTTGGCGTGCAGGGTGGTGGCGGTCCACTCGTGGATGTGCACGCCGCCGCGCAGCAGGGTGCGGTACAGGCGCATGGTGGCGGCGCGGGCGAAGGGGACGTCGCTGCGGCCGGCCAGCAGCAGGTGCACCTGGACGCCGCGCCGCGCCGCGCGCTTGAGGGCGTGCACGAAGCCCACGTCCGGCAGGAAGTACGCGTGGGCGAGCACCACCTCGTGCTTCGCCTGCTTGAGGGCCGCGAGATAGCGCTTGCGCAGGCGCCGCCCGCCGCCGAAGCCGGACAGGAGGATGCGCACCGGGCCCGCCACCAGCATGGAGGCGCCGGCGGTGAGCCTCGCGCCGAGCTGCGCGCACAGCTCGCCCCTCAGCTCCAGCGCGAGGTCCGCCCACCCGGGCCGTCCCTCCACGGTGGCGTAGTGGTCGCCGATGTTGATGCCGCCGAGGAAGGCCACCGAGTCGTCCACGAGCAGCAGCTTGCGGTGGTTGCGCCAGAAGCGGCCGAGGAAGACGGAGGTGAGCGGGTTGTGGATGCGGACCCGGATGCCGGCGGCGCGCAGGGTGCTCGCCAGCGCGCGGCTCTCGCCGATGGAGCCCCACCCATCCACGATGACCTTCACCTCCACGCCGCGCGCGGCGGCGCGGGTGAGGGCGGAGATGAAGCGCGAGCCCACGCCCTCGCGCTCGAAGGCGTAGACCTCCAGGTGGACGTGCCGGGAGGCCGAGTCGATGGCGGCCAGCATGCGAGGGTAGGCCTCGGCGCCGCCATCGAGCAGGGTGATGGACCGCGAGAACACGTCCTCCCTCTCCCTTCGGGCGAGGGTCGGGGTGAGGGTCTCTCGGGCCTTGGAGGTCATCCGTGCGACGGGGCGTCAGTCATCGTGCTTGCGCGCGCCTTTGCCCTTGCCCTTGTGGCGGCACTGCTCGCCGTCCCAGTACTGGCTGGGGTGGCACTCGGGGGTGCGCAGCTCGGACTTCTTCGTCCGGGGGACGTACCGGCTGTCGCGCACGTAGAGGCAGCCGGGGAGGAAGAGGGCAATGGCGGGAACGAGAATGAGGAGCTTCTTCATGGCCCGCGCAGCGTAGCGGGAGCCGGGAGACAGTGGCTTCCTCTTCTTGTGAACACCGATTTCTACCGCTTGGCTGTCTGCACTCCGGGCGTGTCGACGCCTCGGGCGCGAATCGCTAGCCTCGCGTCCGTGCCCTCCAGCGAGAAGCCCGTTGTCAGACATCGGAAGATAGGCGCCTACCGCGTGCTCGGAGAGCTGGGCCGCGGAGGCATGGCGCAGGTGTACCGCGGGCTGCACGAGATGCTGCAGCGCGAGGTCGCCATCAAGGAGATGCTCGCGGACCCCGTGCGGGACAAGGAGGCGGTGTCTCGCTTCCGCCGCGAGGCCCTGGCGCTCGCCGCCTTCCGCCACCAGAACATCGTCACGCTCTACGACCTGGTGGAGAAGAACGACGTCCTCTTCATGGTGATGGAGTTCGTGGACGGGCCCACCCTGCACGAGCTCATCAAGGAAGGGCCGCTGCCACCCGAGGTGGGGGCCGCGGTGGGGGCGCGCATCGCCGACGCGCTGGAGCACGCCCACTTCCGCCGCATCATCCACCGCGACCTGAAGCCGGCCAACGTGATGCTCACCAAGGCCGGGGAAGTGAAGCTGATGGACTTCGGCGTGGCCAAGGACGTGGGCCTGGAGGCCCTCACCGCGCAGGGCATGGCGGTGGGCACGCCCTCGTACATGTCCCCCGAGCAGGTGACGGGCTCGCCGGTGGACGGGCGCACGGATCTGTTCGCGCTCGGGGTGCTGCTCTACGAGGCGCTCTCGGGGACCCGGCCCTTCCTGGGCCGCAACGCCGGCGAGGTCTTCGCCCGCATCCGCGATGGCGAGTACACCCCGCTGAACAAGGCGGCGCCCCACCTGCCCAAGCCCCTCACGGACATCGTCCAGCGCGCGCTCCAGGTGCGGCCCGAGGATCGCTACCCCAACGCCGCCGCCATGCGCCGCGAGCTCGAGGCCTTCCTCACCCAGCGCGTGCGCATGTCCTACGAGGCCCTGCTCGTGGGCTTCCTTCGCCACCGCCAGAAGCTCACCGAGACGGAGGCGCTCGCCCACCTCACGCAGGAGGAGCTGAGCGTGGTGGAGGTCTTCGACACGCCGTCGCCGCGGGCGTGGACGCGCTGGCTCATCGCCGGGCTGGCGGCCGCCGGAGCGGTGGGCACCGGGCTGGCCCTCACCTCGTCCCACTGGATGGGACTCGTGCGTCAGCTTACCGTACGCTGACGCAGCACCCTCCAGGAGTCACACCATGGGCAAGATGATCACCGCCGTCCTCGCCATCGCCGTCATCGGGGGCGCCGCGTATTACGCGCTCAACCACGCGTCGGCGGGCACCACCACCGCCGCGGGCGAGCCGAGCTCCGCCAAGCGGCAGCTCGACAACGTGCGCGGGGCCGCCAGCCGCATCGAGTCCGATGCCGACCAGCGCGCCCGCGAGCTGGAAGGGAAGATGCAGGACAACCAGTAGGGGCTACTTGCGGCGTGCCGGCGCGCTCTTCTTCGCCGCCGGCTTCGCGCCCTTGCCCTGCTTCTCGTGCGTCACGGTGACGAGCGTCCCGATGCCGCCGCGCACGAAGAAGTCGCCCTCCACCACGAGCTTGCGCGGCTGGATGGCCTTCACGATGTCGTCCGCGATGGTGTTGGTCACCTTCTCGTGGAAGGCGCCCTCGTTGCGGTACGCCCACATGTAGAGCTTGAGGCTCTTGAGCTCCACGCAGCGCTGATCCGGCACGTAGCGGATTTTGAACTTCGCGAAGTCCGGCTGCCCGGTGAGCGGGCAGAGGCACGTGAACTCCGGCACGTCGAAGGCAATCTCGTAGTCGCGATCCGGCGCCGGGTTGGGGAAGGTCTGCAGATCCTTGGAGGGTTGGGAAGGCATGGCGGTGTGTCGTCTAACACACACCGCGCCGATTGCAGCCACTCAGTGGTGAACGCTCTCTCCCCTGCCGGGCACCCGCCCTGTCGGGACCCCAACGCCCCCTGCGTCGGGGGTCGGGTAGGATGGGCAGGGCGTCTTGTTTGATCCGCGTGGTGGGCGTAACTCCAATCTCGACCCCGCATGCTTCCTCCCGACTTTCAGGACATCCTCGCGTGCGTCCCCCAGGCCGTGGTTCGGCTCGGCGCGGACTTGCGAGTGGAGTGGGTGGAGCCGGACTTCACCGCCAAGACGGGCATGTGCCTCCAGGTGGGAGAAGGGGTGCTCTCCGCCCTGGAAGGCGGCTGGGGGCGCGATGCCCTGGAGCACGCCCTGCGCGAGGGCCGGGGGCACTCGGGCCACGTCATCACCTCGGGCCTCAAGCAGGTGCGTGTGCAGGCCCGCCCCGGCCGTCAGGGAGCGGCCCCGGGCACCTGGCTCTTCTTCGAGCCCTCGGGCGCCGATGACGACGTCGCCTTCGCCCAGGCCCTCCAGGAGATAGCGCGCGAGGTGGGCGAGACGCTGGACGTGGACAGCGTGTGCAAGGCCGCGGTGCTGGCCGTGGTGCGCTGCGCCCAGGTGCGCCGCGCCGAGGTGTACCTCTCCGAGGAGGGCCTGCCCCTGCGCCGCGTGGCCGTGTCGGATCTGGCCAGCGCCGACTCGCCCGAGAACGCGCTCGAGAACCACGCCGACTCCTTCGAGGCGGCGCTCATCACCCGGCAGCCGCAGATTGGCGTCCAGCGGGGCTATGGGGACGCGGTGGGCTCCATCTTCGCCGCGGTGCCGCTGCTGTCGCAGAAGCGCGCCCTGGGGCTGCTGGTGCTCTACAAGGAGCAGGGCACCTCCTTCTCCCTGCGCGAGCTGGATTTGTGGAGCGCCGCGGCCGGACAGGTGGCGGTGACGGTGGAGAACGCGCGCCTGCTGCGCGAGGCCCAGGCGGCCCTGCGCGTGCGCGAGGAGTTCATGTCCATCGCCTCGCACGAGCTGAAGACGCCGCTGACCCCGCTCAAGCTCACGCTCTACTCCATGGAGCGGAGAATCGCGCAGGGCCAGCCGGTGGAGCTCTCCAGCATCATCAAGTCCAAGCGCCAGGTGGAGCGGCTGGCGGGGCTGGTGAATGACTTGCTGGACGTGTCGAGGCTGGAGCTGGGCCGGCTGTCGCTGCAGCCCGCGCCGCTGGAGGTGGGCCACCTGGTGGCCGAGGTGGTGGACCAGTTCCGCCACGCCTTCGAGCGCCCCTTCAACCTCACCGTGCCGCGCGAGCGCGTCTGGGTGCAGGGGGACCGGGACAGGCTGGAGCAGGTGCTCGTCAACCTGCTGGAGAACGCGCACAAGTACAGCCCCACGGGCGAGCCCATCGCCGTGGAGGTGGAGGCCGTGGCCGGGCAGGCGCGCATCCACGTGAAGGACCGGGGCATCGGCATTCCGGCGTCGGACCAGACGCGCCTCTTCCAGCGCTTCTACCGGGCGGGCAACTCCTCGCACCGGCACTTCGGCGGGCTGGGGCTGGGGCTCTTCATCAGCCACTCCATCGCGCGGTTGCATGGGGGCTCCATGTCGGTGACGAGCGCCGAGGGCGAGGGCTCCACCTTCAGCCTGGGCCTGCCGCGGATGACGGCCAGCGAGGTGCGGCGGCTGCCGCGCCGGGTGCTGCTGCTGGACGAGGACCCGGCGCAGGAGCAGGTGGCCGAGCGCGTGCTGCGCGCCGAGGGCTTCGAGGTGCTCACCGCGCACGACGGGGTGGAGGCGCTGCGGAGGGCGTCGTTCCTGCCGGTGGACCTGGTGCTGCTGTCGGCGAGCGCCCCGCCCACGCAGCTGGGCATCTTCCTGGCGGCCTTCTCGGAGCTGCCGCGGGCCCGGCCCATTCCCATCGTGCTGGCGGGGGCCACGCGGCCGGCGTGGGCCCACCCGGACTTCTCGCTGTGCTCGAGGCCCTACCGTGAGCCGGAGCTGCTCGGCGCCGTGCGCGCCACGCTCTCCCTGCTCGAGGACCGGGCCCGGGCCGAGGCCCGCGCCGCCTCCATGAAGCACCTGGAGCGCGTCCCCGGGGATGCCCTCATGCTGCCGTGAGGGCGGGGCTACTGCTTGGCTCCCTACTCGGGCTTGCTCACCCCCAGGCTGCGACGAACCTCCAGCTCTGGCGATTGAGCCAATTTGACGACCAGGGCCGCGACACTCTTCCGCGACACCTGGCCCCCTTTGAAAGGCTGGCCTTTCTGGGTGAGTTCATAGTCAATCTCATCGCCATGGGTGAACCATCCGGGCCTCAGGATCGTGTAGTCGAGATCCGAGGCTTCAATGACCTCAGCCGACTTGCGATAGGGGTCCAGAATGCTGCTGTACCTCTGTCCCGGGACTTCATCGTAGATCCCCATGGAGCTGATGAAGATGAGGCGCTTGACGCCCGTTGCGTCCATGGCCTTCACGATGTTCTGGGCCATTCGTTCCAGCTCGCCAGCCAGATTGGCATAGACGACATCCTGTCCCGTCATGGATTTCTTCAACGTTTCGAAATCCAAGACATCGCCTTCGACGACTCGAACGCGGATCGAGTCGACGTTCTTGAGTCTGCGCGGGTTGCGCAGGTAGAGCGTCAACCGGGCATCGGTTTCCTTCAGGAACAAATCCGTGGCAATACGAGCGATTCCACCGCTCGCCCCGAGGATCAAGACATTGCTCATGTGCGAAACCCTCAGCGGCCGACCCTGGCCTGAAGGTGCGCGGGATACCGCTCCCCTTGCACCGTGATCTGGGAGAGGGCGCCAGCGATGTCGCGGAGCTCCTCGGGCGTCAGCTCCACGGCCGCCGCTCCGACGTTCTCCTCCAGGCGATGCAGCTTGGTGGTGCCCGGGATCGGCACGATCCACGGCTTCTGGGCCAGCAGCCAGGCGAGCGCGAGCTGCGCACGGGTCACCTGCTTCCGGGCCGCGATTTCGCCGAGAAGATCCACCAGCGCCTGGTTCGCCTTTCGGGCCTCCGGCGTGAAGCGCGGGACGATGTTGCGGAAGTCCTTGCTGTCGAACGTCGTGCTCTCGCTGATCGCGCCCGTGAGGAAGCCCTTGCCGAGGGGGGAGAAGGGCACGAAGCCGATCCCGAGCTCCTCCAGGGTCGGGAGGATCTCCTTCTCGGGCTCCCGCCACCACAGGGAGTATTCGCTCTGGAGGGCGGTGACCGGCTGGACCGCATGAGCGCGCCGGATCGTCTGCGCGCCTGCTTCGGACAATCCGAAGTGCTTGACCTTGCCTTGCTGGATCAGCTCCTTCACCGCGCCAGCGACCTCCTCGATCGGCACGTTCGGATCGACGCGATGCTGATAGAAGAGATCGATACGGTCGGTCTTGAGCCGCTCGAGCGCCGCCTCGGCGACCTCCTTGATGTGCTCCGGCCGGCTGTTCATGCCGCTCTGCCCGCCATTGGCATCGAATGCGAAGCCAAACTTGGTGGCGATCACCACCTGGTCCCGGAAGGGGGCAAGGGCCTCGCCCACGAGCTCTTCGTTCTTGTAGGGGCCGTAGGCCTCGGCGGTGTCGAAGAGGGTGACGCCGCGCTCGACGGCCGACCGGAGCAGCTTGATCGCTTCCTGCCTGTCCGTGGCCGGACCATAACCATAGCTCAGGCCCATGGCACCCAACCCGAGAGCCGAGACCTCCAGGCCACTCTTTCCCAATTGACGCTTTTGCATGGTGCTTCCTCTCTCCGTGGGTTCGGGGCCGTTCTCCCCGTTCATGAAGAGAAGTACGCCCCATGCCCTCGGATGACTACGCCCCGGGGGACCAATAGGCTCTTAAGCGGTGCTTAACAGTGAGGCGGAAGCTCCTCGGTGTGGTGCTGCTCACCCGCACGACGCGGAGCGTGTCGCTGTCGGATGCGGGCAGGTGGCTCAGGGAGCCCGTGGGCCCGGCGTTGGGACAGGCACTCGCTGCCCTCACCGAGGTCTCCGCTCAACCGGGAGAGACGGTGGGCCGGGTCCGGGGCTGCGCACCTCCTGACCAGGGGGCTCGAAGCCCTGGCTCCGCGCGAAGAAGTCCCAGGCGATGAACATCGCCTCGATGGAGTGGGGCGAGGCCCTCGAGATGGCGGAGCGAGTGCTTTGCTACGGTTTGGCGGGTGAAGGGGCCTGCCTGGCGTTGGCGAATTCCCGTGAGTAACCTCCCGGAGGGATGTCTCGCCGCGTCATGGAGCGGCCCTCCGGCCCCAGCCGTGGCGAAGTGGCATGGGAGGGCCTGTCCGCCCCTGGGTTGCCATGGCCCGCGACCCTCCCGAGCCTCAACTCGTGGAGGTATGTCCCGCCCCGTGCGCACCGGGAGTCCGGTCCTCTCCATGGAGGATCTCCGCTTGCTGCCTGCTTTCGTGCTCGCGCCCGTGCTGTCCATCCTCCCGTGGCTGGCCGCCGGCGTCACCGTGACGTTCGCCGTGCTGTGGTGGGCCTGGCCCTGGCTCTCCGGCCGGTTTCCACGCGTGACCGCCCTCCTCTGGCCCCACCTGCTGTTCGGAGGCCTGCTCCTGCTCCTCGTCGTGGGGCTCTTCGTCGGGCTCATCCATGCCACCAGCCGCCTCTGGAGCGACTACGCCCACATCTGGAATCAGGTGACCGGGAACGGCCCTGTCAGCCCCGCCCTGAAATCGCTCGACTGGCTCTGGCCCTGGTTCCCCACGCTCCTGGGCCTCTTCCTCCTGCTGCTCCTCGCGGCCGTCACCCTCTCGCGCCGGCTCTTCCATGGCCTCGCGCTGCTGGCCGTGGCGTCCGTGGTCCTGGGGGTGGCGCTCCACGGGGATGACTCCCCTGCCGACGGCCCGGTGGCGGCCTCCCCGGCGGAG
Source organism: Archangium sp. (assembly GCF_045802675.1). Taxonomy (GTDB): domain Bacteria; phylum Myxococcota; class Myxococcia; order Myxococcales; family Myxococcaceae; genus Archangium. Next base: position 55,772 of record NZ_JBJMQO010000126.1, on the reverse strand, counting down.
CCTCCCCACAGCCTTCCCGAGGTGGTGAGCGAGCGCCTGGCCGGCCGGATCCTCGGCCCCGCCACTCATCGCAGGGACATCCGGCTGGATGCCCCCAGCGCCGCCGTGTTCGGGGTGCTCGCCCTGATTGGCTTCAGCGGGTTGGATCGCATCAACCTCCGCCGGGCCCTGCAGCCCATCCGCGTCGCCCGCATCGAGGAGAACCGGGACCCGGAGGGAAAGCCGGCGGCCCGCCCCGACCTGGAGAACCTCATGCGGGAGTGCCTCCACCGGCAGACCCCGCACAACCCCTCTCCGCTGCCAGGCGGCGCCCTGGAGTACTGGCAGGACTTCGTGGAGCAGCAGTCCGTCAAGGACAACCATTGGCTCACCCGGGCCGTGGCCTTCGTCATGCGCCTGCTGCTTCCCCCCTCGGGACTGGAGATCACCGGCACCCTGCTCCACACGCGGGGCCCCTGGGGCATCCGCATCAACATGGTCGACCTGCGGACCGGCCGCACCCTCATGGCGCGCACCCTCTCCAGCGACGTCAGCCTGGAGCGGGCCGTCGAGCAGGCGGCCTACTGTGCCGTGGAGCGGGCCATCCAGGAGTGCCGGGTGCTGCCGGAATGGAACTACTGGGAGGAGGGCGATGGCTCCGCGCTCTGGAAGTACCACCAGGGGGTGCAGGAGCTCCACGCGTACTCCACGGACGTGTTGGGCACCGCCGAGGGGGCGCGCACGCTCCTGGAGGAGGCCGCGCGCGACAGCCTGGGCAGCGCCATGGTGCGCCTGCAGCTGGCCGAGGCCCTCGAGGCCTGTGGCGACTACGTGGGCGCCATCGAAATCTACCTCCAGGTCTGTGAGCGCTACCCGCACCTGCTCGTCGCGAAGGTGCGCCTGGCCTCCACCTGCCGCTCGGCCACGGTCTGGGCCCGGCGGCTGGACGAGGCGGACGGGACGGGGCCGGACGGCACGGGGCGCGCGCCCGGGGGAATGACGCCCCGCCAGCGGCTGCTGGTCGCGCTCGAGGGCAGGCTGGCCCAGCGGCTGCGCAGGCCGACCCTGCCGAGCAGGCTCATCGAGCGGCAGCTCCGGCTGCAACAGCATGCGACGCGGGCCCCTCGTGGGCCGGAGCCGTCGCGGGACGTGCCTCGGAGCCGGCCGCTGCGGGTCCGGCGCGGACAACCCATCATCTTCGGGGAGCGGGATACCGGGCGGCTGGAGCGGGCCCTGCTCAACATGGGCGCCCGGGCCCTGAAGCAGCTGGTGCTGTTCGGACGATGGGAGGTGCTCAGACGGTGTCTGCGCAGCACCAGCGACCGCCGTCTCTTCTGTCAGACCCTGCTCAGCCCCGCCCAGAAGCGGCGCGACCTCAACCTCGCCATGCGGGCCGCCCGGGGCTGCGCCGAGTGGCAGCAGCTCAAGGACCTCGAGGAGCTGTACCGCAAGAGCCGCAAGTACCTCCAGCAGGACAGGCCCCCCGCCCATGAGCCGGTCCGCCGCCGCCTGCGCTGGTACCTGACCTACCTGCGCTGGAACCTGTCCCACCCACCGCTCGGGCTCCAGAAAGCGTGGCACCAGTACCAGATGCGCCGGGTGGCCCACCATGCGACCCTGGCCGTGCGCATCCGTCCCAACTGGCTGGGCACGGCCAACTACCACCTGGCCTGCTTCTACTCCGTCTGCATGGGCGCCCGGCTCCTGGAGCTTCCCAGGAGGCGGGTCCCGGCCAACCACGTCTGGCACGCGCCCCAGCTGGACGAGGGCCTGGAGAAGCAGCAGCCCCTCGGCAAGGCCCTGGGGACGTTCCAGCAGCTCTCCGCGCTCTTCCAGGACGCGGGGGAGCACGCCCGGGCGGCCTTCGAGGGGTACAGGAAGTCCGCTTCCGCGCCCTTCCATCCCGGGGAGAAGACCAACCCCCGGACGATTCTCGTCACGAACCTCGAGGCGGCCAACACCCTGATGGAGAAGCTCCTCGAATCCGCCAAGCGGATGCCCGAGGTGAGCCGGTCCGCGCGCCGGCGTCTCGTCCGGCGGCGCCGCCTCATCGGGCTCCAGTACGACCGGACGCGGCTGTGCGCCCTCGCGAGGGCCGACCAGCTCCGGGAGCAGCGGGGAAACGTGAGCCGCTTCTGGCCGCCCACCCCCGACAGCCCCGACGGGGACCAGGCCCGCGCCCTTCAACTCCAGCTCGAGCAGGGGCTGGACCTGCTCCTCCAGCACTACGAGCAGCTCATCCATCCCGGGAGGGACTCGCGCTCGCCCGCCCCGGCGCTCGAGGAGCTGCACGCGCTCGCCCAGGCCCTGCGCGAGCTGCTGGCCCGGGCGCGCACCTTCCTGCTCACCCACGACACGAGGCACCGGGCGACCCGGACCGCGCTGCTCGGGCTGCTCGTGCTCACCCGCGAGCGGCTCGATGCGCTGATGCGGGTGCCCCTGGCGAGGCTGCACGCGCTGAAGACGCTCACCCAGAAGCTCGAGGCCCAGCGGCAGGCCGTCGCACACCTCCAGGCGCTGTGCCGGCATGCCCATACCGTCCAGGCCCTCGGCCAGCGGGCCTGTGAGCACCTCTCCCTCTCGATTCGAGACCCCGATGGGCCCTTCACCACCAGCACCAAGAAGTGGCTGCTCGGCTATCCCGACCTCGAGCCGCTCCAGGTGCAGCACAGCTTCAAGGCCTGGGAGTGGGTCACCCTGCGCCAGACGAGCAACGCCGGCGCTGTGCGCCCCTGAAGCGCCGGGCGGACGCTACAGCTCCAGCCAAGGGGGGGCCTGTGCCGGGGCCGGCGTGTCGTCCGGCGCCGCGGCCCCGGCCCGCCGTTCCCGCACACCTTGGATGACGGAGTCGAAGTCGAACTTCCCGAAGGGCCCATTCCCGTGGCCCACGGCCACGTCCTCGTGGCACACCACGTTGTGCGGCGGGATGGTGCCGTGCTCCTTGAGCAGCACGGACACGAGGTCGCTCAGGCGCTCGTATTGGGCCGGGGTGTAGGGCGGGTCCTCGTGGCCGTCCCCCACCATGCCGATGCCGATGGCGTGCTCGTCCAGGTCGCACACCCGCCCGTGCAGCCTGCACGGTCCCGCGTGCCAGGCGCGGTCCTTGTCGGCGACGAGTTGGTAGATCTGCCCGTCCCGGTCCACCAGGTAGTGCGCGCTCGCCCGGGAGGCCGGGTTGCGCAGCCGCGCCAGCACCTCGAAGCCGTCATTCGAGCCAGTGCCGTGCAGGACGATGGCCAGGAGCGTCCGGTGCCTCCGGTAGTCGAAGTTGGGGGAGGCCATGGGGATGATGGAGAGGGAGTTCCTGTCGGGCTGGCTCATGAGCACCACCTCATCCGGTTAGAGGGCATCCAGCCGGGAATGTGAGTCGGATCCGGAGGCAGGCCGGGTAGCGGCCGGGCGCTGGCGCTCCTCCGCCTGGGCGATGGCCCACGCCGCGTTCACCAGCCCGGCTCCAACTCCTCGGAGTCCGCGCCGCCCTGCGCCAGCACCCCGCCCTCCACCTCGCGCGGCAGCGGGTGCACCAGGCCATGGCGTCTCCAGGACCAGCGTGCGCTCGAGGTAGCGCCGGTGCGAGCGCCCCTTCACCTGCCGGAGCACCCGGTGCCCGGCGCCCGTGCCCAGCAGCCGGCCGAGCACGGAGGGCGAGTCGAAGCGGGGAAGGCCGAGCCAGTCCACCGAGCCCCGACGGCTCACGAGCAGGGCCGAGGGGCAGTCGGACAGCAGGGCGTAGTCGGAGATGGGCGGCGCGCGCATGGAGTGTCCCCTCCCCTGAATCTAGGAACGCTCCGCGTGCCACCCCTCCCTCTCGCAGGCAGAGGGAGCGGGCACGGCCTCGGCGCAGGAGGGTCCACCAGGGCCTCGGGGGTGTAGTCCCCCAGGTACTCGAGGCTCGTCATCCGCGCGCCGGGCAGCCGCGAGCGGCGGATTTCGCCAGCCCCACGTCGCGGGGACTGGAGCTGCACCTGCTGCCAGCGAGCGATTGGCGAGGCATCAGCTCGCCGCACATGCGGCAGGCGGTGTTCCGCGCGGTGGAGCAGGGCTTCAGCAGGGTGCGGCAGGCGAACCAGGGCCAGTCGGTGGCGTGCGCGTGAGAGGCTTCACACGCAGCCAGACGCTTGAAGCCAGAAATCCATGATTTTCATGGACATCCGCGCGGTCTCCTCCCTACCCTCGCGTTCGCCCCCTGGACGCCCACGCGCGGAATCGAGACCGAGATGAAGAAGCTCTTCCTGGCTGTCATGTCGATGGTGATGGTGATGGGCTGTTCGAACGGGCCCGCGGAACAGGCCGAAGCGCAGGAAGGCTTCACGCTGCTCAATCGTGACGCGACCACGCTCGAGGCCACCTACAGCTCGGGTGGCGCGTCCGTTCGCATGCTGGTGGTCGAGACCTCCGCCAACGTCGTCGAGGTCACCTACGACTTCGGGGATCCGGTCATCGGCTTCCACATCGACTACACCCAGGGCGTTGGCAAGTTCATGCCGGAGGGCAGCCCGCTCGACGCGGCGCAGGCCCAGCTGATCACCCCGCTGCTCGAGGGCATCTCCAATGCCGTGCCCGTGGAGGGCCAGCGCACGCGCACCGAGGAAGCGGCGATGCGCCAGACGAGCTTCATGCAGATTGTCCCCGTGGGCGAGCTGCTCTCGCCGTACCAGTACGTCTCGGCGCGCGGCTGGACCCATATCTCCTGCACCTGCGGCAATCAGAACATCGGCGGCTACACCCGTCAGGCCGGCATGGGCTGCGGCTGCACCGGTGGCTCGGGCCAGGGCTGCAAGGGCCGCTGCGGCCAGGGCTGCGGCATCACCAGCACCCCCGCGTGCGTGGGCACCACGGCGTACACCCAGGACTGCGCCAAGCACGACTACGGCCTCGGCACCTTCACGGCCGCCTCCGACGACTACTCCTTCGCGAGCAACAACTGCAGCTGCAGTGGAGTCGGCACCTGCTACTAGCCTTCTCGCGCAAGCGTTTCGTCGTGCTGGCCGTCGTCGTGAGCACGGCGCTCGGCTGCACTCGAGCGTCCAGCCCCTGTCCCGAGGGAGCGCGGCTGCATGGCCGCGCGCCACCGGACGGCACCCTGCAGTGGTGCGCGACGCCCGATGGCAAGAAGCACGGCCGCTGGGTGGAGTGGCACCCCAACGGGAAGCTCAAGACCGAGGGGCCCTACGTCGACGGCAAGATGGAGGGCCGCTGGGTGAGCTACTTCGACACCGGCGTGAAGCAGCTCGAGGGCGAGTACCGCGGCGGCCTCAAGCAGGGCGTGTGGACCCTCTACTACGAAGAGGGACAGAAGAACCGCGAGGAGGTCCACTCCGCCGGCTCGCAGGAGGTGAAGTGGACCGCGTGGCGCTCCGACGGGAAGAAATGGGCCGAGGGCTCCCTGCTCGCGCAACTGGCCCAGGGCCCCTACTCGGAATGGCACCCGAATGGCGTGCTGGCCGCGCAGGGCCACTACGCCCATGGCGAGAAGGCCGGTGAGTGGAAGTACTGGGACCTCGACGGCAAGCCCTCGGTCGAGGCGCAGGGTGACTTCTCGCGCGACTGAGCACCGGACGGCGTGGAGACCCTCCCTTTCGCTGGGGCCCTCCGCCGTGTTGCTCCTCCTGATGGCGGGCGCGTGCGGCGTGCCTCCCACGCCCTCGCCCAGGGTGGAGCGGCAAGCCATCACCGGGGGAGTGCTCGAGCCTGGCTCTCCGGCCGTGGTGGCGATCGTCCCGGTGTCGCCGCTCTGCGGTGAGCCGGACGAGGCCTCTCCGGTCCTGTGCACGGGCACGTTGGTGGCACCTCGGGTCGTCCTGACCGCGGCGCATTGCGTGGAGAGCCCCGACGTCTCACAGGTGCTCTCGGTGGTGTTCTCGCCCGAGCCGGCGCGGGCGCTCCCCGCCGAGCGTGTGCGCGTCCTCGAGGGCCGGCTGCACCCCGCCTTCAACGCCGTGGAGAACGACATCGGGGTGCTGATCCTCGCCGGGGATGCGCCTGTCGCGCCGGTGCCGCTGAGTGGGCGGACGCTGCCGGCGGACGTGGTGGGGCGGACCGTGCGGGTGGTGGGCTTCGGCCTCGATGACGAGGGAAGCATGGGCCAGCGGCGCAGCGGCACGGCCCGGGTGACGGCGGTCGAGGCGGGGACCTTCTCCATCGTGGCCTCACCTGGGATGTCGTGCGGCGGCGACAGCGGCGGCCCGTTGTTCCTGGAGGCCGAGGGGGCCGAGCACCTCGTCGGCGTCACCTCGTATGGAGACACCACCTGCACGAGGGGCACCAACATGCGCGTCGACGTGCATACGGCCTTCATCCAGGCGATCCTCGACGACGTGGCACGGGCCCCCCCCACGCGGCCGCCGTTCGAGCCAGCGGTGGATGCGTGCACGGCGCGGTGTCAGGGCCACGGCGACTGCCCACTCGGGATGGCCTGTGTCACGGGGTCCGATGGGGAGAAGCGCTGCGCGGTGGCGGGCCTCGAGGCCGGCCGTTTCGGCGCGGACTGCACCGGCTCCGATGGGGAGCGGCTGTGCGTGAAGGCAGGCGGGACGTGCCGGGCCTGGCTGCCCTGTGACGAGCCCGAGCCCGAGGCACGCGGAGGTGGTTGCTCGGCCTCGGGAGACGGAGGTGGCGCGGTGGGGATGTCCGCCGTGCTGCTCGTGCTGGCGGCCTGCCGGCGGGCCCGGGGTGTGAGGGCTGGCGCGCGGGTCTGAGGGGCCGTTTACGCCGCGAGGCGCGGGGACGAGGCGGCCTCCGCCCGGGGATTCAGGAGCACGAGCCGCGTGGCTTCCCGGGCCCTCACCCGGAGCGGCTGGCCGACCTCCAGGAGCGTGGAGTCCCGCTGGGTCACCACCAGCCCCGCGTGCTCGAAGTCCACCGCGCCCGACAGCACGAACAGGTGGGTGCCCGGCTCGAGCTTCTGCCACTCCTGTGGCCTCAGCTCGCGGAGCTCTCCGGCGCGCAGCAGGGCGAGCCGGCGCGCGCGCCCCAGGTGCCCGTAGCCCTCCAGCCCCCGCACCACATCATCGAAGCGCCGCTCGGCGAGCGTCTTCCACATCCGCTCGCGCAGGGGCTCATTCCCCTCGAGCAGCGGCAGGAGCGCCGTGCGGGGAATGCGGATGAGCGTCGAGGCCGTCGCCGTGCGGACGGTCGCCGAGCGGCGCTCGCGGGTGATCAGGGCCAGCTCCCCGAACACGGCGCCGCTGCCCAGCTCGTCCATGAGTTTCCCTCCCTCGGCCAGCACCTGGACCCTGCCGGTCTCCAGCAGGTACAGCTCGTCACTGGCGCTTCCCGCCTGGAAGACCTCCCTGCCCGCGGGCAGCACGAGGAGCTCCGCGTGCTCGGCCAGACCGAGCAGGGTGGCCTCGTCGAGCTGGGCGAAAAGCGGCACGTGGCGCAACGTGTGGACCACCCGGGAGCGGCCCAGGCGCGCCCCGAGCCACGTGCCAGGCACCCGGGCCGCCAGCTTCTCCATGGATTGGCGCAGCCGCCGCTTCAGCAGGGAGTGGGCCATGCGCAGCACGGTCTCCAGGGTGATGGGCTCCACCGTCAACAGCCCGTGCCCTTCGGCATGGTCCGTGGCGGTCTCGAGGAAGTAGAGCGCCTCGGGACTGTCGCGGGGGGCCCACGCCTGGCGCTCCTCCTCCGACTCGAAGAGCCGAGCGTGGACGGCGTAGAGGCTGTCGGTGAGCTGGTGCCGCGCCTCGGCGGACAGGGAGGAGGGGAGGAGGACCTCGGTGCTCGGGATGCGGGACATGGCGGCCTCGATGCCAGGGCGTCGTGTGAGGGGTTCGCGCCCTGATACGAAGCACTCTGCCCTGGAGGCCGCCGGAGAGCTGTGACGGCGCCAACCCCCGGCCAGTGAATGCCATCACAGGGGGAACGTGGTCGCCTGTGTGAGGTGTGGAGGCAGGCGCCGGGAGCTGGCGTAAGCGGATCCAACGTGTCCGGTCGTTCTGTCGCGAACTACCGGCTCCCTTCGCCGCACTTGCAGCTACCTCTCGCGTAGTAGAGACGCGTCTCCACCCCTTTGGAGGAACGAGATGAGCCGATTCATCTGGTACGACCTGATGTGCTCCGACCCTGCCGGTGCGAAGGCCTTCTATTCGGACATCATCGGCTGGAAGACCGAGAAGTTTCCGGGCGGCGACTACGAGCTCCTGAAGGCGGGCGACAAAGGCGTTGGGGGCGTCATGACGCTGCCTGACGAGATGAAGCGCGCTGGCGTTCCGCAGCACTGGATGGGCTACGTCCACGTCGACGACGTCGATGCCACCGCTCAGAAGGCGCAGAAGCTGGGCGGCAAGGTGATGGCGCCTCCCTCCGACATCCCCACCGTTGGCCGCTACGCCGTCCTCGCGGATCCGCAGGGTGCCGTGTTCGCCGTCTTCAAGCCGCTGCCCCGCGAAGGCGAGCAGCTCGCTCCTCGCGAGATGCTCGGCAACTTCAGCTGGGCCGAGCTCAACACCACCGATTGGAAGAGCGCCTGGAAGTTCTACTCCGAGCTCTTCGGCTGGAAGGCCACCTCGTCCATGAGCATGGGCCCCGAGCTCGGCGAGTACTTCATGTTCGGTACCGACCCCAAGCAGTCGATGGGCGGGATGTCGAATGCCGCCAACATGATGAAGGCCCCCGCTCACTGGCTGCACTACATCAACGTGAAGAACGCCGACGAGACTGCCAGGCGCATCACGGAAAAGGGCGGAAAGGTGCTCAACGGACCGATGGACATCCCCGGCGGAGACCGCGTCGCCCAGTGCATGGATCCGCAGGGCGGTGTGTTCGCCATCTATTCGGCGGGTAAGCGCGCGTAGCGTTGCTTTGTGCCACTGCCTCGGGCGCCACGCTTCAGTGCTTCATCACCCAGAGGAGAGTCCATGCGAAAAGTAGTCGCGGGAACGTTCGTCAGCCTCGACGGTGTGATGCAGGCGCCGGTTGGTCCCGAAGAAGATCCCACCGGACCGGCTCCGTTGCGCTCGAGACGCCCACCGAGGCCGAGCTCGTGCAGCGAAGAACGCTGGCCGAGTAGGTGCTCGAGCCCGGCCGCTGGGAGGCGGCGTCGCTCAAGAGCGGCACGTCCGCCCGGAGCACCAAGCCAGGTGGGGAAAGTCCTGTCAGGGGTGCTCTCGCAGCAAAGAACGAGGCCCCTTCCGGTCGCGCTTCGTCCCGGCTGGTACGACCATCGGACCAGTTGCGGGAAAACGCGCCCGGAGCCTCCCCCTGACAGGACCTACTCCACCTGGCTTAGGGACAGAGCCGCTCGACCGACTTGATCCGCACCGTTCCGTCGACGTTCGCGTCGTTCGTCTGGTCGCCGATGGCGATGGTGCCGGTCGTCGTGAAGTTGTTCCGCGTGAGCTTCGCGACGCCGTCGATGCTCACCGTCGCCACCTTCGCTGCGTCCACCGCGAGCTCGTAGACATGATACGCGCCGTCGGTCACCGGGAACGCCGCGGACTGCGTGTCGTCCGCCCAGCCGATCGCCGCGCTGTCGAGGTAGAGCATCTGCGAACGATCCGTGCCGTTGCCGAACGGCGACGTGAAGCTCCCCATGATGGCCGCGCCGCTGTCGAGCGCGTTGTGGGTGTTCACCGACTCGACCTGCATCGTCACCTGGAGCTTGAACGGCTTCGTTCCGTCGAGCGAGTTCGCCCGCGTGATGAGCAGCTGCCCGCTCGTCCTCGCGCCACCGTTCGTCGACGTCGCGAGGCGAACGTAGTCCGCGCCGTACGTGAGCGTGTTCGGCGTCTGAGAGATCGTCGTCCAGCCTTGCGCCGTGATGTCGTCGCCGCCGACCAGCAGCGGAACGCTCGCGCGTGCCGTCCACTGCGTCGTCGACGTCGCCGGCACGCACGCCTCGCAGGCGTTCGCCGGGTTCGGCGTACCCGCGGCGTAGAGCACGCCGTCGATGAAGCACTTCGGGATGCACACGCCGGCCGAGCAAACCTGTCCCGGGTTGCACGGCGTCCCGTCAGCGCGTTGCGTCCACGCGGTCGCGGACGTCGCCGGCGTGCACTGTTCGCACGTATTCGCCGCGTTCACCGCCCCGTCGGCGACATGGTTGCCGTCGATCTGACAGAGCGCGACACAGACGGCGCCCTCACACGCCTCGCCGGTCGCGCAGGCCTTGTCGCAACCACCGCAGTGCTTCGGGTCGCTCCCGGTGCTCACGCAGGAGCCGCCGCACAGCTCGACGCCGGCGCTGTTGCTCATCACCGGCACGGACGCACCGGCTGTGGCGACGGGGCAGGAGGTGGAATCGCCGTCGCAAGCAGCGACGAAGCCGAGCACGACGATGCAGGAGAGCGCGGTAGAGCGAATGGAGAGCATAGCGCCTGCCACCTTACGTGATCACACGCCCGCGCGACGTGTGAGCCCACAGCGTGCCGGTGGCCTCGGCCCTGGCGGAGCACCCGACGGTGGAGGTGCTCATGCTGGGGGACGGCTCCTCGAGGAGTCACTCGCCATGGTGGGCGCCGAGACGGTGGACGGCTACCTGGACTTGTCCGAGCCCAGAGTGCTGTACATTCGGTCGGAAATGTCCACGCGCATTGGCATCAAAGAAATCTTTCAAAAGCTTGTTCACGCATTGGGTGGCTTGCTGCGGATCCTCGCGGTATGGCTCGCATTCTTCGTGGCGATGTGGGCCAGCCGAGGGGCAGGTGGCGGTTATGTCGCCTTGGGGTGCGCGATCGTGCTGGCCGGTGCGCTGTGGTGGCGCGGGTGGCGGCAGCGGTCGCGTGGCGCAAGCGTCAGGCGCGCCGTGGTGATGCTGCTGGTGCTGGCGCCGTTGGGATACCTGATGATCCCGCTGGCGTCGTCCGTGCTGCCTTCCTTGCCGGCGGACGCGACGGCGCAGCTTTGGCCGACCGGGCCAGATCGCAAGGTGGCGGTCTATCGGTATCCGCCCGCCGATGTCGCTTCCGCCAACGGCCTGGCGCTGGTGTTCGTGCACGGCGGGCCCGGCGCCTACGTGCGCGACTTCGACCGCCGCTTCTTCGCGGAATTCGCCCGCGACGGTTTCGACGTGGTGCTCTACGACCAATTCGGCGCCGGCCAATCGCCCCTGGGCGATGTGCGCGCTTACACGCACCAGAACAACGTCAACGACCTCGTGGCGGTGCTCGAGCGCGTCAACAAGCCCGTGGTGCTGGTGGGGCAATCGTATGGCGCGACGTTGGTCACCTCCGCGCTGATGCAGGCCGAGGTGCGCGATCGCGTGAAGTACGTCGTGTTGACTGAGCCCGGCAAGATCCCCGGAGCGACGTTCTCCTTCAGCCCGATGATGGCGGAAAAGACCACGCGCGCGCCGGACGGTGCGCAGCCGCCCAGCGCTGCGGTGCTGGCCAGGCTCGCGGCGCCGCGCGCGTTGCTGGCCTCGTTGCTGCCGGCGGATCAGCGCTATGTGTCGCAGGAAGAGCTCATCAACCATTACACGCCGGACGTGCAACATGCGTTGGTAGCCAACTCGTTCTGCAAGGGCGATACCGGGCTGCTCGAGGCATTCGAGACGGAGCGATTCAACCTGTTGGCCAATTTCAGCATCAGCCGGGATGCGCGCGGGAGCCCGACGCCCGACCTCGTGGGGTTGTCCTCTCCCGTGTTGTTGCTGCTCGGCGAATGCAGCTATATCCCGCGCGGCCGGGCGATGGAGTACTTCGATGTCTACCGGATCGCCCGCAGCCACCTGGTTCCGGGTGTTGGACATATCCCCTGGGGTAACGAGCGTGGGCAACGCCTGACACGCGAGGCGATCGTGCGCTTCGTGGCGCAGCAGCCTGGTCCGCTGCCCAATGAGCCGACGGCATCCGAGCGGAACGCCTTTGTGTCGGCGGGGCGATAGGGACGCATTGACCGCGGCCACCCCTCATCACGCCGGACGTGCAGATCATCGATGGAGAGCTGCTCGGTTACGGCAGTCCCGGCCAGGAGCCGCCGTCCATCGTGCTCCGTGCCGTCGAGGGCACGTCGTCGCTCGTCCGGCGGGCCTGGGCCCGGACGCCAGCGATATCCGGGCGTGACGCCAGCCCGTCAACCCGCCTCGGCCTGGAACGTCATGCCCGCCGCGCGCAGCCGCTCGACGAGCTTCATCCCCATGCACGAGGCGGGGGTGAGCAGCCCTCCGCGCTCCGGCAGCGCGTCCTCGGCGAGACACAGCGCGGACTCGCCCAGCATCCACGACGTCGCGCCGTAGCCCGGATCCTGGTTCGCCCCCACACGCGCGCGCACCCGCTCCCCGGCCGTGCCCACCCCGAGCAGCTCGATTTCGAACGAGCCGCTCTCCCGCTCCTCGCGGCTCGGCCCCTCACCCGGTGCTGGCAGGAAGCGCTCGGCCAGCTTCCGCACGGGCGCGAACCTCACGGCTCCGGACAGGGCCATGCCCGCACTCGTCGCCGCCGCCCGAGCCAGTCCCGGCAGGCCCCGTCCCATGTCCACCGACTCGTCGTAGCGGAACTCGCGCCCGTAGGCGTAGTCGAGCAGCGCGTTGCTCCGCCGCACCACGCGCGTGTTCACCGCCGCCATGAAGAACGGAGCCAGCCACCGCCCCGTCTCCGGAGCCCTCCGGGGGCGGAGCCAATCCTCCTGCCCGGGGATGGGGGGCGCACCCTCCGGGCTGAGAGCGTAGGGATTCGCGAGCACCCGGCGCACCGCGGGGTCCTTCATCCGCTCCGCCGCGAGGAGCCCGCTGGCGATCGTTCCACCGCTCGCGCCGCCCTTCATCCGCAGCACCCGGTAATGGGCCTCGGCCAGCCGCCCGCCCCGCGCGGCGAGCTGCTCGTGGAGCAGGAGCACCCCGAGGTCCGACGGGATGGAGTCGAAGCCGCACGAGGGGACGATGCGCGCCCCCGTCTCGGCCGCGCGGGCATGGTGGGCGTCGATCATCTCGCGGACCCAGTGCGTCTCACCGGTCAGGTCGCAGTAGTCGGTGCCCTGCTCCGCGCACGCGCCGAGCAGCGCGCTCCCATAGAGGGCGTAGGGGCCCGCGGTGGTGCATACGACACGCGTGCGCCGCGCGAGCCCCTCCATGGCGGCCGTGTCCAGGCTGTCGCCCGCCAGCAGGGGGAGCGCCTTCGCGGAGGGCTCCAGGGCGGAGAGCTCGTCGCGCACGCGCTCGAGCTTGCCGAGGCTCCGGCCCGCGAGGGCCCAGCGGAGCGCGGGGCGCTTCTTCACGAGGTACTCGGCGACGAGGCGACCGGTGAAACCCGTGGCTCCGAAGAGGACGAGGTCGAACTCCCGGGGACGGGTACGGCGCTGCTCACGCTCTGTCATGCCCGCGGATGGAAGCACCGGAAGCGCCCGAGAGGAAGGAACACGTGTGCCGGCGAAGCGGGAATGGCGAAAACGAGCCAGGCCCTCGCTCCGTCACCCGGCCCGGCACTGCTCAACGCTTTCGCCGTGGGCCGGTGTGCGGCGGCGGCATCGGCTCGGCCAGCGTTGCCATGGCATCCACGAAGAGCCGGACCTTGGCTGGAAGATTCAGCCGGCTCGGGTAGACGACGTGGATGGCCCGCAGCGCCGCGGGCCTGGGGCCGAAGAGGATCTTCAGCCGGCCGTCACGGACGGCCTCCCGGCAGAGGATGGCCGGGACGCGCGCAATGCCCACCCCGGCGATCGCCGCCTCGCACGCGAGCTCATGATCATTCACGGTCAGGACCGGATCGATTCGAGACCTCACCCCCTCGGCCTCCCACGTCTCGAACGCACTGAAGCCAATGCAGCGCGCGTCGCGGAGCTCCCTGGCGCCCGGCGTGCCGTACTTCGACAGGAAGTGGGGGCTCGCCACGAAATGGACCGGACCCTCGCCGAGCTTGCGTGCCACGAGCGACGAGTCGTCGAGCGGACCGATGTGAATTGCGACATCCAGCCCCTCTTCGATGAGGTGGATACGGCGGTCCGCCAGCACCAACTCCACCCGCGCCTGGGGATGGCGGTCGAGGTACTTCGAAATCACGGGCGTCAGGTATCGCCGGCCGTAGAGCACCGGCGAGGAGACCCGCAGCAGGCCGGTGGGCTCCGCCTGCCGCTGTTGCACCTCACTGTTCGCCTCGTCGATCTGCGCGGCGATGGCGGCGCAGCGCTCGTAGTATGTCGCTCCGGCCTGGGTGACCCGCAGGCGCCGCGTGGTTCGCTCGAGAAGCCGCACCCCGAGCCGCTCCTCCAGGTTGCGGATGCGCTCGCTGATGGTCTGCTTGGTGATGCCGAGCTGGCGCGCCGCCCGGGTGAAGCTCTCCGCTCGAACGACCGTGGCGAAGAGGAGCATGTCTGCGGGGGGGATCATGACCGTCAAGCCTGACCTGACAATGAGTTCGCTGGGGGCCGGATTGTCCGGCCACCCCGATTGCCGCATGTTGCCGCCTTCCGCAACATTCAGGAGCGTCACACATGAAGCTTTACGGTGCCCCCCGAACCCGAGCGGTCCGTCCCCGATGGATGTTGGAGGAGCTCGGAGTGCCCTATGAACTGGTCAAGCTCGACCTCGCTCGACAGGAGAACACCAGCCCCGCGTACCTGGCGGTGAATCCGCTGGGCGAAGTCCCCGCCCTGGTGGATGGGGACGTCACGCTGCTGGAAACCCTGGCCATCTGCCTCCATCTGGCCGACCGGTTTCCGGAGAAGCACCTGGCGCCGCCGGTGGGGTCCGCGGAGCGCGGCCCTTATTACCAGTGGATGGTCTTCGCCGAGACGCGCCTCGACTCCGCGGTGATGGCGTTCTACTGGCACGCGCAGTTGCCCGAGGAGCAGAAGGCCAGTGCGCACGCGAAGGAAGAGCTCGCGAAGCACAGGGTCCGCCTGACGGCCGTGCTCGACGTCATCCAAGGAGGCCTCGGCGGCCGTGAGTTCCTCGTGGGAGGAGCGTTCACCGCCGCCGATGTGGTGACGGCGTCCATCCTCCACCTGGCCTACACGCTGAAGCTGCTCGACGGGCATCCGCAGTTGGTGGAGTACACTCATCGCCACGCTCAACGTCCGGCGGTGCGCAAGGCCGTCTCGTGGTGAGTCGCGGTGGAGGTCCCGGCTTCTCGGGATGGCGGCCGCCGAACCCGGCCCCCGCCTCCCCGTCCGCCCTCGGCGCTTGCAATCGACCCACGCTCGAACTGTCTGCTTACCGGCCTTGACACGGTGCATTAGACTCCACGCGTCAGCGGGGTTTACCCGCCGCGAGGAGAGTGCTGATGCCGCACCAGGGCCCGGGCCGCTATGGACTGTATGAACCGGACACCGAGCATGACGCCTGTGGCGTGGGCTTCGTGGCCCACATTCGCGGCGAGAAATCGCGCGGCATCGTCGAGGACGCGCTGGAGCTGCTCAACCGGCTGAGCCACCGGGCCGCGGCGGGCAAGGACCCCGAGACGGGGGATGGCGCCGGCATCCTCGTGCAGCTCCCCCACCGCTTCTTCGAGCGCGAGCGCCTGGGCTTCGTGCTGCCCCCCCGCCGCCAGTACGGCGTGGCCATGGTGTTCCTGCCCTCGGACGAGGAGTCGCGCATCGCTTGCGAGGCCGCCCTGGAGCAGGTGGCCGCCGACGAGGGCCAGCGCGTGCTCGGCTGGCGCGACGTGCCCGTGGAGCCCTCGTACCTGGGCCGGCTCGCGCGCGAGAGCGCCCCTGTCATCCGCCAGCTCTTCGTGGCCCGCCGCCGCGTGGTGCCCAGCGCCTTCGAGCGCAAGCTGTTCCGCATCCGCAAGCTCGCCGAGCGCCGCATCAACGACCGTGGCCTGGACCCCGAGGGCCAGTTCCACGTGGCCAGCTTCTCGGCCGAGACGCTCATCTACAAGGGCCTGCTCCTGCCCCGGCAGTTGCCGCGCTTCTACGTGGACTTGCAGCACCCCGAGTTCGTCAGCGCCCTGGGCCTGGTGCACTCGCGCTTCTCCACCAACACCTTCCCCACCTGGGAGCTCGCCCAGCCCTTCCGCTACATCGCGCACAACGGCGAAATCAACACGCTGCGCGGCAACCGCAACTGGATGAACGCCCGGCGCGGCCTGCTCCAGTCGGCGAAGTTCGGCGGCAGCCTCGAGCCCCTCTTCCCCATCATCGTCCCGGGCAAGAGCGACTCGGCGCAGTTCGACAACATGGTGGAGCTGCTGTGCCTCGGTGGCCGCCCGCTGCCCCACGCCATGATGATGATGATCCCCGAGGCGTGGGAGGGCCACACGCTCATGAGCGACGAGCGGCGCGCCTTCTACGAGTACTCCAGCGCGCTGCTGGAGCCGTGGGACGGGCCGGCCGCCATCGCCTTCTCGGACGGGCAGCTCATCGGCGCCACGCTGGACCGCAACGGCCTGCGCCCCGCGCGCTACCTCGTCACCGAGGACGACCGCATCATCCTCGCCTCGGAGACGGGCGTCATCGACGTGCCCGCTTCCCAGGTGCGCCGCAAGGGCCGCCTCACCCCGGGCCGCATGCTGCTGGTGGACACCGAGGAGGGCCGCATCCTCGAGGACGAGGAGGTGAAGAGCGACATCACCTCGCGCTGGCCGTACCGCAAGTGGCTGGAGCGCAACGTCTTCACCTTCGACGACCTGCCCACGGTGCCCGCGCCCACGCGCCTGGGCGGCGAGGAGCTGTGGCGGCTGCAGCGCGCCTTCGGCTACTCGGACGAGGACGTGCGGCTGGTGCTGCGCCCCATGGCCGAGACGGGCAAGGAGCCGGTGGGCTCCATGGGCACGGACACGCCGCTCGCCGTGCTCAGCGATCAGGCCCCCACGCTCTTCAACTACTTCCACCAGCTCTTCGCGCAGGTGACCAACCCGCCCATCGACCCCATCCGCGAGTCGCTGGTGATGACGCTCGCCACGGGGCTGGGGCCGGATGGCAACACCTTCGAGGAGACACCGGACCAGTGCCACCGGTTGTCGCTGCCGGGCCCCATCCTCACCAACGGGCAGCTGGCGAAGCTGGCCGCCATCAGCAACGAGGGCGTCTTCGAGACGTACCAGCTGAGCCTCCTCTACCCGGTGACGGGCGGCGAGGCCGCGCTGGAGGAGGCGCTCGAGGCGCTGTGCACCCGCGCGGTGGAGGCGGTGGACGAGGGCGCGAGCATCCTCGTGCTGAGTGACCGCGGTGTGGACTCGGCGCATGCGCCCATTCCCGCGCTGCTGGCCGTGTCGGCGGTGCACCAGCGGCTCGTGCGCGACGGCATCCGCATGTACACGGGCCTCGTGCTGGAGACGGCCGAGGCGCGCGAGGTGCACCACTTCGCGTGTCTCTTCGGCTACGGCGTCTCGGCGGTGAACCCGTACCTGGCGCTGGACTCGCTGCGTGCCCTGGCCGAGGCGGGCGAGCTGCCGGTGGACCACGAGAAGGCCCAGGAGAACTTCATCCACGCGGTGGAGGAGGGCCTGCTCAAGGTGATGTCCAAGATGGGCATCTCCACGCTGCAGTCCTACCGCGGCTCGCAGCTCTTCGAGGTGGTGGGCCTGGAGCGGCGGTTGGTGGAGAAGCACTTCACCGGGACGTCCTCGCGGGTGGAGGGCGTGGGCCTGCCGGAGCTGGGGCGCGAGGTGCTCGAGCGGCACGTGCGCGGCTTCGGCGAGGCGGCCGAGCACGCCTCCGAGCAGCTCCCCGTGGGCGGCCTGTACCAGTGGCGCCGCCGGGGCGAGACGCACAAGTGGAACCCGGCCACCATCGCGAAGCTGCAGCAGGCGGCGCGCACGAATGACACCGCCCTCTTCGCCGAGTACTCGAAGCTGGCGGACGACGAGACGCGCGAGCACTGCAACCTGCGCGGGCTCCTGGACGTGGCGGCGGAGGGCCGCACCCCCGTGCCGCTGGAGGAGGTGGAGCCGGCCCTGGAGATCGTCCGGCGCTTCGTCACCGGCGCCATGTCCTTCGGCTCCATCAGCGCCGAGGCCCACGAGACGCTGGCCATCGCGATGAACCGGCTGGGCGGGCGCTCCAACAGCGGCGAGGGCGGTGAGGAGTCGCGCCGCTACGCGCCGGACGAGAATGGAGATCTGCGGCGCAGCGCCATCAAGCAGGTGGCGAGCGCGCGCTTCGGCGTCACCACCGAGTACCTCGTCAATGCCGTGGAGCTGCAAATCAAGATGGCCCAGGGCGCCAAGCCCGGCGAGGGCGGACAGCTCCCGGGCCACAAGGTGGACGAGCGGATTGCCCGCGTGCGCTGGTCCACGCCGGGCGTGACGCTCATCTCGCCGCCGCCGCACCACGACATCTACTCCATCGAGGACCTGGCGCAGCTCATCTATGACCTGCAGTCGGTGAACCCGGCGGCGCGGGTGAGCGTGAAGCTGGTGAGCGAGGTGGGCGTGGGCACCATCGCCGCGGGCGTGGCCAAGGCCGGCGCCGGGGCCGTGGTCATCTCCGGCTACGAGGGCGGCACGGGCGCCTCGCCCATCTCCAGCATCAAGCACGCGGGCCTGCCCTGGGAGCTGGGGCTCGCCGAGGCGCAGCAGGTGCTGGTGCACAACGGGCTGCGCGGACGCATCCGCGTGCAGGTGGACGGCGGCCTGCGCACCGCCCGGGACGTGCTCGTCGCCACGCTGCTCGGCGCCGAGGAGTTCGGCATGGCCACCGCGAGCCTCATCGCGCTCGGGTGCATCATGCTGCGCAAGTGCCACCTCAATACGTGCTCGGTGGGCATCGCCACCCAGGACGCGGGCCTGCGCGAGCGCTTCCACGGCAAGCCCGAGCACGTGGTGAACTTCTTCCTCATGGTCGCCGAGGACCTGCGGCGGCAGATGGCCGCGCTCGGTGTGCGCCGGCTCGGCGAGCTGGTGGGCCGCGTGGACCTGCTGCGGCAGCGGCACTCCACGCAGCACTGGAAGGCGAAGCGGGTGGACCTGTCCGCCCTGCTGGTGCGGCCCGCCGCCGATGCCGATGAGCCCCGGCGCTGCGACTCGGCCCAGGCCAAGGACGTGTCGGACCACCTGGACCATGAGCTCCTCCAGCACGCGAAGGTGTCGCTGGAGGGCGGAGCGCCCACGCTCCTGGTGCGGCCCGTGGCCAATACGCACCGCGCCGTGGGCGCCATGCTCTCGGGTGAGATCGCGAAGCGGTATGGGGCCCGGGGCCTGCCGGATGGACAGCTGCGCATCCGGCTGCAGGGCTCGGCCGGACAGAGCTTCGGCGCGTTCCTCGCCAGCGGCGTGACGCTCGAGCTGGAGGGAGATGCCAACGACTACCTCGGCAAGGGGCTCTCCGGTGGACGCGTCATCGTCTACCCACCGCATGACAGCCGCTTCGTCCCCGAGGAGAACGTGCTGGTGGGCAACACCGTCCTCTACGGCGCCACGGCCGGCGAGGTGTACCTGCGCGGGCTCGCGGGCGAGCGCTTCGCGGTGCGCAACAGCGGCGCCCAGGCCGTCGTCGAGGGCGTGGGTGACCACGGCTGCGAGTACATGACGGGTGGCGTGGTGGTGGTGCTCGGCCCCACCGGGCGCAACTTCGCCGCGGGCATGAGCGGAGGCCTCTCCTTCGTGCTCGACCGCGAGCGCTCCTTCCGCCAGCGTTGCAACCTGGAGATGGTGGAACTGGAGTCGCTGGTGGACGAGTCGGAAATCTGGCTCGTGCACGGGATGATTGAACGGCACCTGCACCACACGGGGAGCACGCTGGCCAGACGGGTGCTCGACAACTGGGAGCTGATGGTGCCGCAGTTCGTGAAGGTCATGCCCACCGACTACAAGCGCGTGCTCCAGGCTCGCCGGGCGGCCCGCAAGCCGCCTCCGGCCGCGGCTCCGCGTCTCCAGGTCGTGGGAGGGGAGGGCTAGTCATGGGCAAGACGACGGGTTTCATGGAGTGGCAGCGCGTGCCCGCCCCCAAGCGGGAGAAGTCCGAGCGGGTAGGGGACTCGCGCGAGTTCGTGCTCCCGCTCTCCGCCGACGAGGCGAAGCGCCAGGCGGGGCGGTGCATGGACTGTGGCGTGCCCTTCTGTCACCAGGGCTGTCCGCTGGGCAATCCCATCCCCGAGTTCAACGACGCGGTGTACCGGGGCAAGTGGAAGGAAGCCTTCCTCGCGCTGAGCGGAACCAACAACTTCCACGAGTTCACCGGCCGGCTGTGCCCCGCGCCGTGCGAGTCCGCCTGCGTCCTGAACATCGATCAGGACCCCGTGGCCATCGAGCAGATGGAGAAGGAGATCATCGAGCGGGCCTTCGCGGAGGGCTGGGTGAAGCCGCGGCCTCCGGCGAACCGCACGGGCAAGCGCGTAGCGGTGGTGGGCTCGGGGCCGGCGGGGCTGGCGGCGGCGGCACAGCTCAACCAGGCGGGGCACAGCGTCACGGTGTACGAGCGGGATGACAAGGCCGGAGGTCTGCTGCGCTACGGCATTCCCGACTTCAAGCTGGACAAGGGAGTGCTGGAGCGGCGGCTGAAGCTGATGGAGGCCGAGGGCGTGGAGTTCCGCTGCGGTGTGGACGTGGGCCGCGAGCCGGGCTTCCAGGCGCTCCGCGAGCAGTACGACGCGGTGGTGCTGGCGATGGGTGCGAGGCGCGCGAGGGAGCTCGAGGTGCCGGGGCGCGAGCTGTCGGGCGTGGTGCCGGCGATGGAGTACCTGGAGCACCAGAACCGGGTGGTGGCGGGAGGGGCCACGCGCGAGCCCCGGCTGGACGCGGCGGGGAGGCGGGTGCTCATCCTGGGCGGAGGAGACACGGGCTCGGACTGTCTGGGCACGGCGTTGCGGCAGGGCGCGGCGAACGTGACGCAGGTGGAGCTGATGCCCGCGCCGCCGAAGGTGCGCGCCGAGGGCAACCCGTGGCCGCGCTGGCCGCTCATCTTCCGGACCTCGTCGAGCCAGGAGGAGGGTGGGGCGCGCGAGTTCGGGCTGATGACGAAGCAGTTGGTGGGCAAGGACGGGAAGCTCCAGGCGCTGCACGCGGTGCGGGTGGAGTTGCAGCGCGACGCGGGTGGAGCACCGCGGCTGGTGGAGGTGCCCGGCTCGGAGACGGTCTACGAGGTGGACCTGCTGGTGCTGGCCATGGGCTTCACGGGGCCGGACACGGGGCGGCTGGCGGAGGAGTTGGGCGTGAAGCTCTCGCCGCGAGGCAACGTGCAGGTGGACGCGGGCTTCGCCACATCGGCGGACGGCGTGTTCTGCGCGGGCGACGCGAGCCGGGGCGCGAGCCTCATCGTCTGGGCGCTGTCGGACGGACGCGAGGCGGCGAAGGCCGTCGACACGTACCTGTCGCGGGACACCTCCGCGCTGCCGACGAAGGGCAAGGATTGCGTGTTCGGCTGAGCCCGGTTCGCGCCAGGATGGAGTAGTCCGTGAGGGGTTACTCCATCTCTTCCGGCAGGGGCGTGCGGAGGAAGATCAACCCCTTCCCCTTCCGCGCGGTGATGACGCGGAAGCCCTGGCCAGCGATTCTGACGAGTTCGTCCTCGCTGGCCTTTCCACTGGCGAGCCACGCATCCGCCTCTTCTCGCGTTGCGAACGTCTGCGAGACGATGACCGACTCGATGGCGGGGGTGTAGAACTTGCGAAAATATTCGCGGTACTCATCCAACTTCTGGATATCGCGGACGTAGAGCAGCGCTACCGCGGCGATCCGGAGCGCCTCGTCTTCGGGTGAACCATCCTGATACTTCTCGTTTACGGTCCCAAGGAGTTCCAGGACCGAGTCCACGTCAAAGTTCGAGTTGTAGCTCATGGGTGCACCTGATCAGAAAGCAAGAGGAGCCAGGATCAGCGCACCGGAGCCGCCTGTTGTGATGACAAAGGCGGCACCAGCGACAATGACGACGGTTCCAAGTGCGACTTTGGCCTTGTTGTTCCTGATCCATTCAATCGCCTGGTCGATGCGCGAGAACTCTAATTTCCTCACGCCTTCTGCTTCTTCCTGAGCATCGACGCACTCGTTGTAGGCCTTGCTGCAATCGCTGGTACAACGCTTGTAATACCATTCGTCGTGTTTGTGGGGATACGGCGGGCGGCTTTTCTTCCAGCATTCCCTGAAGCACTCTTCGTGCTCCGCCTGACAGTCACGATCACCAGCGCCACCCGTTCCAAGTGCGATGCCGACTCCATGCGCATCCTCGGAGATGACATGGGCTCGGGTTTCAGGCTGTCGTGAGTGGACGCACCCGATGCCAGCCATCGCCATGGCGGACAGCAGAGCAATGAATCTCGTCGTGTACACGTTCACATGCGGGCTCGGTAGGCCATCCATTCAACACCCTTGATTCGTGCCCTGCTCCCTACAGGCGGAGGCGTCGACGTGTCACGGTGATGTCCACCACGGGCGCCGGGTTCCCTTCCGTGCCCACCGCGCCCGCTCTGCGCACCCCGAGCACCAACTTGCTGCCCTCGGGGCCTCGGATGCTCTGCACGGCGTTCGTGAAGCCCAACTCCACCACCGGACGCCCGTTGATGCGCACGATGCTGTCCCCCGTGGTCAGCCCCGCCTCGTCCGCGCCTCCTCCTGGAAAGACCTGGCCCAGTACCAGCGCGTCCTCTCGCGCCGCCAGCACCGCTCCGATTCCCACCAGCTCCACCTGCGGCTCCTCGCCCTCCTCCGTCGGCCGCAGCTCGATCGTCCTCGGCGGCGTGGTGTCTCCGCGCACCGTGACGCCCGAGATGATCCGGCTGTGATGCTTGTCGGCGGAGACGAATAGCGACACCTCGCCCGAGGGCAACCCGTCCAGCGTGAAGTTGCCCTGGGCATCCGTCAGCGCGTCGTAGCGCACGGACAGCGCTCCCTCCGCCCCCAAGCCCTCGACGGTGATGCGTGCGCGCTCCAGCGGAAGCTCCGTGCCGTCTTCCACCACGCGCCCCGTCATCCTCGCCCCGCGCTCGAGCGAGAAGTCCGCCGTCACCGGTCCCGAGCCTTCCGGCACCTCCACTGTGGCCTCCGCGGGCGCGTAGCCGTGCGCGGCCACCTGCACCAGGTAGCTTCCGGGTGGGACTCCCGAGACCGAGTAGCGGCCCTGGGCGTCGATGAACGAGAGCTGCACGAAGGACTCGCGCTGCAGCGGACCCCGCCTCGTGTCCACGCCCAGGCTGAACGAGGGCACTGGCTTGCCCGTGGCCCCGTCGCGCACCGTGCCCACCAGCCTCGTCCCCTGCGAGAGCCTCAGCAGCAGATCCGTCCGGCCCGCCTCCACATCCCGCAGCTGTCCGGGCGCCAGCCCCATGAGTCTCGCGGTGACGTCGTATTTCCCCGGCGCCAGGTCCTCGACGCTGAATCGCCCCTCCGCGTCCGTCACCCGCTCGTAGCCGAGCTCGTCGCCGTACCTGCGCGGCCAGGCGCTCGCGGCCGAGCTCACCGACACCAGCGCTCCCGTCACCGCCGCTCCGCTCTCGTCCACCACGAGCCCCTCCAGCGGCTTGCCCGGCACCGCCGCCGCGAGCCCCACGTGCTTGACCAGCTTCAGCACCACCTTGCGCGTCAGCATGGCCGTGCGCGTCACCTCGGCCCTCGCGGAGGCATGGGCCGGGTGGCGGGCCTCCACGGCGGCTCCCTCGGGGGCGTGGAAGCGGAACTCCCCTTTCGCATCCGAGGTGTAGAGATCCGGCGTCGGGAAGAGCACCGACTCGCCGCCCCGCCCCGTCAGCACGCGCACCTGCGCTCCCTGCACCGGCTGCCCCTGCGCGTCCTCCACCCGGCCCAGCAGCTCCACCTCGGGCGTCAGCGCGAGCACCAGGTCCGAGATGCGCTGGCCCGGCACGGCCGTGAAGCGGACGGGGCTCTGTCCCCACTCGGGGCCGAAGGGCAGGTAGCCTCGCGCCGTCACCACCGCGAGCTGCCACGTGCCCGGCGTGTTCAGCACGAGCCGGAACCGTCCCTCCGCATCCGTGCGCGCCGACGTCGCGCCTCCCTCTCCGGCGAAGGTCAGCTCGGCGCCCTCCACTCCCTCTCCCGTCGTCGCCGAGATGACGCGTCCCTCGAAGGAGCCCCGAGGCTCGGTCTTGTCCTCGGTGCTCGTGGCGGGCACCAGGCGCGAGGGCGCGGCATGGGCCGGCTCCGGGGCGGGGGGAGTCTCGGCGCGCGCGGGCGCGGGTGCCGCCGGGGCCGTGGCTCCTCCGGTCCGGGAGGCCTCGGGCTTCGGTTCCCCGCCGCTCCCTCGCAGCAGCAGGAACAACCCACCCACGAGCACCAGCACGACGAAGAGCAGCCCGACTGTGCGCTTCCGGTCCATGGCTCGGAAGGCTAGCGCAACCCCCGGGGGACTCTTATAGCTTCGCGCCGCTTCCACCCCACTGGAGGAACACGCATGAAGCTTTACGGTCATCCGATGAGCACCTGTACCCGCAAGGTCCTCACCACGCTCGCCGAGAAGGGTCACGAGGCCCAGTTCGTCCTCATCGACCTCGGCACGGGCCAGCAGAAGTCGCCCGACTACGTGGCGAAGCACCCCTTCGGCGTCGTCCCCTACCTCGAGGATGACGGCTTCTCCATGTACGAGTCGCGCGCCATCATCCGCTACCTCGACGCGAAGCTGCCGGGCAACAAGCTCATCCCGAGCGATCTGCCCTCGCTCGGCCGCATGGAGCAGTGGCTCAGCGTCGAGCAGTCCTATTTCACGCCGCACTGCATGGCGATCGTCATGGAGATGCTCATGAAGCAGATGCGCGGCGGCGGCAAGCCCGACATGGACAAGGTGAACAAGGGCCGGGACCAGGCCGCCAAGGCGCTCGACGTCGTGGACCGGGCCCTGCGCTCGCAGGCCTACCTCGCCGGCGACACGTTCTCGCTCGCGGACATCTCCTGGCTGCCCTACCTGCAGTACCTCTCGGTCACCCCCCAGGGCACCCTCATCACCGAGCGCCCCTTCGTGAAGTCCTGGTGGCAGCGCATCAGCACCCGTCCCTCGTGGAAGAAGGTGAACGGCTAGCCTCCCCGCGCTCCGTGGGCCGGAGGACCTCGCGCTCCCTCCGGCCCGCACGGGGCGTGCCGTCACTCCTTCCTACCTCACGCTTCACGCGAGGCCCTCCCCACCTCCCGGGTCGAGCGGCCCCGCGTGGAGCGGATGCTCCCACGGCCGAGCACCCGGCATCCGTGAGTCCCTTCACGGAACAGAAGACAGACACGTGCCCGGACGTTATCTTGGAGGTCATGTCGGGAGAACCACTGAAGAAGTCACCTCCCCGCCCTGGGCCCCTGCTGGGGCGCTGGCTGTCGCGGGAGGAGTTGCGCGAGCTGGCCGGAGACGAGGTGTTGTCCAAAGGGACCTCGCTCATGAGCCGGGGGCGGGTGCTGAGCTGGGCCGTGGAGGGGGAGAGCCTCCAGGGGGTGGTGCGAGGACGAGGCGGTGTGCGGCTCGCCGTGCGGGTGAGCGCCGATGAGGACGGCCTGGGGCTCGACTGCCAGTGCCCCCACTTCCTCGAGAGCGGCACGTGCGAGCACGCGGTGGCGCTCGGCCTGGCCCTCCTCGCGGTCCTCTCGCCCGAGGACAAGGCCCCTCCGGCCGCTCCCGCCCCGGTGGTGGAGTGGCCGCGCACCCCGGAGGACGTGCAGCGGTGGTTGGAGACGCACCAGGTCACCCACCTGAGCCGCGTCCGCGTCTCCGCGTTGGAGCCCTACCTCCCGCCCAACTTCGGCGTGCTCCACCGGATGTACATGTTCGACTCCGTTCCCGTCGTGTCGCTGGTGGACGGGAGCGCGCAACTGGAGCTGCCCTTCTTGTCCGCCAGCACCCGCGCCACGCTCGAACAGGCCGCGTGGACCTTGTTGGAAGCGGAGGCACGGCGGGTGCGCCGGGGGCTCGAGCGGGAGCGCCAGGACTCCGGGCCGCCGGTGCCCACGGACGCCCGGCTCGTGCCGCTCGTCCAGGTGCTGGGGCAGGTGCGCGCCCGCATCCGCGAGCACGCCGTGCCCCGGCTGTTCTCCCCCAGCGAGCTCCAGCTCCTCTTCCCGCAGGAGGAGGCCACGCCGTTCGTGGTGCATGCCCACGAGCTTCCGCGCGCCACCGGTGCGTTGACGCATGACGCCCATGCGAGCCCCTGCGTACGGATGGACCTGCCGCGGCTGCTCGAGGGCGAGGAGGCCGTGAGCTGTCAGGCCTGTGGCGGGACGGGCCTCGCGCGCTGCGTGCATGCGCTGTCCGCGGTGGATGCGCTGCTGGGCGCCCTCGGGGAGCGGGGGCGGGCCCGGGAGAACGCGCGGCTCGCCGAGCGTCTCTTCGTGGTGCCGGGCCAGCGTCTGCTCCAGGCGATGGAGAAGGCGCAGCGGATGGCGCGCATCGGCCAGAAGGCCCCCGCGCCCGCCCTCTCCGTCTCCTTCCGGCTGGAGGGCCTGGAGGCGGGAGCGCCCCACCTGCGGCCCTACCTCCACCGGTCCCTCAAGCGCGGCGGCTGGTCCAAGGGGACTCCGGTGGTGCCTCGAGACGAGAGCGAGGCGCGGGCCAGCCTCTCGTCGCCCGAGGAGGTGGAGGCCTTCACGCTGTGCCGCGCCGTCCCGCTGTACCGGGGGGAGGAGCGGCGCCACTTCCTCGTGCAGGCGCTGCGGTTGCTGGCGCACAGCCCCCGCCTGGTGCACGCGTCGCGGCTGGACGCGCCGCTGCGGGTGCGCGAAGTGCCGCTCGGCTTCGTGCTGGAGGAGGCGGAGGAGGGGCTGCGCGTCCGGCCCGCCGTCGGGGGCACGCCCGTGTCTCCGCGCGCGGTGGAGGGCATGGTGGCCCGGCATGCGCCCCGGCCCTGGTTGCTCCTGGAGCCGGAGGCGTCGCGGCTCTCTCTGGTGTCCGCCACCCCCGAGGCGCTGGCGGTGTTGGAGTCCGTGGTGGTGCACGGGGGGCGGCTGCCCGAGGCGTCACGCGGGGAGCTGCTGCGCCACCTGGGCGGGGTGGAGTCCGCCTTTCCCCTCGTGCTGCCGCCCTCGATGGAGGCGCGCGAGGTGCCGGCCGTGCCCGGGCTGCTGCTGCGGCTGCGGCCCACGGGGGCGGAGAGCCTGGAGGGCGTGTTGCGCGTGCGGCCCCTGTCCGAGGTCCCCCCGTTGGTGCCGGGAGAAGGCGCCGACGTCGTGCGCGGCCTGCGCGGTGGCGAGCGCGTGCGGGTCCGGAGGAACCTGGAGGCCGAGCGCGCCGAGGTGGCCGCGCTGGTGGAGCGGCTGGAGGTGCCGCTGGAGGAGCACGCCCGCTTCGAGCTGGAGGGGCCGGAGGAGGCGCTGGGCTTCCTCGAGCGGCTGGAGCCGCTGACGGGGCCTTCCCTGCGCGTGGAGTGGGAGGAGCACCCGTGGCGGGTGGTGCGCTCGCCGGACGCACAGGGCCTGAAGGTGGTGGTGGAGCGGGAGCGGGACTGGTTCGGCGTGAAGGGCGGCGTGGAGCTGGAGGGCGAGCGCGTGGAGCTGGCCGTGCTGCTGGACTCGCTGCGGCGCGGGCGGCGCTACGTGCCGCTGGGGCCGGGCCGCTGGCTGCGGCTCACCGAGGCCCTGCGCGAGCAGCTCTCGCCCCTGGCGGACCTGGCGCATGCCTCGCGCGGCCGGTGGGAGGTGAGCGCGGCGGCGGCGCCCGTGCTGGACTCCCTGGCCGAGGCGGGGGCCGAGGTGCGCGCGCCCCCGGACTGGCGCCGGCTGGCCGGGCGCATCCGCGAGGCACAGCGGATGGAGGTGCCCGTGCCCAAAAGCCTGAAGGCCGAGCTGCGCGACTACCAGCGCGAGGGCTTCGTCTGGATGGCGCGTCTGGCGGCCTGGGGCGGGGGTGGGTGCCTCGCGGACGACATGGGGTTGGGCAAGACGCTGCAGGCGCTCGCGCTGCTGCTGCACCGCGCGAAGGCGGGGCCGGCGCTGGTGGTGGCGCCCACCTCGGTGTGCTTCAACTGGGCGCGCGAGGCGGAGCGCTTCGCTCCCTCGCTGAAGGTGCACGCCTACCGCGAGGCCGAGCGCGAGTCGCTGCTCTCCGGCCTGGGCGCTGGGGACGTGGTGGTGGTGAGCTACACGCTGCTCATGCGCGAGGCCGAGCGCTTCGCCGCCGTGTCCTTCGCCACGCTGGTGCTGGACGAGGCCCAGGCGGTGAAGAATCCGGACACCGCCCGGGCCAAGGCGGTGCGGGCCCTGAAGGCCGAGGCGCGCGTGGCCCTCTCGGGCACGCCGGTGGAGAACCGCCTGTCGGAGCTGTGGAGCCTCTACCGGCTCGTCTTCCCCGGGTTGCTCGGCAGCCGCGAGTCCTTCCGCGAGCGCTTCGCCGCCCCCATCGAGCGCACGAGGGACGCGAATGCGCGCGCGGCGCTGGCGCGGGTGGTGCGGCCCTTCCTGCTGCGGCGCACCAAGGCGGAGGTGGCGCGCGAGCTGCCGCCCCGTGTGGAGACGGTGGTGCCCGTCACCCTCTCCGAGGGCGAGCGCCGGCTGTACGAGGACACCCGGCTGGCGGCGCTGGTGCGGCTGAAGAACGCGGAGGGGCCAGAGAAGCGCTTCGCGGTGCTGGCGGCGCTCACCCGGCTGCGGCTCGCGGCCTGCCACCCGCGGCTGGTGGACGCGGACTCGCCCCTGCCGTCCGCGAAGCTGGAGCGCTTCCTGGAGGTGGTGGAGGCGGTGCGCGCCGGAGGGGGCCGGGCGCTCGTCTTCAGCCAGTTCGTCAAGCACCTGGCCCTGGCGCGCGAGGCGCTCGAGGCGCGGGACGTGCCGCTGCAGTACCTGGACGGGCAGACGCCCGCGGCCGAGCGCGAGACGCGGGTGGCGGCCTTCCAGCGGGGCGAGGGGGACGTCTTCCTCATCTCGCTCAAGGCGGGGGGCACGGGGCTCAACCTCACCGCGGCGGACCACGTGCTGCACCTGGACCCGTGGTGGAACCCGGCCGCCGAGGACCAGGCCACGGACCGGGCGCACCGCATCGGCCAGACGAAGCCCGTCACGGTGATGCGCTTCATCTCCGAGGGCACCCTCGAGGAGGCCATCCTCGCGCTGCACGAGGAGAAGCGGGACCTGGCCAGCAGCCTCCTGTCCGAGGCGGACGGGGCGGCGGCGCTCTCCACCGAGCAGCTCCTCGCGCTGCTGCGCCATGGGGCCGAGGTGGAGGCTCCCGCGGCGTCCCCGCTGCCCGCCCGGGCGCCGGTGGAGGCTATGCGCCCCGCGTGAGGACGCGGAAGTCGGTGGGCTCGAGTCCCAGCTTCGTGAGGGCCATGTGGGCCCGCGGGTGGAGGAAGGTGGCCAGCTCCACCTCGCGCTGCTGGGAATAGCCGCTCTTCACGGCCTCGGGCGTGTAGCCCGGGTGGCACATCAACTCGATGACGCCGTCCTCGGGCAGCGTGGAGAGGTGCTGCTCCAGGCGCTCCACCGTCCAGTAGGCCTCGGCCCCCGCGTCGCCGATGAAGTGGTCGTTGGTGGGCACGCCCTGGGCCCGCAGCGCGCGGCGCATGCCCTCGTCGATGGAGCGCACCGGCAGCCGGGCCGTGCGGGCGGCGCGTACCAGGCCCTCGAAGATGCCCGGGTGCCGGTGCAGATGCTTGTGCACGTCCACGTGCGTGGCCGGCTGGCCGAGCAGCGTGTCCAGCCGCTCCAGTTGGGCGAGCGCCTCGGCCTCCACCACGTCCGGCGGGAGGCGCGCGGCGAGCGGCTCGGAGAGGGCCCCGCCCTGGAGGAGCTCGTCGGGGAAGGCGGCCCACATGGGCAGGCCCCGGGCGAGGTTGAAGTGCAGGCCGAGCGCCAGTCCGCGGGCCTCGTCGGCGGCTGTTTCCGAGTAGGGCGTGTTCACCATGAAGGTGGCCGAGGAGACGATGCCCTCCTGCATGGAGCGGAGGATGCCGCGAGTCACGGCCGGGTCGTATCCCAGGTCGTCGGCGTTGATGATGAGGGCGCGCGGGGGCACGGCGGGGCTCCTTGTTCAGGGATGCGACGCCCTGCGTACCGCATTCCCCCCGGTGGGAGTAGCGCGTCGCGTGGGTTCCCCGGGTCCGGAGCGACGAGCGCCCGACACTCGCGCCCCGGAAGGTTCACACCGGGGCTCCGGTGGGCCGGTGGCTCCTCACCACGGTGAGCAGCAGTGCCCCCAGGCCGAAGAGGACGGTAGCCAGCAGGACGAGCTCGCCCAGAATGGGCACGAGCCGCACCAGCGACAGCAGCACCAGCCCCACGAGCAGCGCGAGCACGAGGTGGGGGCCCGTCTTGTGGACGCGCTCGAGCAGCCACTGGCCGAGGAGCATGCCCACCACGGGGAAGCTCAGGGCCACGGCGAGGCCGTAGAGGGCGAGGATGAAGAGGCCGATCCACCAGCCGCCGACGAGCAGGCCCACCATGAAGACGAGGGCGGCGGCGATGGGGATGCCCACGAAGAGCGCGGCGCCCCAGCCGAGGCTGGGCAGGGGCTGCTGGCGGAGCAGGGTGCTCGAACGGCGCGCGAAGCCGGGGAAGAGGAGCACGAGCAGCAGTCCCAGCGCGAACAGTCCGACGAGCCACCGCACCCAGAAGAAGGCGACGAGGGCGCCCCCCCGGCCGTGAGCGCGCTGGGGCGAGAGCCGCTCCACATTGCCCGTCACCACGGCGCCCGAGGCGAGCTGTGCGTCCTTGTCACTGCGGTAGCTCAGGTCTCCGTTGATGCGCGCGCCCTCGGTGAGCCGCAGTGTGCCCACCTCGGCGTGCGCGTCCCGGCCCACGGGCGAGGAGAGCGTGAGGGAGCCCGTGGCGGCGCGCAGCTCGCCCTGCACGGGGGCCTGGACGGTGGCATCCCCGGAGGCGAGGTAGAGATCCTTGCTCACCTGGGCCTTGTCGGTGAGCCGCAGGTTGCCAGCGGCGAGCATCGCATCCCCACCCACGGGAGCGCTCACGATGAGCTCGCTCCCCGCGGCGCGGAGGCTGCCGCGCACGGGGCTGGAAATCAGGCCCTTCGAGGAGGCGGACATGACATCGCCCTCGACGGTGCCGGAGATGCTCACCTGCTCGCCAGCGGTGATGAGGTCGCCGCGCACGGTGCCCTGGATGTTCACGACGCGGCCGAAGGCATAGAGATCCTCGTCGATGATCTCCTGGGGGCCCACCTGCACCACGTCGCCGGTGCGGACCACGGCGGCCAGGACCGAGCCGGGTACCAGGGCCCCGAGCATCAGCAGGGTGGGGAGCCAGGAGGCCGGATGTCCTCCATGCCGCTCGACCTTCGTGGACATGACGCGTCCCTCCCGCGTGGGGTTGCCAACACCCAACGCTGGAGGGCGCCCGTTCCACGGGCAAGGGGTAGACGGGCGGCCATGCCCTCCACCGCAGGCGTCATCGCCCGGAGCCCGGGAGTGCGGGCCCGGGGCCGTCTCAGGGTCGCGGGTGGTCGGAGAAGAAGCGCCACATCTCCGCCGTCGCGTCGAGGTCCTGCGTGGTGTAGCCGTAGTCGGGCGGAACGAGCCCTCCGGGCCAGGTATGGCCGCCACTCTGCACGGTGCACAGGGTGACGGCCGCGTTCTGCGGGCACCCGGTGTACGTGATGCAGGAGCTGTCTCCCTGGTCATAGGTGGTGCTCGTCCCGCCAGTGCAGACGTCTCGCTGCGCCCAGCGCGCCACTGAATCGGCCGCGGACGGGTAGGGCGTGCCGAAGGGGATGTTGTCGCCGCCCTCGTAGCGGATGGTCGGGTCTCCCGTGCCGTGGAAGTGCATCACCGACACCGGCCGCACGGGCTCACACGGCGCGAAGGACTCCATGCCCGCCACGGGCGCGATGGCCGCGAACTGCCCCGAGCGCTCGCACGCGAGCCGGTACGAGAAGAAGGCCCCATTGGACAGGCCGGTGGCGTAGATGCGCTTGGTGTCCAGGCACACGCGCGTGTCCAGCTCCGCGAGCAGCGCGTCCACGAACCCCACGTCGTCCACGCGGGAAATCTGCGACGGCCCACAGCACCCGCCCGCGTTCCAGCCGCGCGTGTCGTCGTAGCGCGGGTCCGTGGTGCCGGCGAGGTCGTTCTGGTTCAGCCCTCGGGGATACACCGCGATGAAGCCCTGGGCGTTGGCCTGCTCGGACATGCGGCTGAGGCCCTCCTGCTCCAGCTCATTGGAGCTGTAGCCATGGAAGGAGAGCACCACGGGCGTGGGCTTCGTCGCGTCGTAGAGCGTGGGCACGAAGATCCGGTAGGCCCGGGTGCGTCCCTGGTGGGAAATCGTCCAGTCATAGGTGCCAGGGCCCACGGTGAGCCCGGTACACGAGGCGCGCTCGGGCAGCGGCGCCGGAGCGGGACCCGAGGGGGGACCGTAGTCCGGAGCACTGGGCGGCGGCGTGGTCTCCGGCGCGTTGTCGTTGTCGGAGCAGGCCGCGGCGGTGAACAGCAGCGCGGCGGCCCAGAGGACGGGGAAGGGGTGAGTGCGCATGGCGCCAGAAGCTCTAGTGAGCCGGGGCGCACTCGGCAGCGAGCGACTTCGCCTTCTCCGGGAATCGCGTCGCCAGTGAACGCTTCACCGCGTCCGCATCGTTCACCCGTCCGGCATGGGCGAGCACCTGACAGAGCGCGACGAGGGCCCGCGGCTCCTGGGGCTCGAGCCGGTCCGCCTCGCGGTAGGCGCGCTCGGCGCCGGAGATGTTGTCCTGCCGGAAGAGGACTGCCCCCAGGTAGTAGTGGGCGAGCGCGAGCTGTGGCTCCTTGCGCAGCGCCCGGCGCAGCAGCGCGGTGGCGTCGTCCAGCTTCTCCTGGCGGTAGCGCACGAAGCCCAGCTCCGCGAGCGCCCGCGCGTCCTCGTTGCGGCGCGTCCAGGCCCCCAGCACCTCCGCGGCCTGCTCGAGCTGCCCGTTGTGGGACAGCAG
The DNA here is from genome assembly GCF_045802675.1 of Archangium sp. Lineage (GTDB taxonomy): Bacteria > Myxococcota > Myxococcia > Myxococcales > Myxococcaceae > Archangium. The sequence continues at coordinate 23,210 of NZ_JBJMQO010000126.1, read as the reverse complement.
CTGGCCGTAGCGCGGCGCGACCTGGGCATCCTGGCGGTGCTTCTCGTACGCCTGGGCGAGCGCGGTGATGGCACCGGGCAGGTCTCCCTGCCGCTCGCGCAGCTCGGCGAGCGCCAGGGGCGGGCGGACGTCCTCGGGCGAGAGCGTGGTGGCCTGCTCGATGGCGCGCTCGGCACGGCGGCCCATGCGCAGCTCGGTGCTGGCGCGCGCGGCGAGCAGGTGCGCCTCGAGGTCCTGGGGGAAGCGCGCGACGAAGGACTCGGCCATGTCCATCGCCTCCTGGGGCGAGCCCGCGGCGAGCAGCAGCGCACCGGCCCGGGCGAGCTGGGCCGCGTTGGCGCGCTCATCCTCGCCGAGCCCCTTCAGGGCGGAGCGGCGGGCGTTGGGGTCCGTGGTGGCCTCGGCGGCGGCGAGGCGCTCGGCGGGCGGCGGGCCCTGGCGCAGGAACAGGGCGGCTCCACCACCCAGCACGAGCAGTCCTCCGAGCGCGGCCACCACGAGCCCCCGCTTCTTCGCGGGCGCGGACGTCCGGGGGGCCTCGGTGGCGGAGGGCGCTGCTCGCGGCGCGGCCCGTGCGGGAGCGGCCGGGGACGGAGGGGCCAGGTGCCCCGAGGGCCTCGCGGGCGCCGCCGGATGCGCGCCGGTGGCGGGCTGCGAGGGGTCCGCGAGCCGGGCGCGGCGGAGGGCCTGGCGCTTCGGGTCGCTATCGAGCGGGAAGAGCGACTCCACGTAGGCGGCCACCTGCTCGGGGGAGGCCAGCTCGGCGGCGCCGCCCACGTGCGCGATGGCCTCGGTGAAGGTGTGAAGGCTCTCGAAGCGCGCGTTCGGGTCTCGGGCGAGCGCCAGGAGGCAGATGCGATCCAACGCGGGCGGCACGGACGGGTCGAGCTCGGTGGGCGGGCGGAGCTGGCCCTCGGCGATGCGGTGGAGCACGGCCTCGGTGGTGGGGCCGGTGAAGGGCCGGCGGCCACAGAGCTGCTCGTAGAGCATGACGCCGGCGGCGAAGATGTCGGCGCGGTGGTCGACCGGGGCGCCGACAATCATTTCCGGCGACATGTAGAAGAACTTGCCCTTGAGGGTGCCGGGCTCGGTGCCGGAGCCGATGGACTCGGCGCGCGCGATGCCGAAGTCGATGACCTTCACCGTGCCGCTGACGCCCACGTGGATGTTGTCCGGGGTGAAGTCGCGGTGGACGATGCGCAGCGGCCGGCCCTCCGCGTCCACGGCGCGGTGGGCGGCGTCGAGTCCCCGGCACGCCTCCACGAGGATGCGCAGGGTGATGCCCAGCGGCACGTGCTGGCCGCGCTCGGCGGCCTCCTGGCGCAGCTCGGCGAAGGAGCGGCCCTCGAGCAGCTCCATGACGATGAAGGGCTCGGAGCCCTCGACGCCGAGCTCCAGGATGGAGACGACGTTGGGGTGCTGAATCTGGGCGGTGATGCGCGCCTCGTTGAGGAACATCTGCACGATGCGCCGGTCCGAGAGCATGTGGGGCAGCAGCCGCTTCACCGCCACCGCCGGACCGCGCGTACCGTCCTCTTCGATGCGACGCCCGAGATACACCTCTGCCATGCCACCGGTCGCGATGCGCGAACTCAGACGGTAGCGGCCGAACCAGGACGCGTTGCTGCTGTCGGAAACCACGATGCGCCCAGTCTACGGGACACGGCGCCCGGTGACACCTTCCGGACCGTTCCATGCGCTTTCCGGACGGGCTCGGAAAGGGAGCGGTAACCTCCCCGGGCCATGGACTCCTCGCGCATCGAGTTGGGTGAGCTCGTCGTGGACTTCGCTCCCAGTGGAGTGCCGTACTCCGTGTTGCTGCCGCCCGGTTACGACTCGGGAGGGCCGTATCCGCTGGTGCTCTTCCTGTACGGAGGGGGCGGCTCGCGGGAGACGCTCGTCGAGGCCCGGACGGTATTCGAGCACTGCTGGGACACGGGCAGTGCGCCTCCGGTGGTGCTCGCGTGCGCGACGGTGGGGGAGCTCAGCTACTACCTCGACCATCCGGACGGCCGCTATCGCTGGGAGCGCTTCATCGCCGAGGACTTCCCGAGGCACCTGCGCGCCACGTACAAGGTCCGGCCCGGCCGGGAGTCCACGGCGCTGCTGGGAATCTCGATGGGCGGGTACGGGAGCCTGAAGATTGCCTTCAAGCACCCCGAGCGCTTCGGTGCGGTCGCGGCGCTCTCGCCCATCACGGAGCCGGGCTTCCGCGCGACGGACGCGGGCGAGCGCAACCACCTGTACTTCATCGGCGGAGGCCCGGAAGAGCTCATTGGGCCGAAGAGGAATCCAGCGCTCTTCGAGGCGAACAATCCGGCGGTGCGCGCTCGGGACAACGCGTGGGCCATCCGCGAGCACGGGCTGGCCATCTACCTGGAGTCGGGAGACGCGGACGCGCTCAACGCGCACGACGTCGCGGAGTTCATCCATCGGGTGTTGTGGGACCTGGACCTCTCGCACGAGTACCACCTGGTGCGCGGCGCGGATCACGTGGGGCCGAGCGTGGTGCCGCGCCTCCGGGAAGCGTTCACGTGGCTCGGAGCGGTGCTTCGCCGCGCGGAGGAGGGCAATGCCGGGGAGGATGCGGCGATTCGTGGGCTGCGCGCTCTCGTTGAGCCAGCCCGGGCGAAGGCGGCCCAGCAGGATCCGACCACGCTGCGCCGGTATGGCGTGCTTACCCCCAGCCGTTAGTCTTCCTGCGTCTCTACGCGAGCAGGATTCGGCCGTCGTGCAGAGTGGCCAGGAACTCTGTGAAGCTATTGGCCACCGGGTAGATGAACATCTCCACAGTGGCGAGGACGACCTTGGGTTGGTCCGGCGAGCCCCTGTAATCGAAGCACAGGTACTCGCCACCCGGAGTTTCGGCGAACGGGTAGATCCCCTCGGGAACGTGAGGCTTCACTACTTCGTAGGCGCTCATTACGGAATAGAGAGGCTTCTCCGAATCCTCGACAACTGTCAGGAGCACATTGAATACACTGGTTCCTCTGCCAACGTTGAACACGCCCGGCTCCGGGCTCATGCCCTGGTAGGTTGCTGCGATGCTCTTGTAATCCTCGGGGAGTCGAACTCCCCAACGGGATTCAAGCTGCTCGAAGTCCTGCGAGCCGGCCGGGTGTGGCTCGTCCCAGAGGTAGTTCACCCATCGAATGGGCATGTCAGTATCCCCTCCCCAGGATGGCCATGCCACCGGTCGCGATGCGCGAGCTCAAATGGTAGCGGCCGAACCAGGACGCGTTGCTGCTGTCGGGAATCACGATGCTCCCAGTCTACGGGACGCGGCGCCCGGTGGCACCTCCCGAACCCTTCCCGCGCGCTTTCCGGGCGGGGCCGGGATGGCACCGGTAACCTCTCGGGCCCATGGACCCTTCGCGCATCGAGTTGAGGGTGCTCGCCGTGGACTTCGCTCCCAGTGGAGTGTGCTCCCACTCAGCCGGCAGCCAACACCCTCTATGCGTCATGCAGGCTGGCCATGAACTCGTTGAAGCTATCCGCGACGGGGTGAACATTCATGTCCACTGTCACCAGGACGATCTTGGGCTCTTCTGGTGACGCTCTGTAGTCGAAGCACAGATGTTCGCTACCTGGAGTCATCGCGAATGGATAGATGCCGGACGGAATGTGCGGCTTCAAGATGCTGTATGAGTCACGGATGGCGTATGCCTTCTTGTCCGGATCCGTGATGATGGTCAAGAGAACGCTCATGACGTCCTTGAGCTTGCCAGCATCGAAGATGCAAGGATGAGGCGTCATCCCTTGGTTCGTCGAGATGAGCCTCTTATACTCCTCAGGGAGCTTCACACCCCACTGCTGCTCGAGGAGGGAGGCCTCATACGGGGTTGCAGGGCGAGGTGTATCCCAGACATAAGGCTTCCAGCGAATTTCCTGTGTCATTGGCCTCCACCCCAGATCGCCATTCCTCCCGTGTGCGGCGCGGCGAGCTTGTGCTCTCCAAGAACGACGAGTTGCATCCGCCCGACATCCTGGTGGTGATGCCAGGAGTATCCGCTTGGCGGAACCATTGACGTGGATAGCTCCTCAATCATTTCGCGATTGAGCCCGAGGTCCCTGGCCAGATTGGGATCTTGCTTGATGGCCTGGAAGAGTTTCTGGTTTGCCGCTCTGTAGTGCGCGAAGCGATTCCCACTGCCGATGTGGATGTCATCTAGTATCGTCTCGAACTTCGAGTCGAACTCGGGGAATCCATCCTGGTCGAAGCGGATGGTGTTCTCGCCATTCGTGATTGTCTGTCCAGTGCGGTTTCGGCCCAGGTTGGGGATGGGGTTGGGCGGGCTTCTCGTGCCCTCGTAGGGCAGGATCTTCCCGTCCTCGGTGAGTCTGGGCTTCCGCCACGATTCGATGAACCTCAATCGGTGCTTGCTCGGAGCGCTGGCCTGGGCCGTCGCGCTGGGAGCACTCTTGCTTTCGCCACCACCGTTCGTGCCCTGGGAGGCCATGGCCAGAGCGCCCGGAGCCAGTGTCAGGGTAAAGCTGGCCGGGCCCACCGCCACCTGTCGCGCCTGACCCACCGCCGCCAGTCTCATGCCCATCTGCATCTCGGCGTTGACGGCCGCTTGCGTATAGCCCGGCAGGCTTGGGGGACCCATCATCTGGTTCGTCGTCGAGCCCAGGGCCATCGTCGCCAACATCACCAGCAGGCGTCCTGTCTGGGCCCCGATGATGCGGCCGAATCTCTCGCCCGCCTCACGCACCTCCGCGAAGGTGCGTGCCTGGCTCGTCTCCCGCTCCAGTCGTACCCAGCCCTCCAGCAGGCTCCACACCGTATCCACCCCCAGATACGCCACCATGAAGCAGGTGAAGGAGATGGCCGCCGCCTGGGTCACTGGATTGGGAAGCACCAGCATCGCCAGGTAGCCCGCCATGGCGGACATCACCATGGATTGCAGGGCCACCGGATCCACCATGCCCTTCCACACGCCCACCGCGCCCTCCCACACCGAGCCCAGCGAGATGGACAGTGCCAGCGTGCGTCTCTCCTCGGGCCCGAGGTAGAGGCCCCCGCTCAGCAATGACAGACAGTCGCCCGGCGAGTCTCGGCGCTCGCACCAGCCGTGGTAACCCCGCGTCATCGCCGCTCGCTCGTCCTCTTGTCCCTCTCGACCCCAGGAGATGAGTGCCAGTCGGTGCCGGGGTGGAGAAGGGAGGTCCAGCCTACCCACCAGCCGCGCCATGGTGGCTTCGAACTGGGCCTGGGTGACCTCCACGGGTATTCGACGCGGAGGCGTGAAGGTGCGTGAGGCGCCTTCTGTTTCCAGTTGGACCTGAACGTGGCTGTGGCGTTCGGGCTCGGAAGCGGATGTTGGGGTGACCCGTCCTCCGTCCGTCGCGCAGGCCGCCAGCAGCAGCCCAACCATCGCTACGTGCATGCGCATCATGTGGGTCTGGTGAGTGAGCAGGTGGGCCCCAGTGTAGCCGTCGAGTTCCAGCGGGCTGTAGCGGCTGAGCCAGAGGAGCCCTCCACCGGGGGTGAATCCCATGGTGCCGTGGGTGGGGCTCGGCGGGCGGGCTTTCCACCGGGCGTCTGGAAGCGGCTCGTCGTTACCCTCCTGTTGCGCACCGCGTTGTGGGCCGGGCGGGGGGCCTCGTCCTTTTCCCGCCGGGGTGCGCCATGCGCCGGGCGGAGTGCTAACGTGCGGCCCCGTCGGCGCGAGCGGGGGCGGGAGCGCTGAGGTTGCAATGGCGCAGCAGTCGCGGACACAGACCGGAGGGACGGGGTGGGCACGCTCCTGAAAGGTGGAATCGTCGTCGAGCTCGAACCCGCGTGTGTCGAGCGCGTCGACCTGCGCGTCGAGGGCGAGCGCATCGTCGCGCGGGGCCCCGATCTCCAGGCGGCTCCCGACGACGAGGTCATCGCCCTGTCGGGCAAGCTCGTCTTCCCGGGCCTCGTCAGCTCGCACCAGCGGCTCTACGCGAGCCTCGGCCGTGGCATGCCCCGCCCCAAGCTGGAGGGCTACCAGGAGCTGCTCGAGAAGGTGCGCTGGCGCTACGAGGACGCGCTCGACCTGGACGCCGTGCAGGTGGCCGCCACCGCCGGAGGCCTCGAGGCGCTCCAGTGCGGCACCACCTCGCTCTTCGACCTGCACTCCTCGCCCAAGGCGATTCAGGGCTCGCTGCTGCGCGTGGGCCGCGGCCTGCACGAGGTGGGCGTGCGCGGGGTGCTCTCCTACGCCGTGACGGACCGCAAGGGCGCCATTGGCCGCGAGGAGGGCCTGGAGGAGACGGTGTCCTTCCTGCGCAAGGCGCGCGGGCGGCTGCGCGGCCTGGTGGGCTCGGCGCCGCTCTTCACCGTGGGCAAGGAGGCCCTCGAGGGACTCGCCGAGGCGGTGAAGAGCACCAACTCGGGCCTGCACGTGTCGCTGGCCGAGGATCCGCTCGACGAGAAGCTGTCCACGGAGCGCTTTGGCGCCTCGCCGGTGACACGGCTGGTGGACAGCGGGCTGCTGACGCCGCAGGCGCTGCTCGCGCACGTGGGACACCTGGCGTGGCCGGAGCTGGCGCAGCTGTTGCCCTCGGGCGCGTGGCTGGCGCACACGCCGCGCTCCAACATGGAGGCCGAGGTGGGCTACGCGCCCGCGCTCAAGTTCGGCCACCGGGCCACGCTCGGCGCCGACAGCGTGAGCGCGGACATGTTCGCCGAGGCCCAGGCGGCCTGGCTGCGCTCGCGCGACGCGGGACAGCCCATCGACGTGCTGCGCTACCTGGCCAACGGGCAGCGCCTGGCCTCGCAGGCCTTCGGGGTGCAGGTGGGGCTCATGCGCGAGGGCTCGCTGGCGGACCTGCTCCTCATGGACTACCAGCCGGCCACCCCGCTCACGGCGGAGAACCTCGCCTGGCACGTGGTGTTCGGCCTGGGCTCGCGCCACGTGGAGTCGGTGATGGTGGACGGCGTGTGGCGCGTCTGGGCGCGCCGGCCCCTGTCCGTCAACCCGTCCGTGGTGGCGGAGCAGTCGCGCGAGGCCGCCGCGGCCGTCTGGGCGCGCATGGGTGAGAAGTAGACGGGAATCGGGGCGGCCCCTGTTGCACCGGAAACGGCGAAGCCGTTAACTCGGGCCCATGCTCATTCCCACGCTCGTAGCGGGCTTCCTCGCGGGAGCCACCCCCCAGGTGGGGGAAGTCGCGCCGGACTTCACGGTGGAGGACACCGCCGGCAAGTCGTACACCCTGTCCGAGATGGTGAAGGACGGCCCGGTCATCCTGGCCTTCTTCCCCAAGGCATTCACAGGTGGTTGAACGCGCGAGCTCTCGGCGTACCGGGACCGGTACGCGGATGTCGAGAAGCTCCACGGCCAGGTCCTGGCCGTCAGTACGGATGACAAGGAAACGTTGGCGAAGTTCAAGGAGTCCCTGAAGGCGCAGTTCCCGTTCATTCCGGATCCGGACGCGAAGCTGACGAAGCTCTATGACGTGAAGGTGCCGGTGATGTCGCTGGCCAACCGCTACACGTTCGTGATTGGCGAGGACCGCAAGGTGCTCAAGGTGGAGTCCGGCAAGGACGCCATCGACCCGAACGGGGCCATCGTGTCGTGTCCCCTCCGCAAGCCCAAGGCGGACGCGGGCGCGGACGCGGCGGTGAAGGATGCCGGTAAGGGCAAGGAAGCTGGCAAGGGCCCGGAGCCCAAGAAGTAGCGCCGTCCGGGGCGGGCGGACCGGGGCCTTCGGGTTCCGGTCTGCCTCGCGCTCGCCCTCCCGCCTGGGTACACGGGTTGCCTACCCCGGGGGGCAGCTCACGAATCCTCCGGCGCGCCTCCATCCTGTGTGGAAGGCCCTGACCGGAGGTAGTGATGCCCTCCCTCGACATCTCCTCGCTGCAATCGTCCACCCAGCCCCGGGAGCTGCGCCTGGAGTCTCGCGGCCCGGAGGTCGCTGAGCTGCAACGCCGCCTGCTGGTGGCCGGATTCGACCCCGGCGCGGCCGATGGCGTCTTCGGCGTGCGGACGGAAACCGTCGTGAAGGCCTTCCAGAAGTCCCGGGGCCTCACCGCGGATGGCGTCGTCGGGCCGCGGACGTGGAGCGCGCTCGGCGTGCATGTCGAGGGCACGCCTCCCGAAATCCCCATCGGCGCGGGGCTCACCGCGAAGGTGCTGCGCGAAATCATGCCCAAGCTGACGGCGGCGCGGGCCGACGAGTGCCTGCCCTACCTGGACGTGGCCATGGTGGAGGCGGACATCACCACCCCGCAGCGTCAGGCGGCCTTTCTCGCGCAGCTCGCGCACGAGAGCGGGGAGCTGCGCTTCTTCGAGGAGCTCGCCTCCGGTGAGGCGTACGAGGGCCGCAAGGACCTGGGCAACACCCAGCCCGGGGATGGCCGCCGCTACAAGGGCCGAGGCCCCATCCAGCTCACCGGCCGCGCCAACTACCGGGCCGCGGGCATGGCGCTGGGCATCGACCTGGAGGGCAGCCCCACGCGGGCCGGGGACGTCGACGTGGGCTTCCGCGTGGCGGCCTGGTTCTGGAAGAGCCGGGGCCTCAACCCGCTCGCGGACGTGGGCGACTTCCGGGAGATGACTCGCCGCATCAATGGTGGCTTCAACGGGCTGGCCCAGCGCGAGGCCTACCACCGGCGCGCGCTGGAGCTCCTCTCGCACTGACGGTCCGGGCATCCGAGCCTGATGGGCCGGCGAGCAGTCAGCCCGCATCAGCATCCTCCCGGTGCACGCGCACCAGAGCTACCTGTCCTTCTCCTTCGAGGCGCAGGGGTGGCCGTACCCGGACGTGCCGGGCGCTCGCGGGGCCGTGCCGTACCCGGCGCTGAGCGCCACGTCGCGGCCAGGCCATGGTGGAGTACATCTCCCTCGTCACCGTGTTGATGCTGGGCTCGGTGGTCGGGAGAGAACGTCGTGGGTCGCATTCCAGGCATGGGCCTCGGGCTGTTCGGAGCAAGGCAGCTCGCGGAGCAGCACGGGGGCCCCATCGAGGTCCGGAGCGTGGAGGGGCAGGGCAGCACCTTCTCGGTGTGGCTGCCCCAGAAGCCGCCTTCCTCCTGAGCTGCTATTCAGGCAAGGTGGTTGTTGAAGAACGACGTGAGCTTGTCCCATGGGATGAGCTTCACCCGGTCGTAGAGGTCCACGTGGCCAGCGCTAGGCACGATGTAGAGCTCCTTCGGTTCGGAGGCCTTCTTGAAGGCGTGCTCGCTGAAGATGCGTGAGTGCGCCTGGTCGCCCGTGATGAACAACACCGGGCGCGGGGAAATCCAATCAAGATGCTCGAAGGACCAGAAGAGCGACATGGCAGCGCCACTGGTGAGCGACATCGCCGTGGTCGAGCGCGGATGGTGGCCGCGCGGCGTGCGGTAATAGTCGAAGAACTCTCTATCAATCGCCGACGAATGCTCGGTGATGACTTCAGGCGTTCCAATCACCATCGCTCGCTGTCCACCATCCACTTCCGCCCAGCGTTGCGCTGCGATCTTCTCCAGGTTCTTCCTGAGTCCGGCTTCGTCCAGGCTCTCCGCCAGCCCCTGCCGGCTCGCCTGGCCGATGTCGTACATGCTGACCGTGGCAATGGCCTTGATACGAGGGTCGATTTCCGCGGCCGCCAGACCAAAGCCGCCACTGCCACAAACGCCGATGACGCCGATGCGGTTGCGGTCGACCAACGGATTCGTGCCGAGGTAGTCGACGGCGGCGCTGAAATCCTCGACGAACGCCTCCGGGGAGGCGATGAAGTGTGGCTGGCCTCCGCTCTCGCCGTTGTAGGAAGCATCGAACGCGATGGTGATGAAGCCGCGTTCGGCCATGGTCTGCGCATACAGGCCGGAGGTTTGCTCTTTCACGCCACCATAGGGGTGACCAACGACGATCGCGGGTGCCCGCTTCTTCCGGTCCAGGTTCTTGGGCACGTACAAGTCAGCGACCAGCCTGATGCCGAGTCGGTTGTTGAAGGACACCTTCTCATGGTTCACCAGAGGGCTTGGCGGGAAGGTCTTATCCCAGACCCCGGTCTCCTGCGCGAACGCAGCGCCTCGCGCGGGATGCTCCGCGGCCTGGCAAGCGCTCGCCCCCAGGGCGGCAACGACTCCCGCCAACAGGAGAAGGTGACGTCGGCCTGCACCCGGGCCCGCGGATTTCCTTGGCACCGCCTTTTCCGCGGCATCAGCTCTCGTTTCCATCGTCGGGCTCCTGGTCATGACTTTCATCTCCGCTGTCGTGGCTGCTTCTTGCTGACCACTGCGAAGAGAACATGCACTCCGGCATGCCGATGAACTAGGAGTCGGCCGGTGAATGGGCTGCTAAGCGCAGCTTGACAGTGCGCGCGGCGCGCGTGGCCATCGCGAACACGTCATACCGCCTTGGTGGAGAGTTCCCTGGCGGCCTCCACGAAGAGGCGCAGCGGCCCCGAGCGCTGTGCGCGACTGGGGTAGTACAGGAAGAAGCCCGGCACGGTGGGGGCGTACGCCTCGAGCACCCGGACGAGCCGGCCGCTGCGCAGCTCCTCTTGCACCGCCGGCTCCAGGGCATACGCCAGGCCCTGCCCTTCGGCTGCGAGCGCCACGCTGGTCATGTGGTCGTTCGTGGCGATGCCGCCGCGCACGGGCACGCGCCAGTTCTTGCGCCCTCGCTCGAGTTCCCAGACGTAGGCGGTCCCGGTCGTCTGGGAGCGCAGCGTGATGCACTCGTGGTGCAGCAGGTCCTCGGGCCGCTCGGGGGTGCCGTGGCGCGCGAGGTAGCTCGGCGCCCCCACGACGACGAAGCGGAAGGCGTCCGTCAGGCGCACCTGCACCATGTCGCGCTCGATGGACTCGCTCAGGCGCACGCCCGCGTCGTAGCCCTCGGCCACGATGTCGACGAATCGCTCCTCGACGACGACCTCCACCTCCACGCGCGGGTGGCGCGCACGGAAGGCGGGCACGACGGGCGTGATGAGGAAGGGCACCGCGGCTCGCGGGACGGACAGCCTCAGCCTTCCGACGACCTCGCCGGGTTGCGCCGAGACGCCCTGGAGCGCGGCGAACGCCTGGGCCAGGCCTGGACCGGCCTCCTCCACCAGCCGCCGCCCCGCGTCCGTCACGGCCACGCTGCGCGTGGTGCGGTTGAGCAGCACCACGCCCAGTTGTGCCTCGAGCTGGCGCACCGACTGGCTCACCGCGGCCGAGGAGACGCCGAGCTCGCGTGCCGCCCCACGGAAGCTCTGGAGGCGCGCCACCACCAGGAAGACGTGGAGCTGCGGGAAGAGGACCGTCTTCATGGACGTGGTTCCTTGGGAGCGCCAACGCGGTCGCGAAGTGGAGCCACCATACTAGCAACCCCTCCACAGCCCGCTCGCCCCCGAGGGCCCACTGTCAACCACGGCTGAACGGCCCGTTCGCATTCAGCGCGTAGTTCCTGGTGGAGCCGGGGGGTTACCTCTGAGAACGACTTCGAGCTGGAGCAGACGATGGCAACGGGAAACGACATGACCCTTCAACTCGCCGGCGCGTCCAGGGCATCGACCCAGCGCTCCGCGTCGTGGGGAGCCGTGTTCGCGCTCACCCTGTGTGTCTCGACCCTCATCGCCTCCGAGTTCATGCCGGTGAGCCTTCTGACGCCGATCGCGTCGGACCTTCATCTGAGCGAAGGCGGCGCCGGTCAGGCGATCGCGGTGTCCGGACTGTTCGCCGTGGTGACGAGCCTCTTCATCGCGTCCGCGGCCAAGGCCATCGACCGCCGGAAGCTGCTCCTGGGTCTCACCGGCTTGATGCTGGCCTCGGGCCTCGTCGTCGCCCTGGCGCCGAACTTCACCGTGCTCATGATCGGACGTGCCCTGCTCGGCATCGTCATCGGAGGCTTCTGGTCGTTGTCGGCGGCCACCGTCATGCGCCTGGTGCCCGAAGAGGACGTGCCGCGTGCGCTCGCCTTGCTGAACGGCGGCAACGCGCTGGCCACCACCGTCGCGGCGCCGCTCGGCAGCTTTCTGGGGCAGTACATCGGGTGGCGTGGTGCGTTCTTCGTGGTCGTTCCGCTCGCGGCGCTCACCCTCGTGTGGCAGTTCTTCACCTTGCCTGGGATGCCCACGGAGCGAGCCGCTCCGCCCCCGAGCACGTTCGCCGTCCTTCGACGTCCCAAGGCTCCGGCGGGCATCCTGGCGGTCACCTTGCTCTTCATGGGCCAGTTCGCCCTGTTCACGTACCTGCGTCCCTTTCTGGAGACGGTGACGCGGGTCGGGGTGTCCACGCTCTCGCTGCTCCTGTTGGGAATGGGCGTCGCGGGGCTCCTGGGCACGTATCTCATCGGATTCTTCGTGGCCAAACGGCTGACGGCGGTGCTCATCGCCGCGCCACTCGCGATGGCGGTGATCGCGCTCGTCCTGGTCGTCCTCGGCCGGTCCCTTCCGGCCACGGCCCTCCTGCTCGCGGGTTGGGGGCTGATCGGCACGGCGGCGCCGGTCGCGTGGTGGACATGGCTCAGCCGCACACTGCCGCACGACGCGGAAGCTGGCGGCGGACTCATGGTCGCGGCGATCCAGCTCGCCATCACGGCTGGCGCCTCGATCGGAGGACTGCTGTTCGACCGCGGCGGCTACCAGAGCACGTTCGTGGCGAGCGCCGCGCTGCTCGGGGGAGGGGCGCTGCTGGCGTTCAGGGCGTCGCGGGCGGTCGGGGCTTCCGGCAGTGACGGCTTGCGCGGTTCTGGAGGACGGACATGAAGGGGCTCATCTTGACGCTCGTCGGGCTCCCGGTCCTCGGCGTGGCGCTCGCACAGCCGGGCCCGGAGGCCGTGGGGCCCGACGCTGGCCCGGCTGCCACCACCGCGCGCGGCAGCGCCCCCGCGCTGCGCATCACTCGCGCCGGGACGCAGGCCTCCACGAAGGGGCCCGCTGAATGGTTCACCGGCACGGTGCGCGTCGACCCGCTCTTCTCGGCTACGCCCCCTGCGCGCACCTCGGGCGTCAGCGTCACCTTCGAGCCGGGCGCACGCACCGCATGGCACACCCACCCGCTGGGCCAGACGCTCGTGGTGACGGCGGGCGTGGGCCGCGTGCAGCTGTGGGGCGGGGCGGTGGAGGAGATTCGCCCAGGCGACGTCGTACAGATTCCACCCGGCCAGAAGCACTGGCACGGCGCCTCGCCCACCACCGCCATGACGCACCTGGCCCTCCATGAGGCGCAGGACGGCAAGGTCGTCCAGTGGATGGAGAAGGTGAGCGACGCGCAGTACGGCGCAGGGCCGGGGAAGGGGACGACGCCATGATGAAGACGACCCCCCCGCCAAAGGCCCGGGCGCACTGCGGGGCCTCCCTCCTCCTCGCACTCGCGCTGGTGGCGCTCCCCGCCCATGCGCAGCAGAACACCCCCGAGAGGGCCAAGCCCATGAAGCTTCGACTGACCCTCGGTGAAACGGTCCTGACGGCAACGCTGCACGACAACGCTACCGCCCGCGACTTCGCTGCCCTGCTGCCACTGACCCTCACGCTCACGGACTACGCGGCGACCGAGAAGATCAGCGACCTGCCGCGCAAGCTGTCCACGAAGGGCGCGCCCGCGGGCTCCGGTGGCAAGGCCGGGGCCATCACCTACTACGCCCCCTGGGGGAACCTCGCCCTGTTCCACAAGGACTTCGGCCCTGCGAGCGGGCTCATCACGCTCGGGACGCTCGACGGCGGTGTCGAGGCCTTGAGGAAGCCCGGTCCCCTGCAGGTGAGACTCGAGCGTGCCGAATAGGAGCGGCGCGATTGGGTCCCCGCGGGCGATAAGCACCTCCTCGTTCGTCGTCGACTACGAGTGAGGGATGGATGGGGCCTACATCTGGGCGATGGGGACGTCACCCCGTCGGCATGCCAGACGGCTGACTTGAATTCATCCGGCGTCGCATGCCCCCAGAACGTGCAAGCGCCCTCCGCTACGCCTTCCAGCATCTCCGCCGCTGATGCGACAACGGCAGCGTCTAGCGGCAACTCCGCATGGACGTCGAGCAGCGGCTGACCGCCCGGGCCGAGGCGTCCCGCTCGCCCCCTTCCCGAAACCGTCACGGGATAGCTCTCGTCGCCATTGCACAGGAGCGGGAGCTTTCCGCGTGTTGTCGCCTCAACGAGCCAGGCGTCGCGGTGCGGTAACTCGATGGGCCGCCCTCCTTTGCCCACTTCCCACTTCAGGCGCAAGCCGGGCAACGCCCGTTCCATACCACGGACGACAGCGAGTGCGCGGCCGTCATTGGCCACGAGCGCTGACGCGTAGACGGTCAGGTCGAGGCGTTTCTGAGTGGTCATCGTTTGCATCCTGTGACGACGACGTTGAGGAATCGATCCGCTCGCAGCAGCGCGTCTTTGTGCGCTTGGGTGCTCACCCCAACGACGAAATCATATCCGCATGCCGCCGCTGCGTCTTATTCCTTTTCTATCTGCTCCAACTCCTTCTCAATCTCCCGCCTCCGGACGAAGTCAGGGTACGTATCAAATTGATGGGTCTTGATTTCCCACAGCACACGCACGCCGACTTGCAGCGCATCGAAGCTCACGCCGCCCACGAGCACATCCATTCCGGGATAACGGTTGGGCGGAAACTGATCGGCGCACTTGTTATGCGCGTCATCCTCTCCCGCGTGCGGTTCCGGGATGGGTTCGCACCGAGCGAAGCGGCGAGCGGAGCGGTTGGCATCGCAGCGGAGGCTAGCCAACTCCTGGTCGCCCCGAGAGGAGAAACCGCGAGCGCTCGGAACAGGCTCATCTGATTCCGCTCTTCTAAATGATTGCAACGAGGTTTCTGCCTCAACCTTCGGCTCGGCACTCTTCCGTGACGCAATCCATTCTCAAAAAATTGGAAATCAAATCCAAGAGCCAGGTAAGGGTAAAAACTTGTCGCTTCCTCCCATCACCCCTACAAGTGTCGAGAACCCGACGAGGTGTGTGAATGGCTGCGGTGCAAGGAAAACAACCCTTTCAATTGCCAGATTTCTACGTCCCCTGGCCGGCGCGCCTGAATCCCCACCTCGAAGGGGCCCGGGTGCATTCCAAGGCGTGGGCGCGGGAGATGGGAATCCTGGACCCGCCGAAGGAAGACAAGACCCCCGACATCTGGGATGAGGCCAAATTCGATGCCATGGACTACGCGCTGCTCTGCGCGTACACCCATCCCGAGGCTCCCGGTCCGGAGCTCGACCTGGTGACCGACTGGTATGTCTGGGTCTTCTACTTCGACGATCACTTCCTCGAGCTCTACAAGCGCTCCAAGGATCTGGTGGGCGCGAAGCAGTATCTCGACAGGCTTCCGGCGTTCATGCCGGTCGAGCTCTCCGCCACTCCGCCCACACCGACCAATCCCGTGGAGCGGGGTCTGGCCAACCTGTGGGGGCGCACGGTGCCCTCCAAGTCCGTGGATTGGCGGCGCCGCTTCTTCGCGAACACCAAGGCCCTGCTCGACGAGTCGATGTGGGAGCTGGTCAATATCAGCGAGCGCCGGGTTGCCAATCCCATCGAGTACATCGAGATGCGCCGCAAGGTGGGTGGGGCTCCCTGGTCCGCGGACCTCGTGGAGCACGCCGTCTTCGCCGAGGTCCCGGCCCGCATCGCCCACTCGCGCCCGATGCAGGTCCTCAAGGACACGTTCTCCGATGGCGTCCACCTGCGCAATGACCTGTTCTCCTACGAGCGGGAGATCCTCGATGAGGGTGAGCTCTCCAACTGCGTCCTGGTGCTCGAGCGCTTCCTGAACATCGAGACGCAGCGCGCCGCCGACCTCACCAATGACATCCTGACGTCCCGGCTGCATCAGTTCGAGAACACCGCCTTGACCGAGCTGCCCTCCCTCTTCGAGGAGCACGGCCTCAATCCGGTCGAGCGGGCGAACGTCCTCACCTACATCCGAGGACTTCAGGACTGGCAGTCGGGCGGCCACGAGTGGCACATGCGCTCGAGCCGCTACATGAACAAGGGCGCCGAGACCTCGGGCAACGTCCTGGGAGGCCTGCCACTGGGCCCCACGGGCCTGGGAACCTCGGGGTTCCGCTTGTCGCCCGGCGCCTTGGGGTTGGGACGGTTCAAGAGCTACACCCATCTTCCCTACCAGCACGTGGGCCCGGTCAAGCTGCCACGGTTCTACATGCCGTATTCGACACGGCAGAACTCCCACCTGGAGGCCGCGCGACGCAGCTCCAAGGCCTGGGCGCGCCGGATGGGGATGTTGGACTCCCTGCCGGGCCTCCCGGGCATCTACATCTGGGATGATCACACGTTCGATGTCGCCGACGTGGCCCTGTGCGGCGCGTTGATCCATCCGGCGGCGACCGGGGCCGAGCTCGACCTGACGGCCTGCTGGCTCGTGTGGGGCACCTACGCCGACGACTACTTCCCGGCGCTCTACGGCTACACCCGCGACATGGCGGGGGCGAAGGTCTTCAATGCCCGGCTGACGTTGTTCATGCCGGATGACCCCGCGACCCCGACCACGGTTCCCACCAACCCGGTGGAGCACGGCCTGGCTGACCTGTGGGCCCGCACGGCGGGCCCCATGTCGCCCGATGCGCGCAGTCAGTTCCGCAAGGCCATCCAGGACATGACCGAGAGCTGGTTGTGGGAGCTCGCCAACCAGCTCCAGAACCGGGTCCCGGACCCGGTCGACTACGTGGAGATGCGCCGCAAGACGTTTGGCTCGGACCTCACCATGAGCCTGTCACGGCTGGCCCAGGGCCACGGGCTCCCGCCCGAGGTCTTCCGCACCACGCCGATGCGGGGGCTCGAGAACTCGGCCGCCGACTACGCCTGCTTCACCAACGACATCTTCTCCTACCAGAAGGAGGTCGAGTTCGAGGGTGAGATCCACAACGCGGTGCTGGTCGTCCAGCGCTTCCTCGAGCTCGACAAGCCGCGGGGCGTCGAGGTCGTCAACGACCTGATGACGGCCCGGATGAAGCAGTTCGAGCACATCGTCGCCAACGAGTTGCCGGCCCTCTGCGACAGCATGGGCCTGGATGCGAAGGCCCGGGAGAAGCTGCACGGCTACGTGGAGAAGCTCCAGCAGTGGATGGCCGGCGTGCTCATCTGGCACCAGACGGTGGAGCGCTACAAGGAAGCCGAGCTGCGCCAGAGCCGGACGCCCGGGCGGTACATGCAGCACCTTCGGGGCCCCACGGGTAGGGGGACCTCGGCTGCACGCCTCGCGTCTCTCCTCGCGGGCAACCGGTCCGCTCCGGCCGGTCGTGAAACGGATCGTGTTCTTTTGACGGAAGGAAAGAGGTAGGTCATGGCGAGTTTCGAGAAGCTGGTCGCGGATGCCAACAAGCAGCAGATGAGCCTTGGGACGGAAGCGGCGCGCCAGCTGGCGACGACGACCAAGTCGGCTCCCCAGATGCAGGGAATCTCATCCCGGTGGCTGCTCAAGCTGCTGCCGTGGGTGCAGGTCAACGGCGGTGTGTTCCGCCTCAACCGGCGCCTGACCTATGCCATTGGAGACGGCCGGGTCACCTTCTACAACACCGGCGCGAAGGTGCAGGTCGTTCCGCAGGAGCTGACCGAGCTGCCGATGCTGCGCGGCTTCGACGACGTCACCGTGCTGTCCGCCGTGGCGGAGCGCTTCGTGCAGAAGGAGTTCAAGCCCGGCGAGGTCATCACCCGGGCTGGCCAGGAGGCCGACTCCATCTGCCTGATCGCCCACGGCAAGGTGAACAAGATTGGCGCGGGCAAGTACGGTGATGAGACCGTGCTCGAGGTGCTCGCCGATGGCGACCACTACAGCTATCAGGCGCTGCTGGAGTCGCAGGACTACTGGCAGTACACGGTCAAGGCCGTCACTCCGTGCACGGTGCTGATCCTCAAGCAGTCCGACTTCGAGACGGTGGTCGAGCAGTCCCCGTCGCTGCAGAAGCACCTCGCGGATTTCAAGTCCCTCGCCAAGAAGAAGCAGGACAAGTCGGGCCAGGCGGACATCGAGCTGGCCGCGGGCCACCAGGGTGAGCCCGTACTGCCGGGCACCTTCGTCGACTACGAGACCTCGCCCCGCGAGTACGAGCTGAGCGTGGCCCAGACGGTGCTCCAGATCCACACGCGCGTCGCGGACCTGTTCAACGATCCGATGAATCAGACCGAGGAGCAGCTCCGGCTGACCGTCGAGGCGCTCAAGGAACTCAAGGAGCACGAGATCGTCAACAACCGCGAGTTCGGACTGCTGCACAACGCCGATCTCAAGCAGCGCATCCACACCCGGAGCGGGCCTCCGACCCCCGATGACATGGACGAGCTGCTGGCCACCGTGTGGAAGGATCCGTCCTTCTTCCTGGCCCACCCGCGCGCCATCGCCGCGTTCGGTCAGGAGTGCAGCCGTCGCGGGGTCTACCCGACCAGCGTCGACGTGAACGGCCACCAGGTCGCCGCCTGGCGCGGCATCCCCATCTTCCCCTGCAACAAGATTCCTATCAGCGACACCCGCACCAGCTCCATCCTCCTGATGCGCGCGGGCGCGGAGAACCAGGGCGTCATCGGCCTGCACCAGGCGGGCATCCCCGACGAGGTCGAGCCCAGCCTGAACGTGCGGTACATGGGCATCAACGAGAAGGCCGTCATCTCCTACCTCGTCAGCACCTACTTCTCCGCGGCCGTCCTGATCCCCGACGCGCTCGGCATCCTCGAGAGCGTCGAGATCGGTCGCACCTAGGAAATCGGCGCTCCGAGCCGGTTCGGACACAGCGGAGGCACACCTCATGACGAATACGATGAAGACGGGCAACGGTGGTGAAAACGACAAGCAGCAGCTGAGCTTGAGCACGCTCGCTGCCCGTCAGTTGGCGACCACGACCAAGTCGCGGCCGCAGATGCAGGGAATCACTCCCCGGTGGCTGCTGCGCATGCTGCCCTGGGTCGAGGTGCCGGGTGGCACGTTTCGCGTCAACCGTCGCCTGACCTATACCCCCGGTGACGGGCGCCTCAGTTTCAGCAACATCGGAGCCCGGGTGGAGGTCATTCCGCAGGAGCTGGTCGAGCTGCCGCTGCTGCGCGGCTTCGTCGACGCTCCCGTGTTGTCCGCGCTGGCGAACCAGTTCGTCCAGAGGGAGTTCAAGCCCGGCGAGCTGATCGTCGAGGCGGGTCAGCCCGCCGAGCACGTGGTGCTGCTCGCCCATGGCAAGGCCAACAAGCTGGGCAAGGGCAAGTATGGCGACGACGTCATCCTCGACGTGCTCGCCGACGGCGACCACTTCGGAGACCAGTCGGTGGTGGAGTCGAATGACCAGTGGCAGTTCACGGTCAAGGCGCTCACCCCGTGTACGGTGATGATGCTGCCGCAGCGGGTGTTCGAGAATCAGATCCTCCAGTCCCCGGCGCTGTCCGCGCACGTCGAGCGGTTCAAGGAGCGCTTGCGCAAGCCCCAGGACAAGCAGGGGCAGGCCGCCATCCAGCTCGCCGCTGGCCACCAGGGTGAGCCGGTGCTGCCAGGGACCTTCGTCAACTACGACCTCAGGCCCCGCGAGTATGAGCTGAGCCTGGCTCAGACCCTGCTCAAGGTGCATACCCGCGTCGCCGACGTGTTCAACGGCCCGATGAACCAAGTCGAGGAACAGGTCCGGTTGACCATCGAGGCCCTGCGCGAGCGGCAGGAGTACGAGATGATCAACAACCGCGACTTCGGGCTCCTGTACAACGCCGATCTCAAGCAGCGAATCCATGCGCGCAAGGGGCCGCCCACGCCCGACGACCTGGACGATCTGCTCAGCCGGCGCAGGAAGTCACGGTTCTTCCTGGCCCACCCGCGCACCATCTCCGCGTTCGGTCAGGAGTGCTCCCGCCGTGGGCTCTACCCGCCCGTTGTCGAAGTGGAGGGCAGGAAGGTCATGAGCTGGCGCGGCGTCCCCCTACTGCCCTGCGACAAGATTCCCATCTCGGAGACTCAGACGACTTCCATCATCGTGATGCGGACCGGGAAGGATGATCAAGGCGTCGTGGGCCTGCGTCAGACCGGCATCCCGGATGAGGTGGAGCCAGGACTCTCCGTCCGGCACATGGGGATCAACGAGAAGGCCATCTCCTCCTACCTCGTGAGCACCTACTACTCCGCGGCCGTCCTCATCCCCGACGCGCTCGGAGTGCTCGAGAACATCGAGCTCGGGCGCTGACGTCTCGACCTTGCCCGTGGCCTCGTGCGGCTCCAGCGCGCGCGGGGCCTCGGCGGCCCGCCTCCGGCGGGTGAGTGCGCGGCGGCGAGAGGCGACAGTATCTGTGTTGCAATCCACTCCGGAGGCCACTCCGGGACAGGTCTCAGGACATGGTGATTCCCCGCCTCGCGGAAACCCCCGAGCTGAACAACGCGTTGCTCGTCGGCTCCGCTGTACTGTTGTCGCTGCTCGCCATCTGGTTCGTGCTCGTCACCTCCAGCTTCTTGATCCACCAGGGTCTCCGGGCGAGTGGTATCCAGACCCTGGCCTCGATGTCCGAGGGCCTCTACAAGCGGGGACGGTTGCTGGCCGCTCTGCTCTCCGCTCCGCTCGTCATCGCCGGCATGGGACTGCTCGGCTACGCGGTCTGGCGTGGAGCCGATCTCCAGCCCTGGTTCGACCGGGCCCTGCTGGAGATCACCTCCGCTCTCCTCATGGCCCTGGGCCGCGGCGTGGGTCTGGCCGTGCTCATGGTCATCGGCTTCTACGCGCTGCAGCGCAGCGGCCGGCGCCTGGTGGCCCGGGTCGAGCGAACACTGGTCGAGCGCCCGCTCCCCGAGGCGCAGCGCGTCCACGTGGAGAAGCTCCTGCCGCTCCTGCCCTCGGTCGTCAACCTCGCGTTGGCCTACACCCTGGTGCGCCTGGCGCTCTCGGCCATGGAGCTCCCGGAGGCCCTCGAGTGGCTGATCTCCACTACCTTGTACATCCTGCTGCTCGTCACTGGCGCGCGGGCGCTCGTGTTCCTGCTCGACTTCCTCTCCGAGCGGATGGTGACCTCCTGGGAGGAGAAGAGCAGGGGCACGCGTCTCGAGGAGTACTACGTGGCCCTGCGCCGGCTGCTGCCGGTGGGTCAGAAGAGCCTCGAGGCCATCACCTATATCTCGGTGGCGACCCTGATCGTCCACGAGTTCCAGGCGCTGGAGCCCTTCGCGCCGTATGGGCCGCTCCTCATCCGCATCGTCTCGATGTTCTTCGCCGCCAGTGTGTTGGTCGAGCTCAGCCGCGTCATGGTCGCTCGGCTGCTGGCGTCCTTCACCTCCTCCGCCGAGGACGTGCAGCGTCGACGCCAGACGTTCGTCAGCCTGCTGCAGAGCATCATCAAGTACGTCATCTACTTCTGCGTCTGCATGATGGTTCTCAGCGATCTCGGCGTGGATCCCACGCCCATCCTGGCGGGCGCTGGCATCGTGGGCCTCACGGTGGGCCTGGGCTCCCAGGCCATCGTGCAGGATCTGCTCAACGGCATCTTCCTGTTGTTCGAGGATCAGATCCTGAATGGAGATTACATCCGTATCGGTGAGACCGAGGGGTTGGTGGAGGAGATCACGCCTCGGGTCACGCGCATCCGGGATCGCTACGGGCGGCTGCACATCATGCGCAATGGGGAGATCAAGAACGTCATCAACTACAGCCGGGGGTGGACGCTGGCCGTCGTGGAGATGAGCGTCGCGTATGAGTCGGACCTGAGGCAGGCGCTTCGGGTCATCAACGAGGCCAGCTCCCGGCTGCCCGAGCTGCTCCCGGGCAAGGCCATCGAGACGCCCAAGGTCATGGGAATCGAGGCCATTGACGACAGCTGCCTCCGGGTTCGCATCGAGACGAAGGTGGCGCCCGGGTGCCACTACGAGGTGAAACGGATGCTGCACCTGTTGCTGGTGGAGAGCTTCAACGCCAACAACCTGGAGATTCCGTACCCCAAGTCCGTCGAGCTCTCTCCGCCGGAGCCCGCGTCCCAGGGGGAGAAAGCGGCGGCATGAGCGCGGGGGCGTATAGGCGGGATGGGGGCGCTGTTGAGGGTAGGGGATGGAGCGGAGGGGGGCAGCCAGGAGGGAGAAGCCCTCCAGCAAGGCGCACCGGGGCTGCTTTTTGGGAGGGGGCCGCACGTCCACCTCCGTCCGCATGCCGTGACGGACGACAAGCAGTCGGCGTGCGTGCATTGGAATAGGGCGGTGAAGTGGCCGTAGGTCCAATCGTAGTCCCATATCTCCGGGTACGGCTCCCGGTCCTCGGCCGTGTTCCTTCTCGAAACATCGAGGTGGCGGCGGGACAGCCACCAAGGCGGGAAGCGCGTCCAGGGGCGGCCAGTAGGGCCGGCTGAGACTCCGGGCCCGTGCGGGCCCGCCCTCCCTGTATGGTTGGGCTTCCCGCATCCTATCCTCTAGGGCTGCTACTCCTGGGGGAAAGGCCATCGTCATGGCGAATGAGTACCGAAGTCATGGGGCGGGGGAGGGCGGCGGTACGCAGCTCGGAGCTCGGAGAGGAGAGATGGGGGGCCCGCCACGCTGGGCACCTGCAGGGGCCTTCGGGCTCATCGTCCTCTTCCTCTTCGCGGCGTGTGCCACTCAGGCGCCCATGGGCGGGCAGTTCGCCGGGGGGACGCGGTGGCGCCCGACGACACCGCCCGAGGCCCGCTCAGCGCCGCGAAAGCTCGAGCCTGTGGTGGTGGTGTTCGCGGACAGCCCTACAGCGCACGGTAACAGCCACGTGGTGACCCTCACGGCGGCCGAGTACCGGCGCGCCGTCCAGGTGCTTGGCACGCGCTTCCAGGTGAAGGGCACCGCCCAGGAGACGGCCCAGGTACTGCTCCAGGCCATGCCCGAGGAGGAGCTGCTCGCCGAGGTGTACCGCGACAGGGTGCTCACCCTGGTGCCGCTCAACGACAAGGGCCCGCTCCAGCCCGAGGCCGAGGCGGCGCTGAAGGAGAAGTACCTGCGTTGGTGCGAGCACCGCGGTGGCGGCGACTGCCTGGGCCTCTTCACGGATGGGCCCTACCTGCGCACGGACGACAGGCGCACCCTGGCCCTGGCCCTGGCCTTCGGCACGGTGCTCGACGAGACGCAGGCGGCCCTGGGGCGGGAGCTCAGCCCGAAGGCAGTTCTCTCCTCGCTGGTATGGGCGGCGGGCCTGTACCTCGCGCTCTGGCTGTTACCGGAACCTGCATCAGGACACCTGTGTTAGCGGGAATGGAGGTGATGATGGTGGTGCTGCGTGGGACGGCGTGACGTCCGTTTTCGAGCAAGGGCGGCCTGGATGAGCTGCTCCACCTCGTGGGTCAGCTGGAAGCAGAAATTGCTCTTCGGTAGAGCACGCTCGGGCGTGAGGATGCCCTTCTTTATCCAGTACCGCACGGTGTCCCAG
>NZ_JBJMQO010000125.1:0-3186 GCF_045802675.1 Archangium sp. | reverse complement strand
GTCAACACCCTGGTGCTTCGCACGAAGCTCGACGGCAACCCCACCTTCCGTGAGTTGCTCTCCCGCGTGCGGGAGACCGCCCTGGGTGCCTATGCCCACCAGGACGTCCCCTTCGAGAAGCTCGTCGAGGAGCTCCGGCCCGAGCGCGACCTGAGCCGCACCCCGCTCTTCCAGGTGATGTTCACCCTGCAGAACACGCCTCGTCAGGAGCTGTCCCTGCCGGGCCTCACCCTGCGCGGCGTCGAGGCGGGCAACGAAGTGGCCAAGTTCGATCTCACGCTGAGCGTCAGCGAGAGGCCGGACGGTCTGATGGCGGGCCTGAGCTACAACACGGACCTGTTCGAGGAAGCCACCGCGGCGCGGATGCTGAGCCACCTGCGCGTGTTGCTCGAGGGCCTCACCGGCGACCCGGCTCAGCGCCTGTCCGAGCTGCCCCTGCTCTCCGGCACCGAGCGTCACCAGCTCCTCGTTGCCTGGAATGACACCGCCGCGCCCTGCCCTCCGGACCTCTTCGTCCACGAGCAGGTGGCCGCGCGGGCCGGAGCCGCTCCGGACTCGCTCGCCGTGGCCTCGGCGGAGGAGCGCCTGACGTACGCGGAGCTGGACCGCCGCGCCAACCGGCTGGCGCAGCACCTGCGTGCGCTGGGAGTCGGTCCCGAGACGCGCGTCGGCGTGTTGCTGGAGCGCTCGGTGGACATGGTGACGAGCCTGCTGGCCACCCTGAAGGCCGGAGGCGCCTACGTCCCGCTGGACACGGCCTACCCGCGCGAGCGCCTGCGCTACATGCTCGAGGACTCGGCCGCCCGGGTGCTGCTCACCCGGACCGGGCTCGCACAGCGGCATTCCCTGGTCTCCACGGACGGCATGACCGTGGTGTGCCTGGACACGGACGCGGAGCACATCGCGCGGCGTCCCGACTCGGCGCCTGGAGCGGCCGCGACCGCGGACACCCTGGCCTACGTCATCTACACGTCCGGCTCCACGGGCCGGCCCAAGGGTGTGCAGATCAGCCACGGCAGCCTGGCCAACCTGGTGGCATGGCACCAGCGCACCTATGCGCTGACGCCGCGAGACCGGGGCACGCAGCTCGCCGGCACGGCCTTCGACGCCTCGGTGTGGGAGCTGTGGCCGTACCTCGCCACGGGGGCCGGCATCCACCTGCCCACGGAGGAGGTGCGCACTTCACCGGAGGCGCTGGTGCAATGGCTCACCACGGAGGGCATCACCGTCAGCTTCCTGCCCACGCCGCTGGCGGAGGCGGTGCTGGAGGTGAACTGGCCGGAGCGGTCCGCGTTGCGCGCCTTGCTGACGGGTGGCGACCGGTTGCGGCGCCGCCCGCGTCCGGGGACGGGCTTCCGTCTCGTCAATCACTACGGCCCCACGGAGAGCACGGTCGTCACCACGTGCGCCGAGGTGTCCGTCCAGGCCGAGGCCGGGTTGCCGCCCATCGGCCGGCCCATCGCCAACACGGAAGTGTACGTGCTGGACGCATCGCTGCGGCCGGTCCCCGTGGGAGTGGCGGGAGAGCTGTGCATCGGAGGCAGGGGACTGGCACGGGGCTACCTGGGCCAACCCGCCCTCACCGCCGAGCGCTTCATCCCCCATCCCTTCAGCACCACCCCGGGCGCGCGCCTGTACCGCACCGGAGACGTGGTCCGCTACCTGCCGGACGGCAGCTTGGAGTACGTGGGCCGCCAGGACGAGCAGGTGAAGGTGCGCGGCTTCCGCATCGAGCTGGGTGAAATCGAGTGGGCGCTGGCGCAGTTCCCGCGGGTGCAAGAGGCCGTGGTGCTGGCGCGCGAAGACGTGCCGGGAGACAAGCGCCTGGTGGCGTACGTGGCCGCGACCGAGCCGTTGGACACGGCGGCGCTGCGCACCTTCCTGCGCGAGCGGCTGCCCGAGTACATGGTGCCCTCGGCCTTCGTCACCCTGGAGGTCCTGCCGCTCACGCCCAACGGCAAGGTGGACCGCAAGGCCCTCCCCGCTCCCGACTCGGCTCCTTCCCAGACCGAGCACATCGCGCCGCGCACGCCCACCGAGGAGTTGCTGGCCGGCATTTGGAGCCGGTTGCTCGGTGCGCGGCAGGTGGGGGTGACGGACAGCTTCTTCGAGCTGGGCGGCCATTCGCTATTGGCCACGCAGGCCGTCAACCGCATCCGCGCCGCCTTCGGCGTGGAGCTGCCCCTGCGCGCCCTCTTCGAGGCCCCCACCGTTGCTGCCCTGGCTTCCCGCGTGGACTTCGCCGTGCGCACCGGCAGGGGCATGCAGGTACCCGCGCTCGTCCCCGTCGCTCGTGACGGCAGGCCCTTGCCGCTGTCCTTCGCCCAGCAGCGCCTGTGGTTCCTGGATCAGCTCACGCCGCACAGCCCGCTCTACAACATCCCCATGGCCGTCCGCTTCCAGGGCGCCCTGGATGTCCCGGCCCTGGAGCAGGCCTTCTCCGCGCTCACCGAGCGTCACGAGTCCCTGCGCACCACCTTCGGGCTCGTGGGCGAGGAGCCCATCCAGGTCATCTCCCCGGCCCTCGCCGTGCCGCTGGCCGTGGTGGACCTGGGCTCCGTCCCCGACGCCCAGCGCGAGTCCGAGCTCCGTCGCCTGGCCACCGAAGAGAGCCTGCGCTCCTTCGACCTGGCGCGTGGCCCGCTGTTCCGCGCCACCCTGCTGCGCCTGAGCGCCCAGGACCACGTGCTGCTGCTGACGGTGCACCACATCGTCTCCGACGGCTGGTCCACCGGCGTGCTCATCCGCGAGCTGGCCGCGCTCTACCAGGGCTTCACCTCGGGCCAGCCTTCCACCCTGCCCGCCCTGCCGGTGCAGTACGCCGACTACGCCGCCTGGCAGCGCGGCTGGTTGCGGGGCGCACCGCTGGAGGCCCAGCTCGCGTACTGGCGCCAGCACCTCTCCGGGGCTCCTCGCGCCCTGGAGCTGCCCACCGACAAGCCTCGCCCCGCCGTGCAGTCCCATCGCGGCGCCTCGGAGACCGCGCGCATCTCGAAGGAGCTGGCCGAGGCGCTCAAGGCACTGGGACAGCGCGAGGGCGCCACGCCCTTCATGGTGCTGATGGCGACGTGGCAGGTGCTGCTGGCCCGCTACTCAGGCCAGGACGACATCTCCGTCGGCTCTCCCATCGCCGGCCGTACCCAGGGAGAGACCGAGGGCCTCATCGGCTTCTTCGTCAACACCCTT
>NZ_JBJMQO010000124.1:0-145670 GCF_045802675.1 Archangium sp. | reverse complement strand
CGGTAACGGCGAAGGGATTCGTGGTGCGCCGCAAGGCCCCGACGAGCGCGCCTTCCTACGAGTCGGGTGAGGAGTACCAGGAAGCCCCTCAGGCCGCCGCGCCGCCGGTCGTCGAGACCCCGGCCGTCACGGCTCCGCCGTCCGCCGCCCCCGAGGCGCCCCGGGCCGCCGCCGAACCCGCCGCGCCGGAGACCCCGGCCGTCACGGCTCCGCCGTCCGCCGCCCCCGAGGGGCCTCGCGCGGCCGCCCAGCCGTCCGCTCCGGAGGCTCCGGCCCCCGCTGCCCAGCCGGCTACTCCCGCCGAGGCACCTCGTGCCGAGGCCCCCGTCGCCGCCGCTCCCGAGCAGCAGCGTCCTGTTTCGCAGCCCGTTGCCACTGCTCCCGAGGCGCCTCGCGCCCCGGAGTCTCCGCGGGCCTCTGCGCCCGTTCCGGCGGCCGCCGTTCAGCCGCCTCCCTCTGTCAAGGAGTCACCCAGCTTGTCTACCCGCCCGCCTTCGGCGGTTCCACCCTCTGTCCGGACGCCTTCGCATCCGTCTTCTGGTGCCTCTCGAGGCCCTTCTTCGGGTGCGCCCGGCATGTCCGGTCGTCCCGGGGGTCCCGGCGGCCAGGGCGGTCGTCCCGGGGGTCCCGGCGGCCAGGGCGGTCGTCCTGGGGGTCCCGGCGGCCAGGGCGGTCGTCCGGGGGGGCCCGGCGGCCAGGGTGGTCGTCCCGGGGGTCCCAGCCAGTATCAGCGCGGCGGCCCCAGCCAGTATCAGCGCAGTGCCCAGTCCACGGGTCCGGTGCGTCCCTCGTCTCCGGGTGCGGGCGGTGGTGCCACGGCGGGTGCTCAGGCGAGCGCCTCTCCGACTGGGCCGTCGGGTCAGCAGGTCATGGTGGGCGGCGTGCCCCACCAGCAGGTGACGCAGGATGCGCGCTCGCTGCGGCCCACGGCCACCCAGGCCGTCGTCATCTCGCGCCCGCTCATCCAGGTGCGCCGCGTCACCCCCACGGGCGGTGGCGGCAAGCAGTACCCCAAGGCGCCGGGCCCGAGCGCGCTCGGCGAGAAGCGCGAGTACAAGGTCGTCCCGGATCACCTGGGCCGCGGCCGTGAGCTCGTCGACGTCTCCAAGAACAAGGAGAAGGAGAAGGCCGGGCGCGGCAAGCGCGGGACCTCCGCCTCCGAGGGCGGTCCTTCCAAGCAGGAGATCTCCGACCTGGTGTGGGGTCGCGTCACCATCCCGGTGCGCGGCAAGAAGAAGAAGCCCACCAAGAAGGGCGCCAAGACTCAAATCACCCAGATGGCCGAGGAGAAGAAGGTCATCAAGATCCAGGAGGGCATCTCCGTGTCCGACCTGGGCCAGCGCATGGGTGTGCGCACCACCGAGCTCATCAAGAAGCTGATGGGCCTGGGCAAGATGGCCACGGCCAACCAGGTCGTCGACGGCGAGACCGCCGAGCTGCTCGCCACCGACTACGGCTGGCGCGTGGAGAAGGCCGGCTTCGAGGTCGAGGACTTCCTGCCCGAGGTGGAGGCGCGTCCCGAGGACGAGCGTCCGCGTCCGCCGGTCATCACCGTCATGGGCCACGTCGACCACGGCAAGACGAGCCTGCTCGACGCCATCCGCGCCGCCAACGTGGCGGCCGGCGAGGCCGGTGGCATCACCCAGCACATCGGCGCCTACTCGGTGAAGACGTCGCGCGGTGACATCACCTTCCTGGATACCCCGGGCCACGAGGCCTTCACGTCCATGCGCGCCCGTGGCGCCAACGTGACGGACATCGTCGTGCTGGTGGTGGCCGCCGACGACGGCGTGATGCCGCAGACGATCGAGTCCATCAAGCAGGCCAAGGCCGCCGAGGTGCCCATCGTCGTCGCCATCAACAAGATGGACGTGCCGGGCGCCAACCCGGACCGCGTGAAGAAGGACCTGGCCACCTACGAGCTCGTGCCCGAGGAGTGGGGCGGCGAGACCATCATGGTGCCCGTCTCCGCCAAGCAGAAGGTGGGAATCGACCTGCTGCTGGAGAACCTCGCGCTGCAGGCCGAGGTGCTCGAGCTCACGTCCAACCCGAGCCGTCCGGCGGTGGGCGCCATCATCGAGGCCAAGCTGGAGAAGGGCCGCGGTCCCGTGGCCACCGTCCTGGTGCAGGAGGGCACGCTCAAGGTGGGCGACGCCGTCGTCACCGGCACGCACTTCGGCCGCATCCGCGCCATGAACAACAGCCGCGGCGAGGCCGTGAAGGAAGTCTTCCCGGGCTACTCCGCCGAGGTCATCGGCCTCTCCGGCGTGCCCACCGCGGGCGACACGCTCAACGCGGTGGCCGACGAGAAGGCCGCCAAGGAGATCGCCACCCACCGCGCCATGAAGGGCCGTGAGGCGGAGCTGGGCAAGGCCGACACCCGCGAGACGCTCGAGCAGCTGTTCGCCAAGACGAAGGCGGGCGGCGGTCCCAAGGAGCTGCGCCTCGTCATCAAGGCGGACGTGCAGGGCTCGGCCGAGGCCGTCAGCGAGGCCGTCAGGAAGCTCACCACCCACAAGGTCCGCGTGGAAATCATCCACTCGGGCGTGGGCGCCATGACCGAGGGCGACGTGATGCGCGCCGCCGCTTCCAAGGGTCTGGTGGTGGGCTTCAACGTGAAGCCCGAGTCCGGCACCGAGGCCGCCGCCAAGGCTCAGGAGGTGACGCTGCAGACGTACAGCATCATCTACGAGCTCATCGACGGCGTGCGCCAGGCGATGGAGGACCTCCTGGAGCCCATCCGCACCGAGCGCAAGCTGGGCCGCGCCGAGGTGCGCAACACCTTCAACGTGCCGAAGCTGGGCACCATCGCCGGTGCGGCGGTGCTCGACGGTGTGATGAAGCGGGGTGCCTATGTCCGCCTGCTGCGCGACAGCAAGCAGCTGTTCTCCGGAAAGATGGCCTCGCTGCGTCGCTTCAAGGACGACGTGAAGGAAGTCTCCCAGGGGTTCGAGTGCGGTATCGGCATCGAGAACTACAGCGATCTCAAGCCCGGCGACATCATCGAGGCCTACGAGATCGAGGAGACGCGGCCGAGCCTGAGCTAGTCCCTCTCCGGCCGTTGTCCCGCACCACCGGAATGCTCCCGGTGGCCCGCCCTCCAGGCGTGGTCACCGGAGTAGGGGGCCTTGTGTCATGTTCGTCTGTGTCGCGCGTCTGACCCTGCAGATTCCGGAGAGTGGTTCGCTCAAGGCCAAACGGCAGGTGCTCCGCCGGATAACGGACCGGGTGAAGGCCCGGTTCAACGTGGCCGTCGCCGAGGTGGATGACCAGGATCTCTGGCAGAAGGCCACGCTCGCGCTGGCGGTGGTGGGCAACGAGCGCCGCCACGTCGACGAGCAGATGGAGAAGATCATCCACTTCGTGGAGGAGATGTACGTGGCTCCTCTCATCTCCCGGCAGACGGAGATCATGGCCTTCGGGGACACGCTGTACACCCCCGGGCGCCCCCTGCCCGCCGAGCGGGACGAGGACGAGGAGTCCGAGGAATTCGACGAGGAGGGCGGCGGGGACGGTGAGGAGGCCGGGCCGGAAGCGGACCTGGAGGAGCTCATCGCCGGCATGGGCCGTGGAGACCGCTCCATGGCCGAGGCCGAGGGGATGGCAGACTGGGAGCGCCGGCACGACGGGCGGGAGAGCGGGCGGCCAGCCAAGGCGGCGGACCAGGGTCCGGTGTCGCTGGACGAGGCCCGGGCCCGTGCTCGGAGCCTGCGCAACCCGAGGGATTGGGAGAAGAAATGAGCACCAGCAATCGGCCGGAGCGGGTGGGCCAGGAGATCCAGGCGGTTCTCGGAAGGATGCTCACCCGGGGCGAGTTGAAGGATCCCCGCATCGGTTTCATCACCATCACCGGCGTCAAGGTGTCGCCCGACCTGAAGACGGCGCGCATCTTCTACTCGATGATGGGCACCGAGCAGGAGCGCAAGGAGACGCACAAGGGGCTCGAGGCGGCCAAGGGGTTCATCCGCCGCGAGATTACCGAGTCCGTCAATCTGCGCGTGTCGCCGGAGGTGTTCTTCACCTTCGACGAGTCGTTGGAGCGGGGTGACCGCATCGAGCGGTTGCTGCGCGAGGTGAAGGACAAGGAGGGCTGGTAGCCGCCAGGGGTGCGGATACCGGTACAATCAGCGGCATGGACGGCGTCCTGGTCATCGATAAACCCAAGGGGCCCACCTCGTTCGACGTGGTGAGGCAGGTCCGGGGTCTGCTCAAGGTGAAGAAGGTGGGCCACACCGGCACGCTGGACCCGATGGCCACGGGGGTGCTCCCCCTGTGCTTGGGCGAGGCGACGAAGGTGGCCGGCTTCATCACCGAGGGCGACAAGGCCTATGACGCCGTGGTGCGTCTGGGCGCGGAGACGGACACGCAGGACGCCGAGGGCAAGGTGGTGGCCGAGGCGCCAGTGCCCGCCCTCACCTCGGCCCTCCTCGAGGAGGTGCTCGGGCGCTTCCGCGGCTCCTTCGAGCAGGTGCCGCCCATGTACTCGGCGGTGAAGGTGGGCGGGAAGCGGCTGTACGAGCTCGCCCGCGCCGGCGAGGAGGTGGAGCGCGCCAGCCGCCACGTCACCGTGTACGAGCTGGTGCTGCGCGACTTCAGCGCCACCCAGCTCCGCCTGTCCGTGCGCTGCTCCAAGGGCTTCTTCGTCCGCACGCTCGCCTACGACATCGGCCGGGCGCTCGGCTGCGGGGCCCACCTGGAGGCGCTGCGGCGCACTTCGAGCGGCCCCTTCACCCTGGCCCATGCGCTGCCCCTGGCGGACCTGGCCACGCTGGTGAAGGAGCCCGAGGTCCTCGCCAGGCGGCTGCTGCCGGTGTCCGAGGCCCTCACCGACCTGCCCGCGGTCCGGGTGAATGCCGCCGACGCGGTCCGGGTGTCCCACGGCGTCCCCGTGGAGGCCCCTGCCCACCCCGGCCGGGTGCGGGTGGTGGGTCCCGAGGGCGCGCTGCTCGCCGTGGCCGAGGTCGTCCGCGGCCGGCTGCGCTACCTGCGGGTGCTCGTCTGACCTTTGGACCCCGTGGCCCGAGCCCTCGACGTCACCGTGGTGGTTCCCCCCTCGCTGAGGCCGCTCTTCGAGGGACGGCGCGAGGTGACGCTCGGCGTGCCCGCCTCCACCACGGTGGGGGAAATCCTGGAGACCCTCCTCCGTTTGTATCCCCGGCTGCGTCAGCATTTCGCCGGCGACACCCCCGTTACCGGCGGCCTCTTCGTGCAGCTGGCCCTCGACGAGCCCTCCCTGGAGGAACTGGCCTCGGGGGGGACCGGACTGTCCACTGGCGGGCGCCTCATCCTCTTCAGCCTCTCCCGTCCGTCACCGGGCGTACGGCCGGGCGCTTAAGGTTGACCGCCCGCACGGGCGATGCTTATAAGCCCTCGATTCGTTAGTAGAGGCAGCCCGGTCTGTACCCCTCCGCGGACCGTGGCAATCGCAGTACCCACCCCGGAGCGGGAAGAAGCCAAGGAAGAACATGTCGGCATTGCATCAGGACCGTAAGGCAGAGGTCGTCTCGAAGTACCGCACCCACGATTCGGACACCGGCTCCCCCGAGGTCCAGGTCGCGCTGCTCTCCGAGCGCATCACCATGCTCACCGAGCACTTCAAGACGCACAAGAAGGACCACCACTCCCGCCGCGGTCTGCTCAAGCTGGTGGGTCAGCGTCGCCGCCTGCTCGACTACCTGAAGAGCAAGGACGCCAACCGCTACAAGAAGCTCATCGAGGGCCTCGGTATCCGCAAGTAGTAGGCCCGCAGTCGCACGGGGCGCTGGCGAAGGTCAGCGCCCCGCGTCGTTCCAGGCATTCGCACCATCGCCGTCGCAGTACCGCAGTGGATTCGAGCAGTTGAAGCAAGGAGTGGGGCGAGGCAGGAGGCAAGGGCGTGGTTGTGGACGGAGGTTTTGGTTTCCGTTCGGACGGGCCGACCGAGGCAGCACCCGGTGGGCTCGCGCGATCAGGGATCAAAGCTCCGACGCATCCCTGCCGGCGCTTCCGAGGCGCCCCCACCGCAGTCAGGCCGCGGTTGCCCGTAGCTGCCTGTTCCAGGCCCGGCGACCGCATCAACCCCATAGGCCTCGCATCGAGGCGCGTGGGCCCTCACCTTTGGTTTGTCCAAGGCAGGGCACGCGTCAGCGGGGCCACCAGGAAGTACGAGGCAAGACGGATATGCATCTGAAGAAGAGCGTCAAGATTGGCGACACCGAGCTGACCATCGAGACCGGCCACATGGCCAAGCAGGCGGACGGCTCGGTGGTGGTCCGCTACGGCGACACCATGCTGCTCGTCACCGCGGTGAGCGCGCGTGAGAAGAAGGACGTGGACTTCCTCCCGCTCACGGTGGAGTACCAGGAGAAGCTGTACTCGGCCGGCCGCATCCCCGGCAGCTACTTCAAGCGCGAGGGGCGTCTGACGGAGAAGGAGACGCTGGCCAGCCGCGTCGTGGACCGCTCCTGCCGCCCGCTCTTCCCGGAAGGCTACGCCTACGAGACCCAGGTCATCGCGAGCGTCATCTCCGCGGACCCGGAGCACGAGGGTGACATCCACGGAATCACCGGCGCCTCGGCGGCGCTCTGGGTGTCGGACATCCCCTTCAACGGCCCCATCGCCGGCATCCGCGTGGGCCGCGTGGACGGCAAGCTCATCGCCAACCCCACGCGCAAGCAGCGCGATCTGTCGGACATCGACCTGGTCATGGCCGTCAGCCGTGAGGCCGTCGTGATGGTGGAGGGTGGCGCCGAGGAGGTGAGCGAGGCGGACATGGTGGCCGCGCTCGAGTTCGGCAAGCAGTCGGCACTGCCGGTGCTGGACCTGCAGGACGAGCTGCGGCGCGCGCTGAACAAGACGGTGCGCAACTACGACCGCATCGCCGCGGTGGCCGAGGACCTGAAGGCCAAGGTGCGTGCGCTGGCCTGGGACGGCATCGTCCAGGGCTACTCCATCAAGGAGAAGGCGGCCCGCTACGACGCGCTCTCCAAGGCCAAGAAGGAGGCGCTCACCAGGCTCAAGGA
Source organism: Archangium sp. (assembly GCF_045802675.1). Taxonomy (GTDB): domain Bacteria; phylum Myxococcota; class Myxococcia; order Myxococcales; family Myxococcaceae; genus Archangium. Next base: position 138,669 of record NZ_JBJMQO010000124.1, on the reverse strand, counting down.
GCAGCTGGGCGAGGGCTACACCTCCCAGGTGGAGAAGCACGCCAAGTCGGTGGTGGAGGACCTGAAGTACGAGCACATGCGCACGCTGACGGTGAACGGTGGCCGCATCGGCGGCCGCGGGCACGACAAGGTGCGTGACATCACCAACGAGGTGGGCGTGCTCCCGCGCACCCACGGCAGCGCGCTCTTCACCCGCGGCGAGACGCAGGCGCTGGTGGTGGCCACGCTGGGCACCGCCGAGGACGAGCAGCGGCTGGAGTTGCTCGGCGGCATGTCCTTCAAGCGGTTCATGCTGCACTACAACTTCCCCCCGTTCAGCGTGAACGAGACCAAGCCCCTGCGCGGCCCCGGCCGGCGTGAGGTGGGCCATGGCGCCCTGGCCGAGCGCGCGCTGCGCAACATGCTGCCCCCGAGCGAGAAGTTCCCGTACACGGTGCGGCTCGTGTCGGACATCCTCGAGTCCAACGGCTCGTCGTCCATGGCCTCGGTGTGCGGCGGTACGCTGGCGCTGATGGACGCGGGCGTGCCCATCAAGGCCCCCGTGGCCGGCATCGCCATGGGTCTGGTGAAGGAGGGCGATCAGGTCGCCATCCTCTCGGACATCCTCGGTGACGAGGACCACCTGGGCGACATGGACTTCAAGGTGTGCGGCACCTCGAAGGGCATCACCTCCATCCAGATGGACATCAAGATCACCGGCCTCACCACGGAGATCATGAGCCGCGCGCTGGAGCAGGCTCGCCAGGGCCGTCTGCACATCCTGGGCGAGATGCTCAAGACGATGGCCGAGCCGCGCAAGGAGATCAGCTCCTACGCGCCGCGCATCACCACCATCCAGATCCGCCCCGAGTTCATCAAGAACGTCATCGGGCCGGGCGGCAAGGTGATCAAGGACATCATCGCCCGCACGGGTGCCGTCATCAACATCGACGACTCGGGCCGCGTGGACATCGCGAGCTCGAACGTGGACTCGGTGAAGTCGGCCATCGCGATGATCCAGGCGCTCACGCGCGAGGCGGAGATCGGGAAGATCTACACGGGCACGGTGCGGAAGATCGCCGAGTTCGGCGCCTTCGTGGAGCTGTTCCCGGGCACCGACGGCCTCATCCACATCTCCGAGCTGTCGGACAAGCGCGTGAAGAGCGTGTCGGACGTGCTCAAGGAGGGCGATGAGGTGCTGGTGAAGGTCGTCAGCATCGACAAGACGGGCAAGATCCGCCTGTCGCGCAAGGAGGCCATGGCCGAGCGCGCCGCCGCTCAGCAGGGTGCCGCCGCCGGTGATGGCGCCCCCGCCACCCCGGCCCCCGCCGAGGCCACCCAGCCGGGCGCCAAGGCCTGAGCACGGTGACTTGATACCCTCACCCTGTCCCTCTCCTGGAGGGCGAGGGGAGGGGACACGGGACGCCCTCTCTCCGCTCCGGCGGGGGAGGGCGTCTTCCTTTTGCGGGCCCGGGGTGGGGGAGACCTTTCCGCCCAGTCGTGCGTTGATGCGCGGGTCCCCCTCCGGAGGCTTGCGTGTCCCAGGGCCCTCTCTCCGCGTTCTCGCGCTTCCTCGGCCACTTCCGCTGGGCCTTCATGCCGCTCGGCCTGCTCGCGCTCCTCGCCGTGGGCGTCCACGCCGCCGCGGATACGCTCGATGACCGGCTCCTCGTCCTCGTGGATCTCGCCGATTCCGCGTTCGACCGCGTCGTCGGCCGATTCACGCTCACCGAGTCCCTCGTCGACCTGCTCTCCCTGGAGCGGCGCACCACGCTCGCCCGCGCCCTCGCCCTGGCCTGGGAGCTGACGGCGGACGTGGTGCTCGCCCTGCCCGCGCTCGGCTACCGCGAGGAGCTGGCTGCCCAGGCCTCGTCCCGGTTCTCACCCGCGCTTCCTGCTCGGGACTCGTGGCGCGCGCTGCTGGTGCGTTGCCTGCGCCGGCCCACCTCCATGCGGTGGATTCGGCCGCTCGCCACCGCGCTCGTCGCCGTGGCCGGGGCCTGTACCGTGGCGCGGCTCGTCCAGGGCACCGTGTACCTCTCCTGGCGCGAGCTGCTCGGCGAGGGCGCGGCGGATGTGGCGGCCCGGGGCCTCGCGCTCGCGGCGCTGGCGGGCCTCCTGTGGCGCCTGGGTTGGCGCGCGGTGCTGCGCAACCTCCAGCACGCGGACTCGGCCTCCGAGGCCCATGCACGCGGCTTCGCCAGGGCCTTCGCCTACGGGCTGCCCGGCTCCGCCCTGGTGGCGCCCCTCGCGCTCGCCGCCGCGCTCGATGCCTCGCCCCTGCTGTCCTTCGTGCGCTGAGGAGGCCGACCCATGTTCCCGCGCCACGCCCGAGGACTGCTCGACTTCTCCCTGGCCGTCCTGTGTCTCTGGACCGCCTGGCACCACACGCCCGTGGGCGCGCTGGTGCGCAGGAGCGCGGCCTGGGCCCTCGGGAGCCGCAGCACCGCCCGGCCGTTGCTCGCGTACTACGACGGCGTCAGTGGCTCCGGCGTCTCCGCCCCCACGCTCACGCCCGACGCGCCTCCGCTCCGGCCCTTCACCGGCGGGGAGGCGCTCGCGTATGGCACGCACCTCGCGCTCAGGGGCCTGTCGCCCTCGGCCCGCGCTCCCGCCTTCAAGCTCGCCGCCGAGCTGGGCATTCCTCCCGAGGCCCTCCTGGACGACGCCCGGGGCCCCGCCGCCGCTCGCAGGCTGCACGAGGCCCTGGCCGAGGCCTTCCCCCTCGAGGAGTCCCGCCTCACCGCCGTCTTCGCCGGCCGCGTCCCGGCTCGCTACGCCGTCGAGCGCGTGGCGGCCGAGGGCGGCACGCCGGACCTGGAGCGGCTCGCGCGGCAACTGCCTCCCGGCTTCGAGGATGCCACCATGGCCGCCGCCCAGGCGCTCGCGTTGAGCACCGCCTTCGGCCTCGCGTGGCCCGTGCCCGAAACCACCCCGGTGACGAGCCCCTTCGGCTACCGCCTCCACCCCGTGCTCGGCACGCGCAAGCTGCACACCGGCGTGGACCTCTCCGTCCGCGAGGGCACCGAGGTGCACGTGGTGGCCGATGGCACCGTGCGCCGCGCGAGCGAGGACGGCGTGAATGGCCGGGTGCTCATCGTCGACCACGGGCGCGGCGTGACGACGGCCTACTGCCACAACTCGGAGCTGCTGGTGCGGCCGGGGCAGCGCGTCACGCGCGGAGAGCTGATCGCCCGCTCGGGCAACACCGGCCGCTCCACCGGGCCCCACCTGCACTACCAGCTCGCCCTGTCCGCCCAGCCGGTGGACCCGTTCCGCTTCCGTCCCCGGACCAGTCCCGTGGCGGATGAGACGGCACGCTGACTCCGGGCCGAAAGGTCGACTCTTCGTGACGCCGTGCTACTCCGGTGGACATGGCCTCGACCGTGACCGTGAGGGTCCGCCGCGTGCGCGCCCACCCGGAGCCGCTGCCCCTGCCGCGCTACGAGACCGCCCTCGCCGCGGGGATGGACCTGCGGGCGGACATCGACGGCGAGCTCACCCTCGCCCCCATGGAGCGCGTGGCCATCCCCACCGGGCTGGCGCTCGCGCTTCCCCCCGATTACGAGGCCCAGCTGCGGCCCCGCTCGGGCCTGGCGCTCAAGCACGGCATCACCCTGTTGAACTCGCCAGGTACGGTGGACGCGGACTACCGCGGAGAGGTCAAGGTGCTCCTGGTGAACCTCTCCCGCGAGCCCTTCACCCTGCGCCGGGGGGAGCGCATCGCCCAACTCGTGGTGTCTCCCGTGTCGAGGGCGTCCCTATTGGAGCTGGAGGTCCTGGAGACCACCGAGCGGGGCGAGGGGGGCTTTGGCTCGACGGGCCGTTGACCCGGCGTTCCTTGCCCCGTGTCGGCGCGGCGGGTTAAACCTTCCGTGGGTGCCTTCTGGAGGGCCCCGTTAGCCCCCCCACCTCCGGGAGTCCGACCGTTTTGCTCTGCTACCGCTGCGGCAGCCATGTCCCCGATGACAACGCGTCCTGCGCCACCTGTGGGCTGAAGCTCACCGGTGCCGCCGCGGGAGGGGGTCCGCGCCGCCGGGGGGCGAGCGTCGAGGCCCCCTACAAGCCCGGCGATCTCTTCGCCAAACGCTACGCCATCCGCGAGGTGCTCGGCCCGGGCCCCGTGGGCCATGTCTTCCGCGCGCTCGACCAGGAGATGGACGTCGAGGTCGCCCTCAAGGTCATCAACCCCCGGCTCGTGCAGATGCCCGAGGAGCGCACCCAGTTCTCCCTCGCCCTGCGCGCCGGCAAGAAGCTCACCCACCCCCACCACGTGCGCGTCTACGAGGAGGGCGAAGACCGCAACCGCCCCTACTTCACCACGCAGTTGCTCGAGGGCATGACGCTGCGGCGGATGATGGAGCAGCGCACCACACAGGGGCAGCGCTTCACCCCCCGCGAGGTGGAGCCCCTCCTGGTGCAGCTCGCCGACGCCCTCGTCAGCGCCCACAAGTACGGGCCGCACTCGGACCTCAAGCCCGAGAACATCATCGTCCTCCCGGACATGCTCAAGGTGACGGACTACGGGCTCGCGCTCGGCATTCCCCGGCTGCCCTTCCTCCAGGCCCAGAAGAGCTGGCGCTCCGCCTGCTACGTCGCCCCCGAGTACGCCGAGGGCGGTGAGCTCGACATCCGGATGGACCTCTACTCGCTGGGCGTCATTGTCGGCGAGCTGCTCACCGGCCAGACGCCCGACGAGGGCGAGGTGCCGGAGCTGCTCGCCTATGATTCCGAGCTGCCCCCCGGCCTGGAGGCCCTCTACCGGCGCACTACCAACTCCAATCCGCTCGCGCGGCCCAAGTCGGCGAGCGAGTTCCTCGTGGAATTCACCTCGGCCCTCGCGAAGCCACGGTCTCCGTCGGCGAAGCCCGCGGCCGGAGCCCCGGCGCCCATGCCGCCCCGCGCCCGCCCGAAGCCGGTGCCCTTCAGCCTCACCGCCGAGCTGGCCACGGCGGGCAGCCTCAGCAAGGACCTGCTGCCTCCGCCCGTGCCCACCTCGGAGCTGCCCACCCTGGGCGCTCCGACCATCCAGGTGCCCGTCGTGGGCGGTGACAGCCCCACCGCCGAAGCCCCCAAGGCCACCCTCCTCGAGGTCCCCAAGGCCACCACCACGCTCGAGGCCCCCGCCGTGGGCTCGCCCACGCTCCAGGAGGTGCCCAGCTTCATGGCGGGCCCCACCGAGCGCCTGTCCTCCTCGAACATCGAGCAGCGGCTCGCCCAGACAAAGGAGGCGGGGACTCCACCGGATGCTACCCAGCCGCTCGACGCGGCGACGCTCGCGGCCCTCATGGGCACCGCCCACAAGCCCGCCGCTCCGGCTCCCAAGCCCCGCCCGGCTCCGGCCCCCGCCGCGCGTGCCGAGCCCCGGCCCCTGCCTCCTCCTCCCGGCAAGGCGGCGCCCCGCACCGCGCCTCCGCCGGAGCCCGCGCCTCGCTCCTCCTCGAAGGCGAAGCTGGTGCTGCTGGCGCTCGCGGGGCTCGCCCTGGGCGCGGCGGGAGGCTATGGATTGCTGAAGATGCGTGCGCAGGCCGGGAAGGACTCCCCGGCGGCACAGAGGGAGAAACGATGAGGCGATGCGGGTGGCTCGTCCTGTTGGCGCTGTGGGTGCCACTGGTGGCCGCCTCGCAGCCTCGTCCCCGCGTGGTGGTGGTGAAGTCCGCCGGGCTCGCCCCCTACGCCTCCGTGGTGGCCGGCTTCTCCGCCGAGGTCCGTGCCGAGGTGAGCGAGGTGACGCTGGAGGACAGCGCCCAGGCCGCCACCCGCGCCTTCCAGCGCATCGCCTCGCAGAAGCCGGCGCTGGTGCTGGCCATCGGCCCCCTGGCCGCCAACACCGCCCGCCGCACCCTCGGCCAGGAGGTGCCCGTCCTCTTCGCCATGGTGCCCTACTACGAGAAGTACGGCCTCGAGGGCCCCAACATCACCGGCATCGCCCTCACCAGCGACTTCCGCCCCGAGCTCTCCGCCCTCAAGGCCCTGGCTCCCTCGGCCAAGCGGGTGGGCATCCTGCATGACCCGCGTTACTCGGCCGGACTGGTGGAGGCGGCGCAGTCGGCCGCGGGGCCGCTCGGCCTGTCCATCGTGCCGCTCGAGGCGGATGCGCAGGGCAAGGCGGAGAAGGTACTCGCCGGCTCGCGCGAGAAGGTGGACGCGTTCTTGATGGTGGCCGACAAGACGGTGGGCAATGCCTCCGTCGTCCAGGAGCTCATTGCCTTCGCCACCGCTCAACACCTGCCGCTGGTGGGCCTTACTCCCAGCCAGGTGAAGGAGGGCGCCACCCTGGCCCTCGCTCCCAGCCCCACCGCCATCGGGCAGCAGGCGGGACGGCTGGCCAACCGCATCATCCACGAGAAGGTCGACCCCGGAGCGCTGGCCGTCTCGCAGCCCGAGGGGTTGGACCTCGCCGTCAATCTCTCCGCCGCCAGCAAGCTGGGCGGCTCCAGGGACGTGGTGCTGGAGCTGCTCCGGTTCGCGGCCAGGCGGGACTTCCCCGTGAGGGTCTTCGAGTGATTCCACGTTACAGCCGCAAGGAGATGTCTTCCCTCTGGACCGACGTGGCCCGTCTGCGCCGCTGGCGCGACGTGGAGCTGGCCGCGCTGGAGGGCATGGTGGAGAACGGCATCGCGCCGCGCGAGGCCCTGCAGGACTGCCTCTCGCGCGCCGGTGACTTCTCCGAGGCCGATGCCGCCCGCATCGAGGAGATCGAGCGCACCACCAAGCACGACGTCATCGCCTTCCTCACCTTCATGGAGGAGCGGATTGGCCCGAGCGCCCGCTATCTGCACCTGGGCATGACGTCCTCGGACGTGCTCGACACGTCGCTGGGCATGTCGCTGCGCGACGCGGCGGACCTCATCCTCCAGGGTGTGGGCCGCGCCATGGCCGCCGTGGAGAAGCGCGCCTTCGAGCACAAGCTCACGGTGATGATGGGCCGCAGCCACGGCATCCACGCCGAGCCCATCACCTTCGGCCACAAGCTCGCCATCTGGTACGACGAGCTGCGCCGCGCCGAGGCCCGCCTCATCCGCGCCCGCGAGGTCATCGCCGTGGGCAAGATTTCCGGCGCCGTGGGCACCTTCGCGCACCTGCCTCCGGCGGTGGAGGTGTTCGCGTGCAAGAAGCTCGGCCTCACGCCCGCTCCGGCCTCCAGTCAAATCGTCCAGAGAGACAGGCACGCCGAGTACTTCTCCGCGCTGGCCCTGCTGGGCGCGAGCATCGAGAAGTTCGCCGTGGAGATCCGGCACCTGCAGCGCACCGAGGTGCGCGAGGCCGAGGAGCACTTCACCGCGGGCCAGAAGGGCTCGAGCGCGATGCCGCACAAGCGCAACCCCATCCTCTCCGAGAACCTGTCGGGCCTGGCCCGGCTGCTGCGCGGCTACGCGGTGAGTGCGCTCGAGGACGTGGCGCTCTGGCACGAGCGGGACATTTCCCACTCGTCGGTGGAGCGTGTGATTGGACCGGACGCCACCATCGTGGCCGACTTCATGCTGCACCGCTTCTCCGGGCTGATGGAGAACCTGCGCGTCTACCCCGAGCAGATGCAGAAGAACCTGGAGCTGCTCGGCGGGGTGGTGAACTCGCAGCGCATCCTGCTGGAGCTGGCTCGCAAGGGCATGGATCGCCAGGCCGCGTACGTCATCGTCCAGCGCAACGCCATGCGCATGTACGAGCAGGGCGTGTCCTTCCGCAAGTCGCTGCTCGAGGACGCTGACTTGCTCAAGGTGATGACGCCAGCGGAGATCGAGGACTGCTTCTCGGCCGGCTACCACCTCAAGCACGTGGACGACATCTTCCAGCGGGTGTTCGGCCGGAGCCAGTAGCGGCCCACGGCGGGGCGAGGGTTCAACCCGGGTTCTCCCGATACCCTCACCCCGTCCCACTCCCGGAGGGCGAGGGGAAATTGACTCAGAGGTACCCGCGCGCCTTCAGGTTCTTCTCGATGCGCGCGTGCACGTCGCCCACTTCCAGCTTCAGTGGCGTGCCGGTAATCCGCTCGTACGCCGCGAGGTACTTCTCCGCGAGCGACACCCGCACGTCATCCGGAATCGGCGGCGGCGTTCCCTGGCCCTGGAAGCCCCGCTCGCGGATCAGCCACTGCCGGATGTTCTCCTTGTCCAGCATCCGCTGGTCCTCGCCCTTCGCGAAGCGCGCCTCGTACTCGTCCGCCACCCAGTAGCGGCTCGAGTCCGGCGTGTGGATTTCGTCGATGACGTACAGGTCATCCCCCACCTTGCCGAACTCGTACTTCGTATCCACGAGGATGAGGCCCCGCGTGCGCGCCCACTTCTGGCCCTCGAGGAACAGCCCCCGCGCCGCCTCGGTGATGCGGGCCCAGTCGCGCGCGCTCGCCAGGTTCTTCGCCAGAATCTCCTTCTCGGAGATGGGCTCGTCGTGCTGGCCGTACTGCGCCTTCGTGGATGGGGTGAGGATGGGCGAGGGGAACGCCTCGTCCTTGCGCAGGCCTTCCGCGAACGGCACCCCGTAGGCCGTGTGCGTACCCTTCTGGTAGTCGCGCCACAGGCTGCCCGTGAGGTAGCCGCGCACCACCACCTCGACGGCGAAGGGCTCGCAGGCGCGCGCCACCGTCACGTTCGCGTCCGGCACGTCCAGCACGTGGTTGGGGACGATGTGCCTGGTGCGCTCGAACCAGAACGTCGCCAGCCGGTTGAGCACCTCGCCCTTGAAGGGGATGGTGGTCAGCACATGGTCGAACGCCGACAGCCGGTCCGAGGTGACCAGCACCAGCCGGTCTCCCTGGCGGTACGTGTCGCGGACCTTGCCCTGGTAGTGCTGGCCCAGGGACGCCGGCAGGTTCGTCTGCCGGAGCGTATGCGGAAGCTGCGCGTGGAGTACGGAGGTGTTCACGAGTAGCGCCTCGGGCCCCGACAAGCGGGGCGCGTGAAGGAGGCGCGACTCTACTGGCCCGCGCCCGCCAGGGAAGCGGGACCTTGGGCCGCCGCCATGTACAGGAACGCCGGGTTGATGCGCAGGATGCCGTCCACGTAGGCCACCGCGTACGGCGCCCCCGACGCCCGGTCCACCTGCACCACTCCCGACGGGTTGATCCGCCAGTGGTCCAGCAGCGTGCGGGCCACCAGCTCGGCCGCCTCGCGCTCGGACAGGCCCTGCAGGCTCTCGCGGCGATCCTGCGGCCAGCGCTCGCCCGCCCGCCCATCGAAGCTCAGCTGCAACCGGGCGCCCGCGTCCGGCGACTGGAGCAGATCCGTCCGCGCCTCGACACCCGGGGCCGCCACCAGCTCGCCGCCCAGGGTGATGGGGAAGAGCACCGGCGCCTGCGCGGCCTGGCCCGCCTCCGTCTCGGAGATGCGGGCCACCTCGCGCAACAGCTCCAGGCGGGTGGACGGAGTCTCGAACTCGAGCACCTCGGGCGGATTGGTGAGTGCTTGACGGGCGCCCATGGAAGCGCGCACCGGTGCACCCCCGACGCCACAACCGGTCAGGGTTACGAGAGATAGGAGCAGGCCAGCGACCCAGCGACGCATCGGCGGGAATATACCGATGCGGGTCTGACACGGAAAGCTAAACTCGGAGGCATGCTCGCGGCCGGAAACCTGACCGTCATCCTCCATCAAACGCGATCACCGGAGAACCTCGGGGCCGTGGCCCGGGTGATGGCCAATTTCGGATTTTCCCGGCTCATCCTCTCCGACCCCGCCACCTACGCCTTCCGAGGCGCCGAGCGGCTGGCCGTCAAAGGGGACGCGGTGTTGGACGCCATGGCCGTGGCCCAGAGCCTCCCCGAGGCCCTCAAGGACTGCGTGTACGCGGTTGGCACCACCTCTCGCACCCAGATTGAAGGGCGCACGGCCCTCACCCCCGAGCAAGCCGTGACGCGGCTGGCCGAACAGAGCCGGCGGGGAAGGGTGGCCCTGGTGCTCGGCAGCGAACAGCGCGGGCTGTCCAATGAGGAACTGGCCTTCTGTACGGATCTGCTCGTCATCCCCACGAGCGAGGTGCAGCCGTCCATGAACCTCGCGCAGGCGGCGGGGGTGCTGCTCTACCTGTGCTCGCGCGAGGGACGCGTATCCGCGGAGGCGGCGCCCCCGGCGGCGCCGGAGCAGCAGGGCGCGAAGATGGGGACGGTGCGCGCGCTGGGGGACCGGATGCGCCAAGTGATGCTGGAGGCACAGTTCCTCAACCCGCAGGCGCCGGACCACATCCTGCGAGAGCTGGAGCGGAGTCTGTTGCGGGCGGAGCTCACCCAGCGCGAGGCGGAGCTGTGGCTCACGGCCTTCAAGCACCTGGGGCGGGCGATGGGCGCGGAGAAGGGCACTCCGGACAAGGGCACTCCCGGCAAGGGAGCGCCCTCGCGAGGTCCTGGTTCCACGTCGACCTAGTCCGCTCCACGTCCGAGGTGGCGGCCAGGCAGCCCACGCGTAGGTCGCGCTGGGGGTCTGGCTCTACACTCCGCCTCCATGGACAGTACCGTGTTGCACCCGGCGCCTGGCGAGCCCTCCGCGCCGCTGGTCTCTTCGTTGCCGGTGGGCACTGTCATCGCCAACCGCTTCACCCTCGAGGCCCCCGCGGGCCGCGGCGGCATGGGGACCGTCTATCGCGCCACGGATGCGCTCTCCGGCCAGACCGTTGCCCTCAAGCTGCTGCACCCGTTGCTCCCCGCCGACTCCCTGCGCCGCTTCACCCGCGAGGCCGAGCTGCTCTCCTCGCTGCGCCATCCCGGCATCGTCTCCTACGTCGCCCATGGCCACTCCGCGCAGGGCCTGCCCTTCCTCGTCATGGAGTGGCTGGAAGGGGAGGACCTCGCGCAGCGCCTCGCGCGCCAGCCCCTGACTTCTTCGCAGTCCCTCTCCCTGCTGCATCACGCCGCACGGGCCCTCGCCGTGGCCCATCAGCACGGCGTCATCCACCGCGACCTCAAGCCCTCCAACCTCTTCCTGCGCGGCGGCCGTCCCGAGGGCGTGGTGGTGCTGGACTTCGGCCTGGCCCGCCACGCGCTCCCCGCCACCGTCGTGACGGTCGGCCACACGGTGCTCGGCACCCCGGGCTACATGGCGCCAGAGCAGGCCTCCGCCCACGCCCAACTCACCCCCAGCGTCGACGTCTTCTCCCTGGGCTGCGTCCTCTACGAGTGCCTCACCGGCCAGGCTCCCTTCCGCGCGCCCCACCTCGTGGCCACCCTGGCCAAGATTCTCTTCACCGAGCCCACGCCCCTGCGCGAGCTGCGCCCCGACCTGTCCCCCTCCCTCCAGCAGTTGCTGGAGCGGATGCTGGCCAAGGAGCCCTCGCGCCGGCTCGTGGATGCCCAGGGCCTGCTGGACGCCCTGGAGTCGCTCCAGGCCCGCATGGAGGCGGTGTCCGACGCCACCGTCACCCTGGCCGCCCCCCTCTCCCGCCTGGACGGTCAGCAACTCGTCACCGTGCTGCTGGCCGCTCCCCGCACCACCGCCTCGTCCCCCGTCCGCGAGCAGGACTCCCGCCGCTCCCTGCGCGACTCGCTGCGCACCGTGCTGGCGCCCCAGGGCGCGCGGGTGGAGCTGCTGGCCGATGGGGCCCTCGTGCTCACCCTCCTGGCCTCGCTCGGCTCCGCCACCGACCCCGCCGCCCTCGCCGCCCGCTGCGCCCTCTCCCTCCTGGAGCGCTGGCCCGATGGGGCCGTGGTGCTCGCCACCGGCCGAGGCACCCTCGACTCGCAACTGCCCGTGGGCGAGGCCATGGATCGCGCCGGCCAACTGCTGCGCCAGCTGGAGCAGCTCCCCCCGGCGGACCCCGCCACCTCCACCTCCACCCCGGTGCTCCTGGACGAGGTGACGGCGGGCTTGCTCGGGCCCGGCTTCCAGCTCACCCGGCCCCAGCCCGGCCTCTTCCTGCTCCACGGCGAGCACCTGGGCACCGATGAGTCCCGCCCGCTGCTGGGCAGGCCCACCCCCTGCGTGGGCCGCGAGCACGAGCTGTCCCTGCTCGAGCTGACCTTCACCTCCTGCGTGGAGGAGTCCGCCGCGCGGGCGATGCTGGTGACGGCCCCGGCGGGCACCGGCAAGTCCCGGCTCCGCCATGAGTTCCTCCGCCGCCTGGAGCGCCACGCGTCCGCTCCCCTGGTGCTGATCGGCCGGGGAGACCCCATGAGCGCGGGCTCGGCGGACGGGCTGCTGGCCCAGGCCCTGCGCCGGCTGTGCGGCATTTCGGGAGGCGAGCCGCTCGAGGAGCGCCGGGCCCGGCTCTCCCAACGGCTCTCCCAGCACCTGCCACCGGCCCAGGTCCAGGACACCGTGGCGTTCCTCGGCGAGCTCTGTGGCATTCCCTCCTCGGAGGAGCACAGCCCCTCGCTGCGCGCCGCGCGTGGAGATCCGCAGTGGATGAGCACCCAGATACAACGCGCCCTGGTGGCCTTCCTCCGCGCCGAGTGCGCGCACCACCCGGTGCTCCTGGTCCTGGAGGATCTGCACTGGGGAGATCAGCCGAGCATCAAGCTGTTGAGCGACGCGCGGCGTGACCTCGCCGAGCAGCCCTTCATGATTCTCGCCCTGGCCCGGCCCGAGGGCGCGCGGTTGCTGTCCGGCTCGTGGACGCAGCACCTGCAGGAGGTGCGCCTGCGCGGGCTGAGCCGCAAGGCCGCGGAGCGCATGGTGCGCGAGGTGCTGGGCGCCGGGGTGCCGGGCCCGCTCATCGAGCGGCTGGTGGAGCAGGCCGCGGGCAATGCGCTGTTCCTGGAGGAGCTCATCCGCGGGGTCGCCGAGGGCCGGGGAGAGGAGACGCCGCGCACGGTGCTCGCCATGCTCCAGGCACGCCTGGGGCGGTTGGAGCCGCAGGCCCGGCATGTGCTGCTGGCCGCCAGCTTCCTGGGCCGCACCTTCTGGTCCGGCGGGGTGCGCGCGCTGCTGAGCGAGGAGCTCTCCGGCCCCGAGCTGCACCTCTGGCTGCAACGCCTGGTGGAGCTGGAGTGGGTGGAGCCGCAGCCCTCCAGCCGCTTCCCGGGCGAGGAGGAGTACCGCTTCCGCCATGCGCTGGTGCGGGATGCGGCCTACGGGCTCCTCCCCGAGCACCACAAGCCCGATGGCCACCGGAGGGCGGCGGACTGGCTGGAGCGGCAGGGCGAGAACGATCCGCAGTTGCTCGCCGAGCACTCGCGGCTGGGGGCGCAGCCGGAGCGGGCCATCCACTTCTACACCCGCGCCGCCGAGCGGCTCTTCGATCGCGATGACATGCAGGGCACGGAGCGCTGCATCGAGGCGGCCCTGGCCCTGGGCCCCACGGGAGACGCCCTGGTGCGACTGCAGGCGCTGCGGGCCGCCACGGCCTTCTGGCGCAATGACTTCGCGACCATGTTCGAGGTGGGCAGGGCCGTGCAGCCGCGGATGAAGGCGGGCGGTATCCGCTGGTGCAAGCTGATCGACGGCTTGAGCCTGGGCTGCGGCTTGAGCGCACAGACGGAGTACCTGCTCGTCCTGTGCCGGCTGCTGCTGGACACCGAGCCCGAGCCGGAGGCCTGGGACGCCTACGGCCTGTCCCTCTGCTACATGGCCGCGATGACCGACTACGTGGGCGCCATGGCGGAGGCCGACGCCTGCCTGGAGCGGCTGGAGAGCGCCGGGCGTGAGGTCATCGCCCGCGACGGCCTCGTGCGCGGCTGGAGGGGGAACGCGTATTTCGTCCGGAGTTTCTGCCTGACGGCCAGTCCCTGGCGGGCACTGGACTGGGCCACGCGGACCGTGCAGGCCTTCCGGGACGTGGGGGCGGAGCGCGGCGAGGTGTCGGCGCGCGCGTGGGGCGCCCAGGCGCTGCTGGCGTTGGGAGACCTGGAGGGCGCGATGGAGTGGGCACGCCAGAGCGTGGCGCTGGCCCAGCGGGTGTCACCGCGCTTTGGCGTCGCCTTCGCCCAGCAGCACCTGGCCAAGGTGTTGGCGGCCAGCCCCGAGCCGGGCCATCAGGAGGAGGCCCGGGCCCTGGCGCTCGAGTGGGTGAAGGCGCGGCCCGCCAACCGGCAGCTGCTGGGGTTCGCGCACCTGATTCTGGCGTGGGTCGCGGCGGCGCGAGGCGAGCCGGGGGAGGCCGAGGCCCAGGCTCGCGCGGCCTGCGAGGTGCTGGCGCCGTTGAAGCCCTTCGTGCCCGAGGCGCGTTGGAAGCTGGGCGCCCTGCTGCTGGCCCAATCGCGCGCGGCCGAGGCCCGGGAGGTGGTGGAGCTCACGCTGCGGGAGCTCGATGCGGTGGGGGAGGGCGGAATGGCCCGGGTGGGCCTGAGCCGGGTGCTGGCCGAGGCCTGCTTCGCCCAGGGGGACACCGCCGCGGGAGAGGCCGCCCTGCGCCGGGGCCTGCGATGCCTGCGCGCGTATGCCGGGGAGCTTCCCGACGCCGCCGCCCGCGAGCGCTTCCTCCAGCGGGTGCCCGAGAACGCGCGCACCCTGGCCCTGGCCCGCGAGCGCTGGGGCGAGACCGAGGTGCCGTAGGGGGGAGGGGTGCTCACCCGGCGCGAGGCGGAGCCAGGGCTCCCGGCCTTCCAGCGCCTGGGACGAGCGGTGGACGGGGGCAAGGGCACTCCCGGGAAGGGAGCGCCCTCGCGAGGCCCCGGCCAGGACAGCTGACTAGGCCGCCGCTTCCTTCTTGTACGTCTCGGCGTAGTGCTTCTCGCACAGGCCGCCCTTGGCCGTCTTCACGCGGCAGTCCGGCTTGGAGCAGGTGCGGTAACGCGAGTGGGGCAGCTCGCCCTGACGCCACTTCTTGAAGTGGAAGAAGCAGTAGCTCTTGGCGCGGTAGGGACGCTTGCAACCCTCGATGCTGCAGGCCTTCTTGCCATTGCCCTTGGCCGTGCGCGGCCAGTGCTTGAGGGTCGTCTTCTGTGCTTCAGCCATGGAAATGCTCCTGTTGCGAAACGGTGCCTCGCGTCACCATGGGTGAGTCCCGCGGGGCGTGCAAAGGCGCTGTCTGTAGCGCTGGCTGAAACGGAACGCAAGGAGGCAGGCGGGGATGCGGGCGCACCCCCCGTTTCCGGATCACGGCGAGGGGGCGTTCTTCCCGGGCGCCTGCCCGTCCGCCTGCCCCTCCGGGCCGCTTCCCCCGGTGGCCGGCTGCTCGTCTGGCGCGGGGGCCGGGGAGGGCAGGGCGAGGGTGGGCTCGGCCGGCTGTGTCTCGGGGGGCACGTCCTCGAGCCGCACCCGCAGTTTCAGGGGCCGCTCGCCCCGGCGCACCCGGAGCAGCACGCTGTGTCCCACCCCCCGGGCCGCCACCTGCCAGCGCAGCTTGTGGGCGCGCTCCACCCGGCCGGTGTCCAGGCCCTCGATGACGTCTCCCACCCGCAGTCCGGCGCGCGAGGCGGGGCCTCCCTCCTGCACCTCGGACACCACCACGCCCCGGGGGTGCGCCAGCCCATAGGCCTCGACGACGTCCGGGCTGGGGTCCGCCACGGACACCCCCATCCACCCGCGCCGCACGCGCCCGTACTTGCGCAGGTGCGGCAGCACCGCCTTGGCGATGTCCACCGGAATCGCGAAGCCGATGCCCTGGCCCGCCACGTTCACCGCGTTGGCGATGGCCACCACGTCCCCGTGCAAATCCAGCACCGGCCCCCCCGAGTTGCCCGGGTTGATGGAGGCGTCCACCTGCATGTAGTCGAAGTCGCCGTCGCGCCCGTTGGGCGTCACGTCCGTGCGGCCCTTGGCGCTCACCACGCCCGCCGTCACCGAGTGCGTCAGCCCGAAGGGGTTGCCGATCACCACCACGAAGTCGCCCACGTCCACCCGCGAGGCCGACGCCAGCTTGAGCACCGGCAGCTTGCGCCCCGCCTCGATTTTCAACAGCGCGAAGTCCGTGCGCGTGTCCTCGCCCACCAGCTCGGCCTGGAACTCCTCGGGGTAGCCCTGCTCGGAGAGGACGGAGATTTTGATGTCATCCGCGCCTTCAATCACGTGGGCGCTGGTGAGCACGTAGCCGTCCGGATGGATGATGAGCCCCGAGCCGATGCCCTTCTGTTCCCCCTCGGTGCCGGGGCTGGTGCTCGGCTGGTGTGTGGTGATGGACACCACCGCGGGCATGGCGGCCTGGGCCACCTGGCTGAGCGCCGAGCGCTGCTCGTGCACCGAGCGCTGCCGGGCATCCACCCACAACTTCCCGGGTGGCTCCGGGTGCCGGGCCCCCCAGGCCGGTGCGGCCAGCGTGCACAGCAGCGTTGCCAGCGAGACACCCGTCCACCACCGTCCACCCGTCATCGTCCCGCGCCTCCGGCCCGCCCGCCTCGAAAGAAGCTAGGGAGGGGGGAACCGGAGGGGAAGCGGGGCGGTCGGCGAGGGTAGGGAAGGCTACTTCTTCTGGGCGATGATGCGGTTGATCTCCGCCCGGTCCTCATGGGTGATGTGCTCGCGCGGCGCCGGGGCCGCGGCCTGCTTCGTCTTGCGGTTGACGGCGTCCCTGGCGTCCTCGAACGCATCGCGCACGCCGTCCGTCACCCGCTCGACCTCGCGATCCACGTCACGGTCCACCCCGGAGGGCCGCACGTGCCGGTTCCACTGCCGCTGCGCGTACTCCCACGGCGTGCGGCCCTCGACATTGCCCGACGCCAGGAAGACCCCGAGTCCCACCGCACAACCCGTCCACACCAGGAACTTCAGGAAGCCCATGGTTCACATCCTCCTACCCCCTCGTACACCGGGGCGGGGGAGCCGGCCAGTTTCTGGCGGGGCGAGGGGAAGGGCACTGACAGCGGGCGGGGTGCCCTCTAATGTGCGCGGCCTTGCAGCCCGAAGAGCTCTTCCAGGCCGCCCGGCAGCGGGCGGAGTCCATGTCCCTTCCGCGAGCGCAGGAGGCGCAGGAGCAACTGCGCGCCCAGGCGCTGGCCCTGTTCGCCAGGCTTCCGGAGCCGCCCGTGTACCACCGGGTGGAGGATCCCGCGCGCAAGCTGGCCGAGGCGCTGCTGCCGGAGCTGGAGAAGGTGCTCGCGCTGGGGCTGGCGGTGGAGCGCGAGGCGGGGCGCTGGGAGCCCACGGAGCGGATTCTGGCGGCGCTGCGGGCGCACGGCGAGGCGCTGTGCCACACGGTGGACGGGCGGCTGGTGGTGGCGGAGGAGGCGTGGCGGCGGGCGCTGGAGCTGGAGCGCGCGGCGCACCCCACGCGCTCGCTCGGGACGAAGGAGGCGGTGGCCGAGCCGGTGTACGACCGGACGACGGGGGCCTCGCGGTTCGATCCGAAGCAGGAGCCGGTGGCGCAGGTGAAGCTCATCTGCCCCAACACGGGCTGCAAGCGCATCAACGAGTTCGGCTACGTGCCGGGGCCGGGGCAGCGCCGCTACGTGTGCCCGGCCTGCCACACGCCCTTCCTGGCGTACTTCGGCGAGCTGCGCGGGCTGGAAATCGAGCACAAGAGCAGCTCCAAGCGCTTCTTCTTCACGGTGGACGAGGTGCGGGGCTCGGGCAGCCTGCGCATCGAGTTCGAGGAGGCGAGCGGCGACGACTTCCCGGTGGCGCGCAGGGACTTGCTCGTCTTCCTGTACACCGAGGCGCGCGAGCTGAAGGCGGTGGTGAACCTGACGAACAACCGGCTGATGTGGATTTCGCCGGCGAGCTCGTGCTTCGTGGCGACGGCGGCGTTCGGAGAGGGCGCGCCGGAGCTGGTGGCGTTCCGGGAGTTCCGCGACGAGGTGCTGCGGCACCACGGGTGGGGCCGGGAGTTCATCCGGCTCTACTACCGGCATGGGCCGGGGGTGGCCGGGTGGGTGGTGCGGAGGCCGGGGGTGAGGCGGGGAGTGCGGGGCGTGTTGAGGCAGGTGCACCGGGTGTTGAAGACGACGAGGGGTAGCACGTGACGGAGCCGCGGAACACAGACGCCGGACAGCAGCCGGGCACGGAGCAGGGGAGCGCGGGCGCGGGGCAGCCGCCGCCGGCGCGCATGGGGTGGAGCAAGGTGCTGCTGGGGGTGACGGGCCTGCTGGGACTGGCGGCGCTCGGGTACCTGGCCGTGCAGGAGGTGCTGCGGGCCCGGCTGGCGTCGGACGGCATGGCGGCGCCCACGGTGTCGATGGAGCGGTACCTGGGCGGGAAGGTGTCGCTCTCGGATCTCAAGGGCAAGGTGGTGATGCTGGACTTCTGGGCGACGTGGTGCGGGCCGTGCCAGGCCGAGATGCCCTCGCTCGTGAAGCTGGCCAAGGAGTACGAGGGCAAGGGGCTGGTGTTCGTGGCGGCGAGCCGCGACGAGATGCCGGACGCGCCCATGTTCGTGCAGGAGTTCGTGCAGAGCCGGCTGCCGGAGCTGGGGCCGTACGTGGTGTACGCGCCGGACGAGCTGGCGGCGGTGTTCCAGGTGACGGCGCTGCCGACGCTCTACTTCCTGAACCGCGAGGGCCGGGTGGTGGACGCGCAGCGGGGCGCCATGTCCGAGCCCGCGTTGCGCGCGCGCATCGAGCAGGCGCTCGAGCAGTAATCCTCCCGCGCTCTCAGGCGGGAGCGGTCCGCGTGAGCACGAGCCCGTCGGGCACGGACTCGAAGGTGACGGCGGGGGGCTGCTCCTCCGCCGCGAGCCGCACCTGGAGCTCGTGCAGGAGTGACTCCGGCGTCAGTGGCTCGTCCTCACCGAGCAAGGCTGGGTTGGGCTTGAACGAGGTGCTCGTCCCCCGGGGCGCGCGCGCGGGAGCCCCGTGGGGCCGCTGGGGCTGGCCCGCCTCGAAGCGCTGCCGGTAGAGCTCATCGGGGTGGCGCACCTCGAGCTCTAGCCACTCGCTCACGGCGTTGACGAGGCACAGGTCCATGCCCCGGGGACGGCGGCCGCATCCGGCGAACAGCTCCGTGGCGAGACGCTCGAGGCGGGGACGTCCCTGGGGGTGGTCATCCAGCGGCAGGCTCACGTCATCGTCCTCGAGGTGAACGGTTCCCTCGGGCGTCCAGCGCACCTCCAGGCGCGTCCAGCTGCAATCCACGGCCAGCACCGTGTCGAGCACGGCGCGCACGACGAGCGTCCTGCGCCGCTGTGTGTCGCCCAGGTACAGGTGCGGGCGGCGGCGGATGGCCTCCATCGCCGAGAGCTTTTCGATTTCCATGCCGCGGTGCCCCCTCAGCGCTCAGGATAGTCGCTGCCCGCCTCCGATTCGAAGGACCCTCCCTCCGCGGCGTGCCCGCATCCGGAACACGCGAATCCCAGAAGCGGTCATCCGTGACGCGCCGCTCTGGAGTGCCACGAGGGCGTCTCCTCGGTCGAGCCCCGTGGCTCGAGCGGCTCGGGAGGGCACATGCGTTGCACGAGGACTCCGCGTTCGCGCCCGGAGCCCGGGTGCTGGAGGTCTCATGAAACGCTTCCTCGTGTGTCTGTCGCTGCTGACCGCATGTGCCACGCCCGGGCAACAGGCCGCGCCCTCCCGGAAGGCCGCTGCCCCCACCGTGGAACTGGTCCCTGTCGTCCCTCTCCCGCCCTTCGCCCCGGAGACCTCCGCCGCGCCCTCGGCCCCGCGCAAGCCCGTGTACACGTACGGGGGCATCGAGGTGTTCGGCTCGCGCAAGGTTCCGAAGGAGAAGCTGCTCGCGCTCGCGCTCGAGGGGATGCCCGCTCCGGGCTCGCTGCTCGACGAGTCAGTGGACTTCGGCAAGCTGCTCTCCGAGAGCAAGAAGCGCCTCACCTCGGCCTACGCGTTCGCGCAGTGCGTCTACTCGGTGGCCGTGGACCTCGAGACGAACATCCTGCGGGTGACGGTGGACCTGGTCGACGAGGGCGATGAGTGGCGCATGCGCTTCTCCCCCGCGCCCCAGGGCGATGTGGAGGATCCGGAAGGGTTGCTCGCCGCCTGGGGAAAATACGTCGAGGCCTACTGGAAGCTGCGCAACGCGGGCGAGCTCGCCATCGGCTTCGGTGGCTGCAAGGCGCTCTCCTGCTACGGCAGCTTCGAGCACCCGGAGTTCGCACCCCTGGAGCCGCGCTTCATCGAGGGCGTTCCCCGCAACGTCCAGGCTCTCGTGCGCGTGCTGCGCGAGGACGGTAACGAGCTCGAGCGCATGCACGCGGTGAACCTGCTGGCCTACCTGCCCTCGCGCGAGCAGTTGGTGGAGACGCTCCTGCCGTCGGTGAGAGACCCCTACCAGGGAGTGCGCAACGAGGTGCTGCGCGTCTTCGGGGCGGTGCAGAAGGACCTGAAGCGCGCCGTCATCCCGCTGGAGACGGTGCTCGAGGCGCTCTGGTTCCCGACGACGCCCGACCGCAACAAATCGGCCTGGGCGCTCGTGCGGCTCGTGGAGGCGGAGGGGACCGTCCATCGCGAGCACATCCTCGAGCGGGCCGGCGAGCCGCTCCTGGAGATGGTGGCCATGCAGGCGCCGGTCGATCGCGAGCCGGCGCACCAGGTGCTCACCCTGCTGGCGGGTCGAGACCTCGGCGAGGACGGCGAGGTCTGGCGCCAGTGGGTCCGGTCGGTGCTCGGCGGCGGAGCGGCGAGGAGGAAGGCGGCGCGCTGAAGGCGCCCGTTCCTCAGATGGCGAGCCCGAACGCGACGTAGGGTCCGGGCAGCACGTCCTGGTGGACGACACCATCCACCCAGCCCGCGTCGTCCAACATCAGCACGCGCAGGCCGCCGCGCAGGGCCAGCAGGCGCCAGCCGCCGACGTACCACACCACCCCGCCCGCCGCGTCGAGCTGGCGGTAGGGGAACGGGGTGACCTGGGTCCGGGCCTCCAGGGCCAGGGAGTTGAGCAGGTACACCTCGGCCGAGACGCCCACGCTGGGGCCGACGAAGGTGACGTCTGGCGCCTTGGCCACGGCCACGCCTCCCTCCACCCGCACCCGGCCCCAGTGTCCCGTCACCAGGGCCCACGACAGGTGCACCTCCGTCACGGAGATTTCGTCCGCCCCGCCGCTCCCGTCCCCCGCCTTCAGCGACAGCCCGGTCGCCCGCAGGAAGCCGCCGAGCCGATCGCCCTCCACGCCCAGGTGGACACCGACGCCCCCGCCCTCGCGCAGGAAGTTGCCCTCGAGCCCCAGCGTGAAGTTCCTGTGCCGGCGGGAGGAGAACTCCTCCTCCCAGGAGCCTCGATGCCTCGGGGTCACATAGCCCGGCGCGTAACCCGGCTCGTAGACCGGCGGCGGGTAGTACGCCGGGTCCGACGAGGAAGGGGGGTGCTCCGGCCGGGAGGACCCCGAGCCTACCGGAGAGGCCTCGTGCACCGGCTTGCTGCTGGAGCCCGAGTCGCTATTCACCGGGGTGGCGTCGTGGACATGCGAGTCCGATGACTTCGACTCGTTGTTCGTCGACTCGCTCTTGTTCGAATCGCCCGAGGAGTCCGAGGACTTGCCGAAGCGGGCCTCGGCCGAGGGAGACGCGAGCAGCACCCCGGCGAGCAGGGCACACGGAAGGGCACGGAGGGGAGAGGGCATGGGGAGCCTCGAGGGTGGCGCGAACGTAGGCCCTCTGACGGACCCGGCTCCCCGGTATTCAAACGAGCGAGCGCTGTGCCCGGCTCACCGCCCGCGCCGGGCCGCGTAGAGCACGGCGGCCGAGAAGGCCCCGAGGAGCACGGCGAACGCGGAGCCCCAGGTGCGGATGCCCTCGGGCACCCCCTCGCGGCCCAGGCCCAGCAGGAGCGAGAGCGAGACCAGGAACAGCACCCCGCCGTGCCAGAGCTTGAAGCGGAGGCTCGAGCGGGCGAGCCCCACGCCCAGCGCCATCACGGCGAGGCTCGCGGCCACGAGGGCCGCCTTGATCAACCCCAGCCTCTCGTCCATGACGCGTCTCCCCTGAGCACCCGGACCGGGCGCCTCACTTCTTGCCGGCGTCGCCCTTGTCGTCGCCCGAGCCCTTCCGGTCGGCCGGCACGGTGCGCGCGGGCGTTTCGATTTCGGACTTGATGAGGCGGAACTCGACGCGGCGGTTCTTCGCGCGGCCGAGCGGGGTGGCGTTGGTCGCGATGGGCTTGGACTCACCGAAGCCCTTGGCGCGCAGGCGGTGGGCTTCGATTCCCTTGGAGACGAGGTAGTCCATGACGGACTGGGCGCGCTTCTGGGACAGGCTCAGGTTGAGCGTGTCCGAGCCCACGTTGTCGGTGTGGCCCTCGATGAGGACGGGTCCGAGCTCGGGGTTGCGGTCGAGCACGATGGCCACCTCATCGAGCAGCTTCAGCGATTGTTTCTGGATGGTGGCCGAGCCTGTCTCGAAGAGGATGTTGCCCTTGATGCGGATACGGTCGGACTCGACAACCACGAGCGGGGGGTTGTCGAAGGGGCAGCCATCGGCCTCGGGCGTACCGGACTGGTCGGGGCACTGGTCGACGTTGTCGGGCACCTCGTCGCCGTCGGCGTCCGGGCAGCCGTCGTAACCCTTGGGGCCGGCCATGAAGGGGCACAGGTCCTGGCCATCGGGCACGCCGTCACCATCCGAGTCGCCGCAGCCCCCGTGGGCCTTGTCGCCCGCGGAGTTGGGGCACTGGTCCTCGCCGTCGGTGATGCCATCCCCGTCGTTGTCCGGATCCGGGCAGCCGTCGTTGTCCTGGAAGCCGTCCGTGTCCTCGAGCTCGGTGGGGCACTTGTCCAGCGAGTCGCGCACGCCATCGCCGTCCGAGTCGAGGAACGTCTCGTCGTAGCGCAGGGCGAACATGACGCGCAGGGCCTCGCGGCCGTAGCCGCTGTCGAGCGTCACGCCGCGGCCCACGTCCAGCTCCAGGCCCCAGCCGCCATGAATCCGGGTGCGCACGCCGCCGAGCACCTCCCAGGGCGTCTTGAGCGAGTCGGCCTGGCTGAAATTGAAGGGAGCGGTGGTGGGCGTGGCCAGGTGCATCTCGGCGATGGCCTTCACGTCGGTGAGGGGGCCCACGTCGGGCAGGTCCACCACCGCACCGCCGCCGAAGGTGACCTCATTGCCCACGTAGAGGTTGAGGTACTGGGCGGGCCGGGGACGCAGGCGCAGGCCCAGGTTGCCGAGCAGGTGTACCGGACCGAAGGCGCGCTCCACCGCGAGCCGTGGGGCCAGGAGCACGCCGCGCTCGCCGAGGAAGCTCTGCGCATCCCCGGTGGGGAGGCGGATCTCGGCGGTGAGCGCGACGCCCACCGGGAAATCCTCGGGCAGCAGCAGGAAGGCGCGGGGCTGGAGCCGCACGTCGCCGAAACCGTACGTACTCACCCCGGCGGCGCCCGGGAAATCGGGGGCCGCGAGCGCATCGCGCAGCAGTTGGAAGTGGTCCCCCTGGGTGAGGGTGAAGGGCACATCCGCGGCGAGCTCCAGCCGGCGGTGCAACTGCCAGGCGAAGAGCGCGTGGGCATCGAGCCGGTAGGGGATGAGGTCCCCCAGCTTCTCGTCGCCGAGCTTCAGGGCGAGGATGCCGCGGTTGTAGTCGAAGAGCAGGGCGCCGCGGAAACTGCCGGCGGGCTCGGCCGAGGCCCCCTCGAGGGCGATGCCACTCTTCTGGGCGGGCGTGGCCTTGAGCGGCACGGCGTCGAAGCCGCGCGTGAACGGGTCGGGCTGTGCCCAGGCAGCGGCGCCGGCCAGCAGCAGGCACATCACTGCGAGTCGGGTTGCTGCGCTTCGCAAGGACCGCTCCCAGGGAGAGGCCCGGAAATTCGGGCCTTGGCTCCGGTCCATACCACCCACTCCCGGGGGGCGGAAGAAAACCCCCCGGCGAGTGCCTGCCTGCTACAGCCTCGCGCTACTTCTCCACGGCTACTTCTCCATGAAGGACTGCGCGGGCACGACCTGGATGGCCTCGGGCCGGATGGGCAGGGGCCAGGCGCTGATGGCCTTGTCCTCGTCGAGCAGCGCGGGCGCCTTGGGCGAGGCGTAGGAGATGGGCGTGGGCGGCTGTTCCTCGAGCAGCTTCGCGAGCTCCTGGGCGTCCTGGGCGACGAAGGCGAAGTTGAGGGCCTCGGGGCGCAGCTGCCGGCGCAGGGCGGTCTGCACGGACTCGGGGGTCATCTTCGCGAGCGCGGCGCGGTACTGCTCCAGGAAGCCGGGCGTGCCGTAGAAGAGCGAGTCGATGGCGTACCCGAGCCGGCGCTGATCCGTCTGCTCCCACAGGCGCGTGTAGCCCAGGAGGAAGCCGCGGCTGAGCTCGAACTTGTCCTGGGGAATGCCCTGCTTCACGAGCCGATCGAAGAAGTGGACGGTGCCCCGGGTGGCGAACATGCCGTTGCCGGGCACCACGGGGCGAATCCACAGGGTGAGGTCCTGCTGGGTGCGCGCCACGTTGGTGCGGTTGTAGGTGGTGCCGGGCTGCTCGATGAAGTGCTCGGCGTAGGCGTAGTCGCCGTAGTTGAGGCCGCGCTTCTCGCGCAGCTCGTTGAAGAGGACGCCGGAGGACTGGCGGTGCTCGCCGAGGTACGAGAGGGCGAAGGCCACGGGGAAGAAGTCCGGATCTCCACGGCGCAGGGGCGTGACGTAGCCCATGGAGACGGCGGTGGAGAGGGTGGGCTTCTGCACCACGAGGGCGCGGCCTCCGGTGGCGGGCACGGGCGGCAGCTCCACGCGCGGGGCGCCGGTGGCCGGGAGCGCGGACAGACGCGAGACGACGGTCTTCTGGAGCGCGTCGTCCACGGGGCCCGCCAGGCCGATGACGAGCCGGTCCTGCGTGAAGATGCGCGCGGCGTGGGCCTTCACGTCGTCGAGCGTGAGGGACTCGAGCCCCTTCTCGGTGCCGCCCACGAAGTGCGCGTAGGGGTGGCCCTCGTAGAGGAGCGCATCGAGCGCCACCTTGCCGAGCAGCTCGTCGTTCTCGCTGCGCAGCCCGTTGCGCACGCCACTGAGGGCGCGGGCCCGGAGCCGCTCGAACTCCTGCGGCGACAGGCGCGGCTTGAGCATCACGTCGGTGAAGATGTCGAGGAAGCGCGGCAGGAAGTCCTTGTGGACGCGGCCAGAGAAGACCGTGAACTCCTTGTCCGTGCTGGCGTCGAGCTCGGCCGCCATGGGGAAGAGGGCCTGGAGCAACTGCGCGGAGGAGAGGCTCTGCGTGCCGCCCTCGGAGAGCAGGTCGGCGGTGAGCGCGGTGAGGCCCTCCTTGCCCTGGGGGTCATCCACCGAGCCCGAGTGGAACACGAGCCGGAAGCTGACGATGGGGCTGACGGGGTTGGCCTGGACGACGACCTGCATGGGCGCGGGCTGCTTGAGCGGCACGGCGGGCACGGTGGCCGGAGCCGGGGGCTCGGCGGGGGCCTGGGCCTGCTGTGGCTCGGCCTGGGGCTTGGGGGCCTCGGCCTGGGGGGCGGGCGCGTTCTGGGACGGGGTGGCACAGCCGCCGAGGCCCAGCGCGGCGGAGAGGACGAGCGAGCGGGAGAGGAGGGAGCGCATCACTTCTGACCTCCGGCCTTCTTGGGCGTGAGGGTGAGCTGGGTGCGGTTGGCGGCGGTGAGGTACTTCTTGGCGAAGGTGACGAGGTCGCCCGGCTTCACCTCGGAGACCTTCTGGTAGTGGCGGGCGAGCGCGTCCGGCGTGCCGAAGATGCCGGCGTACCAGGAGAGCTGGGTGGCCACGGCCTTGGCCGTCTCCATGCTCATGAGGAGCCCATAGCGGGTGTTGCTCTTGATGGCCTCCACGCGGCTGGCGTCCACCTTGCCGGTGGCCAGCTCGCGCACGGCGGTGTTGAAGGCGGAGCGGACGGCCTCGCGGTGGCCCTCCTCCTGGAGGACGGCGACGATGCTGAAGAGGTGCGGGTCGCGGTGGATGGTGTAGTCGCTGGAAATCTGCTGCGCGAGCTGCTTGTCCAGCACGAGCTCCTTGTAGAGCGGGCTGGTGGTGCCGACGAGGTAGTCGGCGAGCACCGTCTGGATGGCGGCATCCGAGGTGTCGAGCCGTGCGGCCGGGGTGTGCCAGGCGAAAATCTGCCGCGGCTGGGTGCTCCCGGGCCAGTCGATGTGGACGGAGCGCTCCTGGCGCTGGGGCGGCTCGGCGGGCACGGTGACGGTGGCGCTCTTGCGGTCCCACGGGCCGTAGTGCGTGCGCACCGCCTGCATCAGCGTGTCGTCGTTGAAGTCGCCGACCACCACGAGGATGACATTGTCCGGCGTGTACCAGCGCTCGAAGAAGGTGCGGCTGTACTGGTAGGCCTGGGGCATGGCCTTGACGTCGTCGTAGTAGCCGAGCGTGGTGTGCCCGTACGTGTGCTTGGTGAAGGCGGTGCGGCCCAGCTCCTCCTCCATCTTGAGGTACGGCTGGGCGGCGTTCTTGTGGTACTCGCCGAGCACGGCGAGCGCCTCGGTCTGGAACGAGGGCTCCGAGTACTCGAGGTTGCGGAAGCGGTCGGCCTCGATCTCCACCAGCTTCTCCAGGCCGGCGGTGGGGCCGTAGGAGTGGTAGACGGTGACGTCATCCGAGGTGAAGGCGTTGTCGTCGTAGCCGTAGGTGCTGATGACCTTCTCGCGCTCGCCCTCGGGGAAGTTCTTCGTGCCCTTGAACATCATGTGCTCGAAGAAGTGGGCGAAGCCCGTCTTGCCCGGCTCCACCTCGTTGCGCGAGCCCACGCGCACCACCGTCTGGTAGGCGATGAGGCCCGGCGAGTTGAAGGGCACGCGGACGACCGTGAGCCCGTTGGGCAGGCGGTCGACCTTTATGGGGTAGGGGAAGAAGGGGGAGGCGGGCTGCTCGGCGGCTGCCGCGGGGAGGGCCACTCCCAGCAGCAGGAGCAGGAGGGGGATGAGGCGTCGTCGCATGCGGGTCCTCTCGCTGTAGGCCCCAGGGGGTGGGGGGCCCGGGAACCGCGCAGGCTACCCGCTATTCCCACGAGCGGGCGGGCGTCGAGTGGGGGCGTTGGAGAACGACACCGGGGGCTGTCAGAAGGATTGACCGGCCGCCGTCAGGGGTTAAGGTGGATGGAGCAACGAGGAAGTGAGCGCAGTTGAAGTGCCCGAAGGGGGCGACCTGGTTTCGACGGGGGCATGGAAGTTCGAGACGCGTGCCGAGCTTGTTGGTTCGCTCGTAAAACCACTGACACAGACACAAAAGCCAACGACAACGTTGAGCTCGCGCTGGCTGCCTAACTAGCAGTTTCCTAGTGCGCGGTCCCCCCGCTCTCGGCCCGTGGGGTGGGGTAGGACCGTCATAATGCGGGCTGGCCGTCGAGGGTGCCTGGACTCTCGGCGGTGAGATCATCCAGGACCGGCTCACAGAATCCCGTCCGTGGGAGTCTGGGGGACGTAACAAACCGCGGACTACGCACGTAGGGTCAAAGGACGGAAGGCTTTCGGACGCGGGTTCGATTCCCGCCGCCTCCACATTCAGAAGCCCAGCAATCTCACCGGGTTGCTGGGCTTTTTCTTTGCCCTCGTTTCCGCACTAGCGCAGCGTCGCGAGGGCCGCGCCGACCTTCGCCACCGTCACCGACACGGGCGTCGTCACCTCCGGGGCGAAGATGGCCACGCGGAGCTCCTCGAAGGCCCACCTCAACTCCCGCGCCGCCTCCTGGTCACGCACGGTGGCGCGCCTGGCGAGGAAGGTCTCCCACAGGGGGGTGAAGGGCTCGGCCTTCCCTGCGTCCTTGCCTGGGTTCGCCACCGCTCGCGACAGCCGTGCCTGGGCCGCGCGGAGGTAGCGCGGGTAGTTCAGCAGGTGCACGAAGCGAATCCACTCGATGAGGTTCGCGGGGAACAGGTGCCCGAGCTGCGAGCGGATGTCCCGCACGGCCGCCGCGCCGCTCGGCCCCTTGGATGCTGCCTTGAGTGCACCGAGCGTCGCGGCGAGCTCCCTGGAGGTGTCAGCGACGGCGTCCGCCCAGTCCCGGGCCGCACGCTCGATGCGCGGTGAGCCCTCACGGACCAGCGCCTCGAAGGCCGCCTGCGTGCGGGGCAGCGGCGCACCGGGTACGAGCTTGAACGCATCGTCGACGCTGCGTGCGAGGACGAGCGCCCGGAAGGCGTCGGCCTGGCCCCGCGCGGGCGGCGCACCGTCCAGGGACGGGAAGGGCGGCGGCATGCGCGCGGCGCTGACGGCCACGTGTCCACGCGCGGCGAGCATCAGGAGCCGGCGGACCCCCGTGCGTGTGGCCGCGTCGGCGGCGGAGGATGTCTCGAGCAGCACCAGGTCCACGGCAGCACCCCGGTCGACGAGCGCGGGGTAGCTGCGGACCTCGAGCCCGCCGACCCGCCGGGTGACCACGGGGGGCAGCTCGCCGAAGGTCCAGGCCGTCAGCCCCTTGCGCTCCCAGTCCGAGGCCGGTGCCGCGCTGCGCAGCGCCGCCCGGGCACGTCCCCCGTACTGCTCGAGCAGCGCGTCGGCGTCGCGGCTCCGCGCGAGCTCCTTTCCCCGCTCGTCGAGCACCCGGAGCGTGATGCGCAGGTACGGCGCCACGGCATCCGCCCGGAGGGACTCCTCGGGCAGGTCCACGCCGCACAGCCGGGACACCGCACGCGCGAGCGCTGGAATCATCGGCCCGCGGAAGGGCACCAGCTCCTTCTCGAGACGGTCGACCAGGTCCGGCACCGGCCCCAGCTGCTTGCGCTGGGCGCGGGGGACCTGCTCGAGCAGGGCGGTGAGCTTCTCCCGCTGCCACCCGGGGATGGTCCAGTCGAGTTCTCCCGGGACCAGCTGGGCGAGCAGCAGCAGCGGCACGCTCAGGGTGAGGCCGTCGTCCTCGGCCGCGGGGTCGAAGGTGTACGTCACCGGCACGGACGCGCCGTGCAGGGTGATGGCGTCCGGGTAGTGCGCCGGGGACAGGCCCGGGTCGTGCGCGAGGGCATCCTCCATCGAGAGGACGAGCACGTCGGGGTCGGCCGCCTCGGCCTTGCGGCGCCAGGCCTCGAAGCTCGCCCCGTCCGTCACGTCCGCCGGGACGCGCTGGTCGAAGAACGTCAGCAGCGCCTCGCTGTCGAGCAGCTCGCTGCGCCGGGCCTTGTCCCGCAGGCGTGCCACGCGCTCGAGCACCTGGCGGTTCTTCTCCTGGAACGCCCCCCGCGTGCGGTACTCGCCGCGCACCAGGGCATGCTCGAGGAACATCAGCCGTGCCCGCTCGTGGTCCATGCTGGCCAGGGCCACGGGGCGCTCCTTGAAGACTTGAAGCCCGAAGAGGGTCGCGTTCTCCTTCACTACGGCGCGCGCGGACTTCTCCGACCAGTGCGGTTCGGAGTGGCTGCGCTTGAGCAGGTGGGGGGCCGCCGCCGCGAGCCACTCCGGGTCGAGCTTCGCCACGGTGCGCGCGAACAGCTGGGACGTCTCCACGAGCTCGAACGCCATCACCCAGACAGGGGGCTTCTTCGCGAGCGCCGACGAGGGGTGAACCATGAAGCGCGTCTGCTTCGCGCCCGTGTAGTGGCGCTGCTCCGGATTCCACTGGCCGATGCGGGACAGGAGCCCGGTGAGCAGCGCCTGGTGCAGGGCGTCCCCGCGCGCCGGGGCGCCCTGGCCCTTGCGCGGCAGGCGCAGCTCGCGGACGGTCTCCTCGAGCTGGCGCTGGACGTCCCTCCATTCGCGCACCCGCGGGAAGGACAGGAAGTTGTCCCGGCACACGCGCCGCAGGTGGGACGTCCCCCGGCCCTCGGCCTCGCGCACGAACGCCCACAGCTTGAGCAGGCCCGTGAAGTCCGAGTGCTCGTCTCGGAAGCGCCGGTGCAGCTCGTCCGCCTTCTGCGCGAGCTCCCGTGGCCGCTCGCGCGGGTCCTGCAGGTTGAGCGCCGCGGCGACGATGAGCACCTCGTCCAGGCACCCGTACTCGGCGCCGGCGAGAATCATCCGCGCGATGCGCGGGTCCACCGGGAAGCGCGCGAGCTGGTGCCCGAGCGGCGTCAGGATGCGCTCCTTGCCCTCGATGGCCCCGAGCTCCTCGAGCACCCGCCAGCCCTCGGCGATGGACTTCGGCTGGGGCGGGTCGAGGAAGGGGAAGTCCTCGACGTCACCGAGGTCGAGGGACTTCATCCGCAGGATGACCCCCGCGAGCCCGGTGCGCTTGATTTCCGGGTCGGTGAAGGCGGGCCGCGTGGTGAAGCCCGCCTCGTCGTAGAGGCGCACGCAGACCCCCTCGCGCACGCGGCCGCAGCGCCCTTTGCGCTGGTCGGCGCTGGCCTGGGAGACCGGCTCGATGTGCAGGCGGGTGGTGCCCGAGCGCGGATCGTAGCGCGACAGGCGCGCCACCCCCGTGTCCACGACGTACACGATGCCCGGGATGGTGACCGACGTCTCGGCCACGTTGGTGGCGAGGATGACCCGGCGCTCGGGGATGGTGGCGAAGACGCGCGCCTGCTCGGCGGCCGACAGGCGCGCGTACAGGGGCTGCACCACCGTGCCGCGGAGCTCGCGCGCGTTCAGGGCATTCTCGGTCTCGCGGATTTCCCGCTCGCCGGGGAGGAACACGAGGACGTCCCCGTCCGGGTCGAGCGAGAGCACGTCGGCCACCGCATCGGCGACGGAGTCGGCGAGCTCGGCGTCCTCGGGGGGAGGCTCGTAGAGCACGTCCACCGGGAAGGTACGGCCCTCCACCTGGATGACCGGAGCTCCCCCGAAGAACTGCGAGAAGCGCTCGGTCTCGATAGTGGCCGAGCTCACCACCACCTTGAGGTCGGGGCGCCTGGGGAGGATGCGCTTGAGCCACCCGAGCAGGAAGTCGATGGTGAGGCTGCGCTCGTGGGCCTCGTCGAGCACGATCGTGTCATAGCGTCTCAGGAGCGGGTCGCCGTGAATCTGCGCGAGCAGGACGCCGTCGGTCATGAACTTCACGGCCGTCCGCCGGGACGAGCGATCCTCGAAACGAATCTGGTAGCCGACGTCCGTGCCCAGCTCCGTGCCGAGCTCGCGTGCCACGCGCGCCGCCACGCTCGTCGCGGCGATACGCCGGGGCTGGGTGACGCCAATCTGGCGCGGGCGGCCGCGCCCCATGGCGAGCAGGACTTTGGGCAGCTGCGTCGTCTTCCCCGAGCCGGTGGCCCCCGCGACGATGACGACCTGATGGGCGGCGATGGCCGCGGTGATGTCCTCCACCCGGCTCGAGATGGGGAGCTCGGGGGGGAAGTGCAGGATGGGCAAGTCGCCGGGGATGGGGACGGGTGAGTCGCCGGACATGGCGGCAAGGCCTAGCACCGAAGCGCACGCTCCGCCCCAGACGAAGTGTGTGGGCGCCTGCACGCTCGGGGGGCGAGCTTCAGCGCTGCGCGATTTCTCCGCGGGCTGGCGTCGGCAGGCCACCTCCGGGCGTGCCTCCTTCAGGAGTGGTGCGCCACCGCGGCCTTCACCCAGCGCAGGATGCTCGCCTCGTCGAGGTCCGCGGCGCTGCGCACCTTGAGGTGGCGCATGGTCTTCCCGGTGCCCTCGAGCCTTCCTTCCGGGTCGTCGAGCTTCTCCGGGGGCGCCATGATGCTGAGGGCGGCGTAGGTCTTCGAGGTGTAGAGCGCACAGAACCCGCCCTTCAGCTGGTAGTAGGGCATGCCCCACTTCATGGACTCGCGGGCGCCGGGGGCGGCCTTCTTCACCAGGGCACGCAGGGCCTCGAGGTGCTCGCGCCGCTCCGGGGGCTGCTGCGCGAAGAAGGCGTCCGCCGGGGCGCCGAGGTCCTCGCGGCGCAGGTATTGGCGGTCAGGGGTCTTCTTGGCGGCCGCGCCCTTCGCCGGGGTCTTCGCGGGCGTCTTCCTCGCGGCGCTCTTCCTCGCAGGGGGATTCTTCGTGGGTGTCTTCTTCGCCATCGCCTTGCGTGCTGCCATCCGAGCCTCCGAGGCCCCGGACCGCCGGGGCGGGCGGGGAGGCTACCCCAGCAGCGGAGGGTGCATGGGTCGGAAGGTGCGCTTCCAGCGGGTGGACGCATAGGCGGAACTGACACTGGACGACGAGGCTCTGGTAGGCCGGTTGCGCTACGTGCTGGCTCATGGAGTGAAGGAGGGCCTGGTGGAGAGGAGCGCCGAGTGGCCGGGCCTCACGTGCCTGCCGCAGTTGCTGGGCCCGGCTCGGCGTCTGTTCCAGTGGTTCAGCTGGACGAAGCGCTGGAGCAAGAGGGGGAGCGAGGACATGGCGGAGGGGGAGGGGCGCTTCGCCGAGGAAATCGCCGAGCCAGTGGAGTTGGTGGTGGAGCCCCTGCCGTGTTGGAAAGGACTCGGGGAGGAGGAGCGGCAGCGTGCGGTGCGGGGACTGGTGGAGGGAGTGGAAGCCGAGGCTCGCGCACGGGACAAGCCCGTACTGGGGGCGCGAGCCGTGCGGGCACAGCACCCGCATACCCGGCCGGAGCAGCTCAAGCGCAGCCCGAGGCCGTTGGGGCATGCCTCCACGCGTCAGGCGCTGAAGGAGTTGCGCGAGCAGTACCGGGCCTTCGTCGCGGTGTTCCGAGAGGCGGCGGCGCGGTGGAGGCGGGGGGACTTCTCAGCCCCCTTTCCGCCCTTCTCCTTCCCGCCGCGTGTCGTGCCGGGTCTCGTCACTCGAATTCTTTGACACCCTCTCGGGGCCCCCGTCAGCGGCTCTCCTCGTGCGCTCCAGCCCTCACCCTCAACATGGCTTCTATCCCACCTATACGCTTTTCGGGGCTACCCGAAGGAGCGCCAAACCGGGCCGCGCAAAACAACCTATGATGGAGAGCATGTCGCGAATCGTCATCATCAACGGTTCATCGGACCCGGATGGATACTGGGCTAATGAGGTGCGGGCGAACACTCTCCTGCTCCTCACGCACCGTGCAGGGGCCAAGCAGCTCGCACTCACATGGGGACGGCAGGAGCCGATCTACTGGTATCGCACCGGAGGGATCGGCTTCTTTGGACCGCTCACCCTCCTGAAATGGGATCGCGAAAAGGACTTCTTCAGACTTCACTTCGTGAACATCGATAAGCCAGCCAGACCGCTCTCGGGTAGGAACGCTGCGGCAGGTGAGAGGGTCCATCGCGAGCTGAAGAAGATGCGCCATTTCATCATCTGCCAAGGGGCTGAGGTGGACTACGTCAATATGGAGCATCCCACCCCTTCGGCAAAGCATCCCTCGCCGGTCGAGGTTGAGGACGCGCTGCGCGAAGCAGGGGTGCCATCTGCCGAGTAGCTGCGGTGAGTGTCAACATAGTTGTCGCGTCAAACTGACCCAAGCGATTGGCCTCGTGGCTGGAGCGAATCCTTTGACACCTTTCCGGGTGTGCCCGGACCTGGGCATTAGCAAGCGGCGCCGTACATGCACACCGGCGAGGTGAAGACGCTCGAGGAAGTCATCGACCTGTACGACCGGGGCGGCGAGCCGGTGGGCAACTACGCGGGCAGCGTCTCGGTGAGCATCAAGCCGCTCCACCTCACCGCCGAGGAGAAGCAGGCGCTGCTCAATCTGCTCAAGTCGATGACGGGCGCGGCGAAGTAGCCGGCCCCTTCCCGGCAAAGGTGTCAGAGAATTCGAGTCGGCGCGTGCCACTCTGCGCGGAGCACCTCAACGGCAACAAGCCGGTCGTCCGCCAGCTCAATGAGGCGGTTCGCGGCGACGATGCGTAGTACGAATCCTCTGACACCTTCTGGCTGGCACGTTCAGGACGGCCTCAGCAGCGGCGAGCCACACTGCCCGGGAGGGCCCAACGGCGGGTAGATTTCTCACCCATGGGTATCGAGAACCGGCCATTGCAAGGGCGAAGGAAAGCAATAGCATGATGCGATGCCACCGGAATTCAGTACGACTACGAAGGACGTACTCGCCAAAAGGGCTGCGCACCTCTGCTCAAACCCGGATTGCAGAACCACAACATCTGGGCCCACAGCCGACCCCCAGAAGGCCATAAGCATAGGCGAAGCAGCGCATGTTTTTGGCGCCTTACCTGGCTCTGCCAGATATCGTGCGGACATGACTGATGGGGCACGTGCGGAGATCACCAACGGGATCTGGCTCTGTCGCAATTGCCACAAACTCATAGACAATGACGCTCTGTCATACCCAGCGGACCTTCTCTTTAGCTGGCGGCACGAGCATGAGAACTACGTTACTGAAAAGCTCGGAAATCGAACTGAAGTTCTTCGCTTGCAGCTTCGTGAACGCTCTCTCGAAGGGCTATTCGATGAAAATCCTCTCGCCAAACAGATAGCGCGTGAAAAACTCAATTTTTGGGAATACCGACTGACTGCTGAACTGCTCCGCTCGAATTTAAAAAGACCCAGTCGCAGATGGTCAGACTTGAAGAGCAATCTCCGGGTACACAAGCGAACGCCGGTTGCTGATAAAGAAATTATCAGATGGTTTCAGGTAAAGCTTGCCGAAGGTATGGATTACATGGATCCTTTGAAGGCCCTCTACAGCGTACAGCTCCAAAAGGCATGGGGTCTGCCCGGAGAGCCAGGAGATGCTGAAGAGATCGCACATGTATGCCA
Source organism: Archangium sp. (assembly GCF_045802675.1). GTDB lineage: Bacteria > Myxococcota > Myxococcia > Myxococcales > Myxococcaceae > Archangium. The sequence goes on along the minus strand of NZ_JBJMQO010000124.1, from coordinate 104,549 downwards.
ACTCATCGGAAACATTGCGGATGAACTTGTTCGGTGGGAAGAGGAGGTTATGTTTGCCTGGGTTTCAGACACCTATCGACCGCTCATTAATCTATTTCAGGGTGTGATGGGGCGACAACTGGAGAAACTGCTCGCGGTCCCTGCCATTCTGGATGGCGGCATTGATCAGGCTGAAGCTCATCCTGGAGAGGAAACAATCATTGAGCACACGGTTGTGTTTGACGTGCCCGAAGGGTGGGAAGAAGCAATCAAGGAAGGACTCCAAAAGATTGAGAATCAATTCAAATAAGCAGCCATTATAACCATTATTTGGAGCGGCGCGCGGTGCTGAAGGTGAAGGCCCCCTGTGTCAGGGTAGTTGACGCGCACGGGCTCAATCCATTGTCAAGTTCTTTGACCCTCTCAACGGACACCCTCAATAGCCCATGGTGGGCGCGTCGGTGGCGCTGGTGGTGGCGCCGGTAAATATCCGGACGTGGCGCCGGTAAAACGCCGGAAATGCCAGCAAAGGTGTCAGAGAGTTCGAGTCGGCGCGTGCCACTCTGCGCGGAGGACCTCACCGGCAACAAGCCGGTCGTCCGCCAGTTCAATGAGGCGGTTCGCGGCGACGATGCGTAGTACGAATCCTCTGACACCTTCTGGCGGCACCCTCAAACTGTGGGAATCGCAAGGGCCGCGCACCGTCACCCTCGGGAACGTCACGTTCCCGGTGAGCCAGAAGGCGGGGCCCTGAGCACGGCCAGCGCGAGCCGTGCCAAGTCTCAAGAGGCTGCGCGCCCGCCAATCTCCGGGAAGCGCTCGTAGGCCCGTTTGAGCGCGTCCAGGTGAGCGGGGTTGTCCAGGTCGAGCGGTGCATCGGTGAGCTGCACGACCCACCCGCCCGTCGCGGTACGCAGTGAGCGTGACAGCAGCTCCGCGTCGCGGGCCGGGTCCGGAAAGCCGATGGCTTCTGCGGCAGCGGGCGACCAGTAGTTCAGCCACCCGAGGAACCAGGGAATCTTGGGCGCGGGGAGCTTCTCTGGCAGGTTGAGCATGGGAAGCCCACGGGGTGAACACTCTGGTCCATGAGGCGAGCGGCGAAACTGCTGCGCGACTTCCGAGCCGTGACCATACGGCGCCGCGTGCCCCCAGAACGAGCGCGCCCCCTCCGCCACGCCCTCAAGCAAAGCCGCCGCTGCCGCGATCACGGGCTCGTCCAGTGGCAGTTCTGCATGCACTTCAGACAGGGACTGACCGCCTGGGCTGAGGAGTCCAGGTCTTCCCCTCCCGTTAACCGTCACGGGGTAACTCTCGTCCCCGTTGCACAGAAGAGGGAATCTCCCGTCCTGCGTCCTTTCCGCGAGCCACGCATCGCGCTGCGGCAATGCGATGGGGCGCCCGCCGTCTAAGAGCCGCCACTCCAGGCGCAAGCCGGGGAGCGCCTTTTCCATTCCATGGACGCTATCGAGCGCGCGGCGGTCGTTGCCCACAAACGCAGGCGCGTAGACGATGAGGGTGAGGGCTTTACGCTTGGTCATCGTTTGCACCCCGTGACGACGACGTTAAGCGAGGAATCCGCTTCGAGCAGCGCGTCTTTGTGCGCTTGGGTGCTCACCCCAACGACGAAGTCGTATCCACATGCCGCCGCAGCAATTCGCTCCCTTAGCATTTGCTCCAATTCCTTCTCAATCTCCCGCCTCCGGATAAAGTCAGGGTACGTGTCAAATTGATGGGTCTTGATTTCCCACAGCACACGCACGCCGACTTGCAGCGCATCGAAGCTCACACCGCCCACGAGCACATCCATTCCGGGATAACGGTTAGGCGGAAACTGATCGGCTCACTTGTTATGCGCGTCATCCTTGCCCGCGTGCGGTTCCGGGATGGGTTCGCACCTGTAGCGATCTCGCTCCGTGACTTCGGTTGGCCCCACAGGAGGGAAATCCGGCCCTTTTGGCTCCGGCTTGGGCCTTTTTTTCGGCGCGGGCTTCGGCGGTGCGGGCGCTGTTTCAGGTACGGGCCGCGTTTCAGGCGCGGGCCTTACTACCTGGGGACGGCCCCTCTTCTCCGCGTAGGTATCCAACGCCTCTTTGATGGCGAAGCCCACCACCACCACGCCCGCGACGATCACCGCTCCCACGACGATCTCCGGTGCCGCCAGCACGCAGACCCCGACCCCCAGGGCAGCGGCACCAGCGGAGGCAACCGCGCATCGTCCTGTGGGGTCGTGAAACTCGATCCGGTCATGGTCGAGGGCATGAAAGCACCGCTCCGCCAGCTCGGGCCAGGGCTCAGAAGCCTCCTGGACGGCGCACCGCCCCCCATCCGTCCAGGGTAGCGTCGCTGCTCGCTGGAGATTGGCGAGCCTGGGGTCCCGGGCCGCTGGCTGTTTGGGGCTTGGCGGTGTCGTCGTACAGGCTGAGAGAAAGAGCAGAAGTGCGATGCACGCTCGGAGATGCATGGCCGGGTCCCCCCTTGGAGCTAGGACCTAGTGGAGTGTCCACGAAATTCATGGACATAGTCGCGTCGCACATGCCCCCTTCCTCGGGGAGGGGGACATCCTCAGGCCCTCGGACTATGTCCAACGACTTCGTGGACAGTCCACTAGTCCTACTGTGTCATAAAACCCGCCTTCCCTCGGGAGAACGGCGTGCTGACGGAGCCGTCGTCAGAGGGCATTCTCGACGGGAAGCCAAACGTTTATGACACAGTAGGACTAGTCGGCCCGCTTGCGGCTCGCTCGCTGGGGCGTCGGCTTGCTCTTGCCCTTGAGATTGAGCGCCACTGCAGCGCGGATGAGCTCCTTCAAGGCCTCCTCATCGACCTTGTCGCCTTCGTGGATGTCGATGGCGCGCCTGACATTCCCGTCGAGGCTGGAGTTGAATAGACCTGAAGGGTCCTTCAACGCAGCTCCCTTGGAAAATGTCATCTTGACGACCTTCTTGTACGTCTCTCCCGTGCAGACGAGGCCGCCGTGGGACCAGACGGGAGTCCCCATCCACTTCCACTCTTCGACGATCTCAGGGTCTGCCTCGTGTATGAGTTCACGTACTTTCGCGAGCGTCTTCCCGCGCCAGTCCCCAAGTTCCTTGATCTTCTCGTCGATTAATGCAGAGGCGGACTCCACCGGGACGGGCCTTTTCATGTACAGCTCCAACTCTCGCACTTGATTAATGAGCTGCGCTCAGCGTATTTCAAAACGCCTGCGCAGGTACGTTACGTCAAATCCCGCCTCACCGGCAACGCGGCGGCGCGCAATGCCTGACAACGCCGCCGCCTCCTCGCACTCCTATGACTTCAACAGCCGGTGGTGCGCGGTCAGGCGCTCACCGGCGTGGCCTGCAGGCGGCGCCAGAAGAAGTACGAGAGCCCCCAGAGCACGCCGGTGCCCACCGCCCAGCCCCACGCCTCCGGGCCATCACCCACCGAGAGGTGGGCGATGAGCGCCGAGGCGAGGGTGATGGCGAAGCCGGCGTAGGCCCACTCCTTGAGCCGCGCCGGCACCGGCGCAAGCATCAGCACCACGCCGAGGAACTTGGCCCACGAGAGTTCCTCCCGGAAGTAGGCGGGGAAGCCGAGGTGGGTGAACGCTTCCGCCACCTGCGGCAGGCGCAGTTGCGCGTAGGCGGTGAAGCTCATCTGCAGGCAGAGGAGCGCGGTGACGATCCAATAGACGAGGGTATTGGCTTTGGGGGTGCTCTTGGCGGCGATGAGGGCTGGCTTCTGCAGGGTCGTTTCCATGGGGTTCTTCCTTCCACGCTTCAAGGCTTCGGGGCGTTGGGCTGTCAACCGGGGGTCTCAACGCTGAACTGCTTTGCGTACTCGGCGGTCAATCGCTGCCAGCCGCCGAACTTCATGGCCTCGGCGCCGACGATGCGTCCAATCGGCTCACCCACGAGGAGCCGCTCGAGGACGTCGAAGCAGATGTGCCAGCCCGCGGCGCCCCACGAGATGAAGCGGCGATCGATGTTGTGCCAGAGCGTGAGGCGCGTGCCGCTGCCGAGCGGTTCGAGCTCCCACCGGAGGTCGTTGCCACCCCAGCCGTACTCGAGCAGCCTCGGCGCCTCGGCCCGCTTCACGGTGGTCTCGGAGACCTGCGGCGCCGGCGTCCCGACCGTCGAGAGCTTCACCGGCCCCACGGCGGCCAGGTTCCGATCGGCGTCGAACGGCGCCCATTCGGACAGGTGCGCGGGATCGGTCAGCGCCTGCCACACCATCGCCGGCGGATGACGGAGCTCTCGGACGAGAATGAGCGTCCACTTCTCGCCGTCCTTCTGGACCGCGGCTCCGGCCGCGGAGCCGGGCACATACTTCTCACGGTTGCTCATCGGTTCTTTCCTTTCCTGGGTGCCTGCTCCATCCGATCGAGATGGCGTTCGAGCGCATCAACGTGGGCCGTCCAGAAGAGCCGGAAAGGAGCGAGCCAGGCATCGACCTCCATGAGCGGCTCGGGCCGGAGCCGATAGACGCGCCGCTGGGCTTCGACGCGCGACTCCACGAAGCCGGCCTCGCGCAGCACGCGGAGGTGCTTGGACACCGAAGTTTGAGGCATCCGCAGCCGGCGCTCGATCTCGCCGACGGATCGCTCCGACGACGCCAGCAGGCTGAGGATGGCCCGGCGGTTCGGCTCCGCGATGATGGCGAACGATGATTCCACGTCGCGTATATGCTCACATGTTCATATGCCTGTCGAGTCACATTATGGATCCGCGGCGCCCGTGCGGAGCTTCGAGAGGGAGGCGAGCTCCGACGCTCGAGGAGGAGCCGCCGCGCGCCGGCTGCTCGAGCGCGGGCGGGCCGCTCTGGGTGATGGGGCTGCTGGGACTCAGCGGCAGGGGGTTGGGGCGCCAGGGGTAGCGGTGCTCCCGGCTCGAAAGCGCTTCGCCACCAGCGCCGCGACGGCTCCTGGTTCCTCGGCGAATGGCAAATGCCCGACTCCCTCGAGGACCTGCACCGCGTCCTTGCCGAACAGGGTCCGCATCAGGTCCGCGGCCCTGGGAGGGGTGATGGGGTCCTGCGCCCCCCACACCACGCAGGTGGGAATGCCCGTCCTCGCCAGCCGGCGGTAGACCTCCTCGCCCTGGTGCAGCGGGAAGGTGCGCACCGTCGCCAGCACGCCTTCATGGAAGCCCGGGGACGAGAGCGAGAAGAGCAGCTGGTCCCGGATGAATGCCTGCACGTGCGTCCGCGACGAATAACGCGGAACGCGCGCGAGGAGGGTGCGCTGGGCCGAGGAGCGGAACAGCAGCCGCCCAATCAGAGGCAGGCTCAGCACCCGCTCGGTGAGAGTGAAGCGCGTGGCTGCCCCGTCCGGTGCAATCAGACACACGTGCGACACACGCGAGGGGTTCCTCGCCGCGAATTCCGCGACGACCAGCGCCCCTGACGCCACCCCGAGCATGTGGACGGGCCCCACAAGACCGAGCCCCGAGAGCAGTTGCTCGAGTTGCTCGAGATGCGCCTGGAAATCCGCCCCCAGGCCGTCCAGCAGCGTGTAGCCCCGCCCGGGAAGGTCATAGCGGAGAATCTGGAAACCCACCGCGACGAGGGGCCCCACCAGGGGCTCCCAGATGCCCATGGGCAGTGTGGCGCCCGAGACCAGCACCACCACCGGCCTCGCGTCGGCGCCCACCCGCTGGTAATGCGTGGTGCCCCTGCCGTGCTGGAAGAAAGAGTGTTTCGGGGGAATTGGCGCCGTCGCATCCATGGGCATGGTCCTTCTCGGCGGAGCCTTCCGCCTGCCGTGATGATGCCGCCTCGCGCGGGCGCGTGGAAAGGTGACGTCCGCTGCGGCATGGATCCTGAGCACCACCACCACCTCGCGCACCGTGGGCAGCCTCGCCAGGGCCGCCGCCACCTCGCTTGCCTTTTCGACCGCCTCGGGCTAGATAACCCGAGTAACCAGAATAACCAGAGAAGTGCCAACCGTTTGATTCATCGTGCCTGGGTCGCCCTGGACTTGAGCTTCGGGGTGCCAACTGTCTCACTCTCAGTGGCGGAGAGGGCTTTCGGCCAGGAATGCAAACCGAACAGTGTCGCCATCGACAGACGACACCCAAGGAGCTTCATTTGAAAGTTTATTTCGGCGTTGCGCTCGTGTCTGCGTTGGCTGTGGGTTGTGGAGGAGTGGAGCCTTCCCCAGGGGCGCCGGAGGTTCTGGGGATGAACCCACAAGCAATCTCCTCCAGTTTCAATGGGTGTACCTTCACGACTTCGGTTCCGGGGAGAGTGGCGCCTTCCATATACCCAGAATGGAACGAGGATGTCCGGGCCACCGGAAGCATCCAATGCGACACTGCGGGCTCCTACAACGTTCTCCACAACCTTCAGGTGTGGAACGCGCAATGGCAGAGCTGGGACGGCTACCATTTCTGGGATCCCACCATTTACAGCCTGGCTGCCGGTAGCGCGATGAACTTCGAGAACCGCAATTGGTTGGAGCCCTTCTGCTACCGAGCGTCCATGGCCATCCAGAAGTTTGATGCGAACCACACGCTCATCTGGACGTCTCCGACGATCTACTCGGGGGCGGTCGACCTGGGTCAGGCCTGCCCAGCGGGCACGTGCGTTCCGACGACTTGCGCGGAACTGGGCAAGAACTGCGGCAGCGTTTCTGACGGCTGCGGCGGGACCTCGAGCTGCGGCACTTGCGCGACAGGGACTACCTGCGGCGGAGGTGGCACCGCCAACGTCTGTGGCACCGCACCGGCCTTGACGCTGACCGCCACCGGCAGAGCGGGTGAGAAGGTGACCTCTACACCCGCGGGCCTGAGCGTGAATGTGGGCACGACCGGCACGGCTGGTTTCAGCGCTGGAACCTCGGTGAAGCTCACCGCCTCCAACGGACGGAGCGCCATCTGGTCCGGAGCCTGTAGCAGCGCGGGTGCGAAGACCGCGAGCTGCACCTTCACCCTCAATGCGGCCAGCTCAGTGACGGCGAACATTCAGTAGTCGTTCAGCTGAAGCCAGAAATCGCGGGCAGGCTCCTTCATGGGGCCTGCCCGTCTCGCTCAAACGGAATCGCTCACCGGCTCAGGCGGAGACCCGAGCCGGCTGGGCGGTACGCAGCACGGAGTGAGCGGGCCGGGGGGGCCATTCACCAACGACTGACGTCCGGGGGCCCGGTCAGCGGGACTGCGAGACAGGGAGCTCGAGCGTGGCCGTGGCGCCCTTGCCGGGACCTTCGCTCTCCAGCAGCAGGCGTCCCCCCATCGCCTGTGCCGCCAGCGCGCTCGAGTGCAGGCCAAACCCATGCCCCTCCTTGCGTGTGGTGAAGCCGAGCGCGAAGAGCTGCTTGCGCAGCTCCCGCGTGAAGCCCTTGCCACTGTCCACCACCTGAATCCGGGCCACATTCCCCTGGGTCGTGAGCCGCACGCACAGGTGACGTTGCCCCTCGGGGAGCTCGGCCATGGCGTCCTTGGCGTTGCTGAGGAGGTTGATGAGGATCTGCAGCACCTTGTGCTTGTCCACCTGCATCCTGGGGACGGAGGTGAACTCTCGCACCACGGAAACGCCGTGGCGCTTCAGCGTGGCCAGCTGGAAGCGCAGGCTGTCGTCGATGAGCTGGGCGAGGTCCCACTCACCGAGGATGAGTGACGTCTTGGCGTAGTCCTGCTGCACCCGGATGATGGCGTGGATGTGCTCGAGGTGCAGGCCCATCTCATTCAGGTTCGTCCGGAGTTGGGTCCGCTCGTGGCCGAGCTCCTCGGTGAGGGCCAGGAGGTAGTCCGGCAGGAGGCGGCCACGCGGGTCGCGCGTCAGGAACCCCACCAGATCCTCCTGGTGCTCCTTGAGCAGGGCGGAGAGCTGAGCCGCCCGCTCGAAGCGCGAGGCCGCGGCCGCCGAGCGCATCTGCTCCAGGTTGATGACGGCGCTGGTGAGGACGTTGCCCACGTTGTGCAGCACATCCGAGGCGACCTCGGCCATGCCCGCCGCACGCGCCGTGTCCACCAGCTGGGCCTGCGCCTGCTTGAGCTCGCGCGTGCGCTCCTCCACCCGCCGCTCCAGCCCGTCGTTGGCGCTGCGCAGAGCGGCCTCGGTGCGCTGGAGCTCGGCGTACAGCCGTGCGTTCTCGATGGAGATGGCGGCCTGCGAGGCGAGCTGCCCCAGCAGCGTGATGCGCTCCGGTGTGAACGCCCCGGAGGCGAACCTGTTCTCCAGGTACATCACTCCCGACAGAGACTCCTGGCGCATCAGCGGCAAGCAGAGCACGGACCTGGCTCCGCTTTGCTCGAGGTAGGGTTCGCCCGAGAACGGGTGGGGCGCCGCCGCGTCGCCGATGAGCACATGCTCGTGCGTGCGCCGGACGTAGGAGAGGATCGTCCAGGGCAGAGCGGCCTCCGCCGCCTCGTGCGGCGGGGCCTGCGTGCCGCCCGAGGCGCTCTCCGTGTCGGCCACGACCAGGAGCTTGTCCCCGCGCGGGAGCAGCAGGGCTCCACGCTGGGCCCCCGCATTCTCGGTGGCCACCCGCATGAGCGTGGACACCAGCCGCTCGAGGACGATCTCGCTGGAGACGGCCTGCTGAGCCTTGACCACGGCGAGCGCGTCGATCTCCCGGGACTCCGAGGAGGAGGTCGTGGTGGTGGCGCTGGAGGGTGCCGCCGAGCTCACCAGGGACGGCCACAGAGCGTCCAGCTGCTTGACCTTGCCGTGGGCTCCCCACTGCGCGTACGCCTCCCGGGCCTGGCGCGCGTAGGCCTCCGCGATGAAGGGGGCCCGCCGCTTGCGGTAGAAGTTCGCCGCCAGCTCGCACACGAGGGCCACGTGCTGGATGAAGCCGTTCTCACGGGCCGCGCGAAGGGCCTCCTCGTACGCGGGGAGCGCCTGCTCCAGGCGGCCCCGGATGCGGGCCAGCTCCGCGAAGACGAGCCGCTCGAGCGCGCGGAAGGTCTCGGGGCAGTTGACTGCCCACTGCTCGAGCTGTTGCCAGTGCACCTCGGCGGCCTCGAGGTACCGCTGCCGCTCCTCCTCCGCCGCTCCCTCGCAGCACGCGGCCAGCGTCAGGGCTCGGAAGAGGTGGAAGTCCAGGAGCGGGATGATGCCAATGAAGGACCAGATGAACGCCGCCGCCTTGTCCCCCGCCGCACGCGCCTCCGCGTAGGAGCCGCACATGAAGCGCGCCTGCATCTTGGAGAGCCAGTACTGGCACACCATGCTGCTCATGGTGGCCGGCGACAGCCCTGCCTCGAGGGCCCTCTCGTCGAAGCCCTCCCCATCCAGCATGCCGAACGTGGGCGAGTGGCCCCGCAGCGTCTGCAGGTAGCGCAGGACGATGAGGGTGGTATCCACCACCCCCACGAAGCCTGTCTTTCGCATGAAGTCCATCCGGGCGACCGCGTCCTGGTAGACGTCGTCCAGGGGGTGCCCCATGGCCTGCCGGTTCCAGACGACGTGGCCGACGATGTAGCAGGCGTACAGGTAGTTGTTGGTCTGGAGCGCGTGCTGGAAGGCGCTCAGCGCGTGCTCGTGCGCGGCGGCCAAGGGCCGGCACCAGTAGCTGATCATCTCCAGGTTGAAGAGCGCCCGGACCCGCTCGGGGCCCAGGTTGTACCGATCGACGAGCGCGCAGGCGAGCATGCCGTAGGCGTAGCCCTCCTGATAGCTCTTGAAGAACTGGCCGAGCAGCACTCCGAGCGAGCTGTACGCGATCACCGACTCGTTGGTGTTGCCGTAGCGGAGGCTCAGGGAGACCAGCCGGCAGACATGGAGGATGAGCAGGTTGTTGTCGGTGAGGTAGGCGGACGGGAAGAGGCGGGCCAGGACGCTCATCACCGGCTTCATGTCCGCGTCCGTCATCAGTGGCAGCTCGACGAGGCTCTCGATGGGACGGGCTCCCAGCAGGGCCTGGACCTCCTCACGGGCGGCCAGGGCCTCCTCCCAGGAGGGATGGGGGTGCATCGGCATGCCCAGCAGGGCCAGGCACTCCAGGAGGCAGGTGACGGAGGCCTCGATCTCGCCGGCGATGAGGTGCACCTCATGCCTCAGGCCGTAGACGGCGGCGATGTCCACCCGCCTCCGTGCCCGGGAGCGCAGCCCCTCCAGGAGGCGGCGGGTCTGGGCGAAGTTGCCGCTCACGAGCTCGCTGCCCGCCTGATCCAGCTGCACCTTGAAGGCCAGCTCGGGGTCCGTCTCCCAGGGCTCCCCCGGGATGAGGGCGAAGGCCGTCGAGAGATAGGCGGCGGCCGAGTCGTGCGCGCTCGAGGCCTGGGCCTTCCAGCCCGCCTCGGCGTTCAGGCGCGCGAGGCGGTGGCGCTCCTCGTGGCCGTTGATCAGCTCCACCCCGGTGTTGAGCTGGCTGACGATCTCGAAGAGCTTCTCGCGCACCTCCTCGGCGGACAGGCGCTCCAGCAGCAGCCGCCCGATGCGCAGGTGGATCGCCTTGCGCTCTCCTTCGGGGATGAGGGCATGCGCCGCCTGCTGGATGCGGTCATGCAGGAACCGGTACTGCTCCGAGGCGCTGCGCACCACCAGGCCCTCCTGGAGGGCCGGCTCGAGGCCCCGCTCCACCTCGCCCGCCTCCTGGCCGGCGATGAGGGCCAGCATCTCGAGCGGGAAGCTGTTGCCCACGCACGCCGCCAGGGGGAGCAGGTGCTGGGTGCTCCCGGGAAGCTGGTGCAGGTTGCGAGCCATGAAGTCGACGATGTTGTCGGAGTACCCCCTGGAACGGACGCCCTCGGCATCCCACCGCCATCCCCCTCCGGGCGTGCGGCCGAGGAGGCCATCGTGGTGCAACGTCAGCATCAACTGGAGGAGGAAGAACGGGTTGCCGCCCGTCTTCTCGTGCACCTGCTCCGAGAGGGGCACGATGAGCTCCGCCCCCGCGCCTGGGAGCGCATCGCCCACGAGCTGCTGGAGCTGCTCCAGGCTCAGCGGCTCGAGTTGGAGGTCTGTCACCGGGACGTTCGCCTTGCGCACCTCCCCGAGCGTCATCATCAGCGGGTGGGAGGGGCTGACCTCGTTGACCCGGTAGGCTCCAATCCACAGCACCGGTGGCGCGTCCTCCTCGGTGAGCAGGGATTGGAGGAGCCGGAGGCTGGCCAGGTCCGCCCATTGCAGATCGTCCAGGAACATGACGAGCGGGTGCTCGGCGGTGGCGAAGACGCCGAGGAACTGGAGGAAGACCTGCTTGAAGCGGTGCTGCGCCTCGGCGGGCGGAAGCTCCGGCACCGCTGGCTGCGGGCCCAGGAGGAGCGCGAGCTGCGGAACCAGGTCCACGATGACCTGGCCGTTGCCCTGGAGGGCGTCCCGCAGGCACTCACGCCACCGGGCCACCTCCTCATCGGTGCCCACCAGCAGGTGCTGCACCAACCCCCGGATGGCCTGGGCCAGGGTGGTGTAGGGCACATCCCGCTGGAGCTGATCGAACTTGCCGCTCAGGAAGAACCCTCGCCGCTGCACCACGGGCTTGTGCAGCTCGTGGACCACCGACGACTTGCCGATGCCGGAGTAGCCGCGGACCAGGATGAGCTCGGGTCTGCCTCCGCGCACGATTCGCTCGAAGCCCTGGAGCAGGGTGGAGACGTGGGCGTCGCGCCCGTAGAGCCGCTGGGGGAGCTGGAAGCGGCTGGGGATGTCCCGCTTGCCCAGCACGAAGAGCTCGAGGGCGCCCCGGCGCAGGCCCTCGACGCACTCCGCGAGGTCGTGCCTCAACCCCTCGGCGCTCTGGTAGCGCTCCTCGGCGACCTTGGCCAGGCACCTCATCACAATCGCGGACAGCACGGGCGGGACGCTGGCGACGAGCTCGTGCGGCGGCCTCGGCTGCTGGGCCATGTGCGCATGGAACCACTCGAGCGCGTCACTCCCCTGGAACGGCCGGACTCCCGTGAGGAGCTCGTAGAACGTCACGCCCAGCGAGTAGAAGTCGGTGCGGTAGTCCAGCGCGCGGTTCATGCGCCCGGTCTGCTCCGGGGACATGTAGGCCAGCGTTCCCTCGAGCAGGTGGGTTGGAGCCGCGTCCACATGCTCGGTCCGCTGGAGGGTGGCGGCGCCAAAGTCGATGATGCGCGGCTCTCCCGAGGGAGTGACGATGATGTTGGAGGGCTTGAGATCCTTGTGGATGACGCCCCGGAGGTGAATCTCCGCCAGGGTCGAGGCCAGGGCGACGGCCAGCTCGAGGAAGCGGGCGAGCTCGAAGGGTCTGCCCACCGCCTCGGAGAGGGCCACCCCCTGCACCTCCTCCAGGACCAGGACGGGGCGGTCGTTGATCCGCTCGCAGCCCTGGGGCCGGGTGACGCCGCGCACGCCCAGGAGCCGCTGCAGGATGCCGTGCTCCCGGCGGTACCGCTCATTCTCGCGCGGGCCCGCGAAGGGGCCCACCGGCGTCTTGATGATGACCGGTGCGCCATCCGCCTCGCGCACCGCCAGAAACAGCATGTTCGCGTCAGTGGCGCGGACCGGACGGCGGAGCACGTACCCTGGAAGATTCAACATGGCGGGAGTCCACCGCCAGGGCCGCGCTCATGCAAGTCCCCCGAGCCCCCCTTTCAGAAGAGCACGCGCTCGACTCCAGCAGCCTGGAGGAGGTAGTCCCTGGACGCCTCGATGGCGGCGCGGAGGCGGGTCCAGTTCACATCGACCAGGGCTCCTCGCCACTTGCGGATCCTTCCCGCGACGATGACCGTGTCCACGTTGCTGCGGTCCATCAACGTGACGACGGCCCCCGGCACGTTGTTGAGCGGGGCCACGTTGAGGGCATCCGAGCGCAGCAGGAGGATGTCCGCCTCCTTTCCCGGAGTCAGCGAGCCGATCTTGTGGGAGAGCCCGGCCACCCGGGCGCCCTCGGCCGTGGCGAAGCGAATCACATCGCGGCACGTGAGGAGCTCGGGCAGGTTCGTCTCGCCGTTCAGCGCGCGCTCGTTGATGAGCGCCCGCTGGAGCGTGAAGACGGTCCGCATCTGGGTGAAGAAGTCCGCGGTCATCGTGCACTCGACATCCGTGCTGAGCGCGGGCTGGATTCCATGAGCGAGCGCGGACAGGAGCGGCGGCATGCCGTGCCGCATGGCCATCTCGATCGGGGCGGCCATCGAGATGCTCGCACCCGAGCGGGCGATCGCCTGCCAGGAGCCCTCCGAGATCTTGCTGGCGTGGATGAACACGAGGTCGGGCCCGAGCAGGCCCTCGCTCTCGAGCTGCTCCACGAGCGTGTCCTGGCCGATGCTGCCGACGAGGTGCGTCACGATGGGCAGGCCATTCTGGCGCCCGATCGCCCAGTAGCTCCGGAACGCGGGGTCGAACACCTCCCCGCCCATCGCCAGGGTCAGGAGCTGATCGGTCGAGGAGAAGTACCGGCTCCGGAGCCGCTGGAGATCATTCGGGAAGATGTTTCCGGAGCCCGCGCCCGGTGAGTACACGAAGACCGCGCGGCGGCCCGCCTCCAGAAGCCCCCCGAGGACGGCATCGGTGTGCGCCGGAGTATGGCCCACCTGCGACGTGTCGACGACCGTGGTCACCCCCGCGTCCAGCTGGCTGAGCGAAGAGACGAGCTCGGCGATGTAGACGTCCTCCGGCCTGTAGACCGGCGTGATCTTGAAGTGGATGTAGTCGAGGTAGTTCTTCTCGCCGTGCGGCAGCCCATCGTTGAACAGCAGGCCGTCTGACAGGAAGCTCCGCAGCGCGGTCTGGTACTGGTGGTGGTGGGTGTCGACGAAGCCTGGCATGACGATCATGCCCGCGGCGTCGATGATCGCCGCACCGGGAGCCTGCAGGTTGGCCCCCACCGCGACGATCCGCTTGCCCTCGATGAGCACGTCGCCCTGGGCGAAGTTTCCCACCTGGGGATCCATGCTGAGGACCGCGCCGCCCTTCAGCAGGTAACGCCGGTGCGAAGCACCGGTCTCCCTGGGCATGTCACGGTTCCTGGCCTCGCTCTCCTGAGACAGGTCTCCCTGCGCGGGCGCTGCCAGCGCCGGTATGGGAAGCGAAGAGACGACCGCGGCACCGAGCGCGGAAGCCCCCTTCCCGAGAAAATCGCGACGGGAGGAGCCCTCCTTCGCTGGCGCACCGTCATGGTTCGAGTCGTTTCCGCAGAGCATCCGGCACATGTCACGTTCCCCCTCTGGACTCCCCAGAGCCTGTTGTCGTGCCACCTCAGTCTCGAGGCCGCAACGCTGACTTCCATGGAAGTCGAGAATAGCGTGTGACAATGCCTGACGTCGAGCCCCATCCTCGGCGCGAGCTGAGGGGTCGATTCCCGCTGCCTCCACCACGGGCAGCTCGAGCGTGAAGGTGGCGCTTCCTCTTCCAACTCACTTCAGCAGTGGAGCCAGCGCGGGCCAGACGTGGTCGCGCAGCTTGGGTTGGGCGGCGGCCACGGGGTGGATGTTGTCGGCCTGGTAGGCGCCGCGGTCCAGTGCGATGGGCTCCAGCAGGAACGGGAGCAAGGCCACATGGTGCGCCTCGGCCACCGCGCGGTAGTTGGCCGCGAAGCCCTCCGTATAGGCCTTCCCCAGGTTGGGCGGCATGCGCATGCCCACCAGCAGCACCCGGGCCCCGGCGGCCTTGGCCGCGCTCACCATCTTCTCCAGGTTGGCCCGCGTCTGCTTGAGCGGCAGGCCCCTCAGGCCGTCATTCCCCCCCAGGGCGATGACCACCACCTGAGGCTTGTTGCGCGCGAGCTCTCCTTCCATCCGCGCGGCCCCTCCCGCGGTGGTTTCACCACTGACGCTGGCATTCACCATCCGCCATCCAGGCGTCTGCTGGGCCATGCGCTCGGCCGTCAGCGCCACCCAGCCCTGCTCCGGCGCCAACCCATAGGCGGCCGACAGCGAGTCCCCCATCACCAGCACCGTGCGCACGGGCTCGGCCGCCGAGGCCGGCCCCGAGAGGGCCCACAGCGACACGGCCAGTGTCAGCACCAGGTGGCCGGGCACACCGCGGGTCCGGGCACGCTTCCTCATGTATTCTTGGCTCATCCGCTGCAACGCCTCCGGGCCGCCGTTACAAGCCTGCTCCGCGAGCAGTCACTCCTCTGACGCAGAACCAATATGCCCCACAACATCGCGATGCACACCAGCGCCCAACCCGACCCGCAACGATTGGCCCTGCAGGTCTCGGAGCTGGGCAAGCGGGTGTCACTGCCGTCCGGAGCGCTCACCATCCTCGAGGGGGTGGGCTTCTCCATCGCCGCTGGCGACACCGTGGCCATCATCGGGGCCTCCGGCTCGGGAAAGAGCACGCTGCTGTCGCTGATGGCCGGGCTGGACACGCCCACCACCGGGAGCGTGCTGTTGGATGGCGAGCCCCTGTCCTCCCTGGACGAGGACGGCCGGGCGCGCGTGCGTGGTGAGAAGGTGGGCTTCGTCTTCCAGAGCTTCCAGCTCCTGCCCTCGCTGACGGCACTGGAGAACGTGATGCTCCCGCTCGAGCTGCGCGGAGACGCGGACGTGGAGACTCCCGCCCGGGCCATCCTCGACAAGGTGGGGCTGGGGGAGCGGCTCGGCCACTACCCGCGCCAGCTCTCGGGCGGAGAGCAGCAGCGCGTGGCCCTGGCTCGAGCCTTCGTCACCCGGCCCGCGGTGCTCTTCGCCGACGAGCCCACCGGCAACCTCGACACCGCCACCGGCCAGTCCATCGTCGAGCTGCTCTTCTCGCTCAACGCGGATGCGGGCACCACCCTGGTGCTCGTCACCCACGACGAGCACCTCGCGGCGCGCTGCGGGCGGCGGCTGCGGCTCGACGGAGGCCGTCTGGTGACCGGGCAGGGGAAGCCGTCATGAGGCTGCTCGGGATGGCCTGGCGCCAGCTCCGCCGTGACTTCGCCTCCGGCGACCTCCGCATCCTCCTCTCCGCACTGGTGCTCGCGGTGCTGGCCGTGACGGCCATTGGCTTCGTCACCGACCGCGCCGAGCGCGCGCTCGCCCTCGAGGCCAACCGGCTGCTGGGCGGTGATGCGGTGGTGATTGGCGATACCCCGCTCGACGGCGTGGTCCGCGAGGCGGCGGGGGCGCCCGGGCTGCGAAGCACCGAAACGCGGGAGCTGTCCAGCATGGTCCGGGTCGGCGACGCGGACGATGAGCGGCTCAAGTTCGGAGACCTCCGGGCGCTCGGAGAGGGCTTTCCCCTGCGGGGCCGCTTCCGCATCGTGGAGACGGTGGACGGGCCCGAGCACGACGCCGCCGGCATCCCCGAGCGGGGCAGCGTGTGGATGAGCCGCGCTGGCGCGGACGCGATGGACGCCCGGCTGGGGGACATGATTGGCATTGGCGAGTCGCAACTGCGGCTCACCGCCCTGGTGGTGCAGGAGCCGGACGCGGCGCTCGACTACTTCAACATCGCTCCCCGGGTGTTCCTCAACCTCGCCGACCTTCCCGCGACCGGGCTGGTGCAGGAGGGCAGCCGGCTGCGCTACCGCCTGGTGGTCGCCGGAGAGCCGACCGCGGTGGAGCGCTTCGTGCGCACGGCACGCGAGGGGCTCGCGCGCGGCCAGCGCCTGGAGACGGTGCAGGACGCGCGTCCGGAGATGCGCTCCGCGCTCGACCGGGCCAGCCGCTTCCTGAGTCTGGCGGCGCTGGTGTCGGTGGTGTTGGCGGCGGTGGCCGTGGCCATGGCCGCGCGCCGCCACAGCGAACGGCACCTGTCGAGCACCGCGGTGATGCGGTGTCTGGGCGCGAGCCAGCGCACGCTGGTGGGCACCCATGGGGGCGAGCTGCTCCTCCTCGGGCTCATCGCGAGCTCCATCGGCGTCCTGCTCGCCTTCGTGGCGCAGTGGCTGGTGGGCAACTGGCTCGCCGAGGCCCTGAAGCTGTCCATCCCGGCGGCCGGCTGGGTGCCGGCGGTGCAGGGGTATGGGGTGGGACTGGTGGTGCTGCTGACCTTCGGTGCACCGCCCATCCTCGCGCTGCGCCGGGTGCCCGCGCTGCGCGTGTTGCGGAGGGACCTCGACCGCACCGAGCCGAGCGCCTGGCTGGTGGGATTCGCGGGCGTGGTGGGGCTGGCCGCGCTGCTGTGGTGGAAGGCCGGCTCCGCGAAGCTGGCGTCCTCGATGCTCCTCGGCATCATCGTCACCCTGGCGGTGCTGGCCGCACTGGCGTGGGGACTCATCGCCGTCGTGCGGCGGTTGCGCTCGCGGCTGCGCGGGAGCCTGCGCTACGGGCTGGCCAATGTGAGCCGGCGCGCGGCCACCAGTGTCGCGCAGGTGTCGGCGCTCGGCCTGGGGTTGATGGCGCTGCTGCTCCTCACCTTCGTGCGCACCGACCTGCTCGATCGCTGGCAGGTGGCGCTCTCCAAGGAGGCGCCCAACCGCTTCATCGTCAACGTGCAGGAGGATCAGCTCGAGCCGGTGCGTGCGTTCATGGCCGAGCAGGGATTGCCCGCGCCGGACCTCTTCCCCATGGTGCGCGGCCGGCTGGTGGCGCACAACGGAACGCCGGTGAAGGCGGCGCCAGCGGTGCCGGACCCAGGTGCCGCCGACTCCGAGGAGGAGAGCGGCAGGCGGCGGCGCAACGAGCGCGAGTACAACCTCTCCACCACCGACACGCTCCGCGACGACAACCGCATCACCGCGGGCACTTTCTGGGGCCAGCGGCGCCCGGAGCAGCCGGAGCTGTCGCTGGAGGAAGGCTTCGCCGCCTCGATGGGCTGGAAGCTCGGCGACCGCGTGGCCTTCGACATCGCTGGCCAGCGGTTCGAGGCCACCGTCACCAGCCTGCGCAAGGTGGAGTGGGAGAGCTTCCGGCCGAACTTCATCGTGCTGGCCTCACCGGGCTCGCTCACGGGCTATGCGGCCAGCCACATCACCGCGGTGCACGTGCCCGCCGAGCGCACGCGCTTCACCGCGGAGCTGGTGAACCGCTTCCCCAACCTCTCGGTGGTGGATGTGGACGCAATGCTCAAGCAGGTGCGAAGCACCGCGGACCAGGTCTCCACCGTGGTGGAAGTGGTGTTCTACTTCTCGCTGCTCGCGGGCCTGTTGGTGCTGATGGCCGCGGTCAGCGCCAGCCAGGACGAGCGGCTGCTGGAGGGCGGCGTGATGCGGGTGCTGGGCGGCAGTAGCCGGCAGCTCCGGCTCGCGCAGGCCTCGGAGTTCGCCGCCATTGGCCTGCTGTCGGGCCTCACCGCGGCGTGCTCCGCCTCCGTCCTGGCCGGGGTCCTTGCCACGCAGGTGTTCAGCCTGCCGTGGCAGGCGGACTGGCGGCTGGTGGTGGTGGGAGGCGGGCTGGGGATGCTGGCGGCGGTGAGCGCGGGGATGTTCGCCACACGGCGGGTGCTGGACGCGCCGCCCTCGGTGACGCTGCGGGAGTTGCAGGGCTGAGGGCTGGAGCCCGGCGGGTCCGGCGATTGAAGCCCGATCCCGCCACATGGTAGGACGAGGGTGACCGCTCGCTCCCGACCGAACATCATGGAATCCCCCGGAGTTGGACGACCTCGCCAGCGGTTGGCTCGAATCATCGCAGGCGTGCTCCTGGTTCTCGGTGCGGTCCTCGCGCTGGTGCTGGTCGCGGCGGTGGCCGCTCTGCACAACCTCGACCACCCCTGGCTCAAACAGCGCATCGTCTCCAGGGTGGAAGCGGCCACGGGCCTGCGACTGGACTACCAGACAGCCCAGGTCGCCGTGCTCTCGGGTCTGCGGCTGGAAGGGCTGGTGGTGCGTACCCCGCCGCCGTTTCGAAACCTCGCGCCCGAGCTGCTGCGCGTCGGCACGCTGGAGGCGCAATGGTCGCCCGGAGCCCTGCTGAGTGGGACCCCCCGGGTTGAACGGGTGGCGGTGCGGGACGTGGCCGTTGCCCTGGTGGCCGACGATGCGGGGCCTACGTCTCTCACGGGATTGATGGGGCCGGAAGCTCCTGAGCCGCTGCCCGTTGAAGCGCCACTCGGCGCCTCTCAGCGGGTCGCTGCCCTCCTGGCCTCCGCGCCTCCCTTCGGAAAGGTCGAAGTGTCCGGCGTGTCGTTGAGTTACCTCCGCGTCCGGAACGGTGAGGTCATCGAGCGCTGGTCCTTGCGTGGGCTCGCGGCCGCCGTCGAAGCGAAGCATCAGGACGATGGATGGAAGCTCTTCGCGGCGACAGGCCCGGCCGGGACGCCGCTTCCTCTGGAGTTGAGCCGTGAAGGCTCGGCCATTGCGCCGGCCCTGGCTCAGCTGGAACTGAACCTCTCGGCGGAGGTAGGGGCGTCGGCCGCTCGTGTGCGGGTGGACCTGGATGCCGCTCGGCAGACGTTCGATCCGCGGTTCACGGTCCGCTCACTGCTGCACGGCGCGGCCTCCGCGAAGTTCGATGGCGAGAAGCGGCACATCGCCATCGAGCTGGAGCGCACCCGGCTGACCGACACCGCCGAAGTGCAAGCCCGGTGGGTGCTTCCGGATGCGGCGGAGGTTCCGCCCGTCGTGACGCGAGCCCTGGTGGAGCTGGATCTCGGACGACTGCTGCAACAGCTCCCCCCCGATTGGCGTCCATTCTCCATCGAGCGCGGCAAGGTGCACCTGGACGCCCAGGAGCTCACTCTCAGCGCCATGCCGCAATTGGGAGCCCAGGGCAGACTCGGGCTGGACGTCGACGTCGCGGCGCTCCGGCTTGCTCGAGACGGGCTTCAGGTGGCACTCGGCGATGGGCACGTTTCCTTGGTGGCGACGCCTGATCCCCAAAAGGGGCTGGCCGCTCGACTCACATTCGCGCTCCAGGGGTTCGAGGCCGGGGGACCCACCACGCTGCGTGTTCCGAAGGCCTCTGGCGAACTGAAGGGCACCCAGCTGCGGCCAGACCTCTCATCTCCCCTCCAGGTCGCGGGGGATGCTGACCTGTCCGGAAGGGTGGAGGCGTTGGACGTCCGTGCCTCCGGGAGCCGTGTGATCGCTGAACGTCTGGGATTCCAGCTCCATGCCCCGCTGGCGGGTGAGCCGCCCTTCGCACTGAAAGCGGACGTGCCCGTGGGGGCGCTCCAGGTGATCACCGCGGATGGACGCGAGGTGCTGAAGGGCCCCGTGCACGTGAAGCTCGACGTGTCGGAGGTGTTCCCTCGGAGGGACGAGCCGCGGCTGGGCCGGGCCCGTGCCCGTCTGGAACTCGACGTTGGAACGATGCACGCGTCAATGGACGCCACGAAGGGGAGCGACGAGGTGGCGTACACCCTGGCCGTCCAGACCCCGGACCTCGCCGCCGCCCGGCCCTTCATCCCCGAGTCGCTCGCCGCTCGCTTTCCCTGGAAGCACCTGGGCGTGAACCTGGCCTCCACGGGCAGACTGGCGGCGCTCTTTTCCTCCTCGCCACGGTTGGAGCACCGGACGGAGCTGCGCCTGCAGCGGCCGGGATGGGACGACGTGTCGGCCGGAAACCTCGTCGCCGTGATGCGTTCGCGGGGAGATTCCTGGCGGCACAAGGGCGAGCTGGAGCTTCAAATCGAAGGGCTGCGCGTCGGTGAGAACGACGCGGGTCCTCAACACCAGACACTGACGCTGGACCTCGATCGCCGGAAGCCGTCGCTCCGGCTGGGGCTCACCAGCCAGGCGGGGCTGAAGCTCGCGCTCGATGCCGCACTGGTGTTCGACCGGAAGACCCGCGCGCTTCGCTGTGATGTGAAGGGCGACCTTCCGCCCGTCGGTGCGCTGTCTCCGCTCCTGGCCAGGGCCGGGGTGCCCGCGGAGCTGGATCCCTCGCGGCTCGCGTTGAACGTCGAGCTGCATGGAACGCTGCTCGGTGTGCTCACGGACATCGCCGCCGATGGAACCCCGAGCCTGACCCCCGCTCCCCGGCGTACCGCCAGCTTCGAGGGAACCGCGGTGATGGACGTGCGTGGCATCCGCTGGAGACAGGAGGGCCAGTCGCTCAACCTGCCCGCGCTGCATTGGCAGGTCGAGTCGCACGCCGATGGGCCCCGGCGAATCGTTCACAATACCCTCACGGTGGAAAAACTCTCCGTGGGCATGGGCGAGCGCCGGTGGTCCTTCGCCGACCTGTCCAGCGACACCACCGCCACTTTCACCGAGCAGTGGGAAGCGGGCGACATCGAGCTGAAACAACTCTTCAAGGTCCGCACCCTCGAACAGCGGCCAGCGCTGCCCTATCCGGTCCAGGATTTGGAGGGCTCGTTCTCCGCTCGCCGTGAGCCCAATGGCGTCATTCACATCCCCGACCTGCAACTGTCCAATGCGGGGACGAGTACCTGGCTGAAAGCCAGAGGCCGGCTGGAGCTCGGCGACGACCGGCGCCGCCTGGCGGTTCGGGGCGAGCTGGAGCAGGACCTGTCCAGACTCACGCGGCCCGGCCTCATCGAGAGCAGCGGGAGGGTCTCGGTCGATTTCCAGGTGGCTTCGCCCAACCTGGTGGTCTTCCGAACCCTCTCCAACGTGCTCTTCCAGAACGTGAACCTGCGGATGCTCGAATCGGGGGTCGCGATCGAAGCGCTCGATGGCAACGTGCCGCTGACCGAAAACATGGAGCTCACCGAGGGCCGGGTGCGGCTGCTGGACGACCTCGACGTGAACCCCTACTCGATGCTTCGTTTCGCGGACCAACACCCCATGCTCTCGCGCAACGGCTTCATGTCGGTGGCCCGCATCACCACGCCATACATTTCCATTGCGCCCCTGGCCGGAAACCTGTCCATCGACCAGAACGTGGTTTCCATGCGTCAGCTGGAGATGGGCGTCCGCGATGGGCGGATCACCGGACAGTGCGTGTTGGATTGGCAGGGAAGGGACTCCACCCTGGAGGCACGCGTGCGGGCGACCGGCGTGAAGTCCTCCCGGGGCGAGCCCTTTGACGGAAATGCCGCCGTGCTCATCTCCGGCAAGGACCGCAGCGTCAATGGGCGCGCGGAGATTCTTCGCATTGGCAATCGCCACCTGCTCGATCTGCTGGACCTCGAGGATCCACACCACACGGATCCCGCCACGAACCGCGTCCGCTACAGGTTGGGATGGGGCTACCCGGAACACGTGCGGATGAACTTCAACCACGGCTTCGGCAGCCTGCGCATCACCATGGGGGGCCTGGCCCGCCTGTTCAGCATCGATGAGATCCGAGGCATTCCCATGGGCCCCATCGTCGACCGTGCCATCAAATCCATGTCCCCTCCGGAGACCACGCCATGAAATGCCGCGGGTTGCTGCTGCTTGCCGCCCTCGCCCTTCCCGGGTGCATCCGCGCCCCTGAGATCGTCATGGTCGATCGCGCGACGGCGCTCGAGGAACAGGCCTCGGGCTCGTTCAAGGATGTGGAACGGCGTCTCGCTCGCGCGGGCATGAGCCCGACGCCGGTGCCGCTCACGCCCAATCAACTGGAGGAGCTGGGCATCCAACCCACGCCGTTGATCGAGGACATCGGCAAGACGCAGGCGGACCGCGTCGACGAGCTGCTGCGGCGCCACTGCGTGGGCGAAGGGCGGGACGGGCTGCTGGTGGACACCCGGAGCCAATGCAAGCCCCGGCGCTTGTCGGCCGATGACGCCGCCCTGGTGGAACGGGTGAACCGGGCTCGGGTGCAGCTGTGGCAGTGGATGCGGACGGTCCGCCCCGGCGTGCCCGAGGAGTCGGTGCGCCGGAGCTGGCAACAGGTGCACGCGCAGGGAGTGGTTTGCAGCGGCTGGGTGGAAGCCGAGGATGGCACCTGGGGAGAGAAGAAGTGTTGACGCCCCGTGGCCGGTGCTTCCTGGCCCTGGCCGTTCTCCTCGCGGGCAGCGTCTGGGCGCAGGATGATGAGAATGACGGAGGCTTGCGCACGCCCTCACGGCTCACCGTGGGCGTGGGAGATCAATTCCTGGGGCAGTTGACGCCCGATGGGAACACGCTGCTCTTCGTGTCCAACCGCAACATCGCGACCGAAATCTACGCTCAGGACATGGAACAGGGCCGCGAGCGCCGCCTCTTCGACGAAGGCGCCGACGTGACCTGGCCGCGGGTCAGCCCCGACGGCAAACACCTGCTCTACATCTCGTTCCGGAACCAGGCCAGCGGCCAGCTGTGTGTGAGGGATCTGCCCGGTGCGGAAGGCCGCCGCTGCCTCGAAGAAGAAACCAGCGCGCTGCAGGCGGAATGGATCAATGCCTCGCATATCGCGCTGGTGAGCCGGGCGACCATCCAGGGTGATCTGCGATTGTCGCGGGTCGCGGTGGGGCGCGAGTTGAGCGTGAGCCCCCTGCTCGAGCGCAACCTGACCAGTCCCACCCTCTCACCCGATGGGCGCTGGCTGGTGTACGTCCCGATCGAACGCTCCGTGCAGCAGGTGGGCCCCGGCTTCGCCGCGCGCGCCTCGCCCCATCTGGAGGCCCTTCGGTTGGATCGCCCCGGTGCTGCCCCCATCCCGCTGACGCTCGAGCTTCCGGGACAGACCGGGCAGCCGGTGTTCGCGCGCGATGGGCGCTCCCTGTTCGTGGTGCAGTTCTTCACCGACTCCAACGCGGATGGGGTGATCGACGCGAGCGACAGAGGCGTCCTGTTCCGGGTGCCTTTCGCCACCGAGCGCGAGGACGCGCCCGAGTTGGCCGCCGCCGCCAGTCCGGACCAACTCACCAGTGAGGCCTGGAGCTGCGAGTACCCGGCGCCCGCGGCCGCGTCACTCATCGCGACCTGTTCTCGCGATGGCTCGCTGGATGTGTATCAGCTGCCGCTGGATGGCCAGGTTCCCAGCCACTGGGACGTTCCCCGGCTCAAGGAGGAATTGAAAATGGTCGGCAGGCGCGCGGACCTGCTCCTGCTCTATCGCCAACGCCTGCTGCGCGAAACCCGGCCCAAACCCCGCCGTCTGCTGATGATGCGCCTGAGCCAGCTCCACCTGGCTTTCGAGGACTTCGATGCGGCGGAGTTCTACGCCCGCCACATGCGCTCGGTGAGCGATCCCGCCAGCGCGGGACTGGCGGAGCCGCTGCGGCTTCTCATCGACCACCGGCGCGCCATGAAGGAGCGCGAACGCGGCCGCATGATGGACGAGCTGGACGACGCCGAACGGCAACGCATGGCCGCGTTGGATCCCGCCGCCGCTCCCAGCCCGCCCTCCGCCGTCTTTCAACACGTGGTGCGCAGTGAACTGGCCGAGGCCGCCGGCGACTTCACGCTGGCGCGTCAGGAGTTGGAGGCAGCCCAGGTGACCGACACCACGCCGCGCGCGGTGCTGGAGGCCTGGTACGACCGAGCGGACGCGCTGTACCGCAAGCTCGACGATCGGGAGGCCCTGGTCGAGGCTGGCCGCCAGCTCTCCATGAACAAGGCGTTTCCAGCTGACGACCAGCTCGACTTCGCTCGAGCCGCCGTCCGCGCCCTGTACCGGGGACGCCCCTATGACGAGGCGGATGCGGCCATGGCCCGGGCACTCGCCTCGGCACCCGCGGGCTCGGCCTATGCGTTCGCCCTGGAGCTGGGCCGGCACGTCAATGCGTTGCACGACGAGCGTCCCCCCCGGCCCGTCCGGGATGCGTTGATGGCGTTCTACCAGCAGCAAGAGGATCCCCTTCGCCAGCGCGCACTGGTGCAGGACGCCGTCGAGCGCGCGGCGGGCCTCGGCGCCGACGGGGTGCTGGAGGCGTTGGCGACGGTCTACGTCGACGACGCCCCGCCCGGCACCGAGGAAGGCCGCCGGGCCGAACGGTTGTTTCGCCGCGCGATGCTGGGCCGCGCCTACCGCCGGTTGGGGAAGCAGCGCCTGGACGAGGCCCGTGCCGACTTCGACCTCGTGACCCAACGGACTGGCTCCCTGGAAAGTGCTGTCGAGTCCATGAGTCTGCGTTTGCGTGCCGACGTCAGCCCCGAGGTGGTGGAAAAGGAAGTCACCACCACCTCCGCACGCATGGCCAGGCCGCTCGCGCACTTCGTGAAGGCCTACCTCACGGCACGCCAGTTGCCCAAGCTGGAGGACCGTGCCCACGCCCAGGCGGTGGCGGCGGCCGTGAAGGAGCTGCGCGCCTCGTGGCAGGAGCTCAAGAACCAGCGCGCGGTGCATGCCCTCTATGGTGCCATTCAGCATGAGGACTTCCTTCGCGGCCACGATCCTTCCGCCGCCGAGCGCGCCAACCGGCACTACCCGATCGCCCTGGACCTGGTGCGCAACAACGTCCGCTACCGGGCGATGATCCTCGGCGCGCTGGGGATGTTGCACACCCAGGTGGGCAACTTCCACATCGCGCTGGGCTACCTCGAGCAACGGGACAAGTTGCCTTACGTGGACAACGCGGCGGGGCTGGCGGTGTCCCTTGCTCGTGCCCGGGCGCTCTTGCACGTCGGCCGCGAGGAAGAGTCAGCGCGGGCGGCGGATCAGGCCCTGGCCATGGTGGACGCCACACCGAAGCTGGCCAGCAGGTTCGCCTCCCTGGCAGTGGATCGCGCGGCGCTCTACAACCTCGCCGCGGGCCGATTCGAGCGTGCGTTGGCGCTCTACGATCGCGAGCTGCCCACCGTGGAAACGGGCCCGAGCGACGCGGAGGGTCTGCGCAACCGGTGGGTGGTGCGGCTGGCCCGCTGTGCCGCGGCGTTGGGGGCGGAGCAGCCCCAGCGGGCGTTGGAGGATCTGGACAGGGTGGAGCGCGAGCTGGCAACCCCAGCGGTGCAAGCCACGCTGAGCGGGGCACACGCCACACCTCGGCACGTTCAGCGCTCCTATCGCATCATCGCCGCGGGACTGCGCGCCAATGCGGAGACGCGGCTCGGGCACCTGGACGCCGCTGCCCACGCACTCGAGCAGCGGCGCGCGCTGTTCCTGGAACAGTTCGCCGAGTCGGATCGCGATGAGGACATCCGCGCGGTGACGTTGGCGGAGATGCGGCTGGCCGAGAACGCCGTGGATCGCCGGGACACGGCGCGGGCGGCCAGTTGGTTGGGCAAGGCGATCGAGCACGCGGACACCCTGATCGAGCGCACCCACGCACCGGTCGACGCCGGTCAGCTGGACGTGCTCTGGTTCGCGGCGCAATTGCACTCGGATGGGCACACGCGGGTGCCTTTCGACGTGCCCAGGCGTCTGGGCCAGGCGCAACGCCTCCTCCTCGACCAGCGCGACCCTTCCTGGCGCGCCTATGTCGCGTGGTTCGAGATCTATCTGGCTCTCAGCGCGAACCCGCCAGCGGAGGTCCGGGACGCACTGCTGCTGCCCGCCCAGCCATAGGGTGACCTGCTCTCGCGAGCACCTCGCGCGTCTAGAAGTGATATGCGGGTCCCCATGTCTCGAGACGTCGAACTCCAGTGTCGTTGCGGAAAGCTACACGGATGGCTGCGCGATGCGGCGCCAGACACGGTGAACCGCGTCGTCTGCTACTGCGACGACTGTCAGGCGTTCCTGCACCACCTCGGCCGCGCCGAGCTGCTCGACGAGCACGGCGGCTCGGACATCGTGCAGGTCGCGCCCTCGACGCTCTCGTTCGATCGTGGCCTCGAGCTCGTCACCGCGGTGCGCCTCACGCCCGAGGGCCTCTATCGCTGGTACGCGAGCTGCTGCAAGACGCCGCTCGGCAACACGGTGTCGCCGCGGCTACCGTTCGTCGGGATCGTCACCGAACTGTTCCAGCAGGCGCCGAACGCACGCCCGTGTGACGAGGTCTTCGGCGCGCCGCGCGGTGGCATTCTCGGCAAGTTCGCGATCGGCGAGCCGCCGCCCGGGTCGGTGAAGCCGGACATGCGTCTGCTCGCGCGTACGATCCGCAAGGTGCTCGGCTGGAAGCTCCGCGGCAAGACGTGGCCACATCCGTTCTTCGACCGCGCGAGCGGCAAGCCGAAATACCCTGTCACGGTGCTCTCCACGGCCGAGCGTGACGCGCTACGCTCGCTGTGTGGCCCGCGTGCCGCTCGCGCGTGACCGCGGTCCGCGGCATGGAAGGCATGATAGAATGGAGGGGAAGCGCTGACTTCCTCGCATGAGTTCGCCGGTTTCTTCTATTGCCGTGGACGATTCGCTCTGGCCCCTGCTGCGGGTGACGTTTCCACGCGTGATCACGAACGAGCAGCAAGCGGAGCTGTTCGAGCGCACCCTGTCCTATCTGAGGCGAGGGGAGCGGCACGTCTCTCTGGTGGACTTCCGCCTGCTCCAATCGCTCACCCCCGAGCAGCGCGAGCAGCAATGGCGCTTCCTGCGACAGCAGGAACGGCCGATGCGCCAGTTCTCGATGGGGATCGCGGCACTCATCAACTCTCCGACCCTGGCGCTGGTCGCCCGGGTCCTCGTCCACCGCATCAAGCCCTCGGTCGTGCCGTACTCCATCCTGGCCTCGTGGCCGGCGGCGGTGTCGTGGGCGGCGGATCGGCTGCGGGACAACGGTCTGGACGAGCACGCCGTACGGGTCCGGCAACGTCTCGGCGCGTCTTCCGGGGCGCGCTTGGGCTGAGCCCCCGAATGGGGTCGATCATCCCGCTCAGCCTCTCGTGGGGGGCTCGAAGCCCCGCGGGGGCAGGGTGGGGGAGCGGTGCAGCCAGTTGTCCGCGGGGTAGCGGGCGGTGCCATCGATGAGGTGGAGCGAGTAGGCGTGGCGGCTCTTGGACGAGCTGTTGGCGCCGCTCTTGTGGGGCAGCAGCCCGTGGAGCACGACCAGGGTGCCCTTCTTCACCTCCAGGGGCACCATGCCCTCCTCGGGCAGGGGCGTGGAGTCGAGCACCTGGAACGCCGTGCCGCCTCCCTCGGCGCGCACGAAGCGCTTCTTCAAGCCGAGCATGTGCCCGCCGGGAAGCGCCCAGAGGCAACCGTTCTCCAGCGTGGCGTCCTCCAGCGCGAACCAGAATCCCAGACAGGTGGACGGCTCGGTGTAGAGGAACGTCGCGTCCTGGTGGCAATTGACCTCACCGCCAATGTGGGGCTGCTTGAAGATGTACATCGACTGGAGCAGTAACGGCTGCTTCAAGCCCAGCTCCGAGGCCAGCCTCGCCAGCTCGGGCGTGCGGGAAAACCCGTCGAAGAGGGGGTCGAGGTCGTGCAGGGCGTGGCCGATCTTGTTGATGGACAGCGCCTTGTCCTGGCGCAGCGAGCCATCTGGCCGGAAGGCGTTCTCCTCGAAGAAGAAGCGGATGTGGTCCCCCGAGGAGAGGAAGTACTCGTCCGAGGTCCGGGTCTGCTCGTGGGTGGAGAAGACGGAGACCGTCTCCGGCCGGAAGCCGGCCACCAGCTCTTCAGCCCGGGCCTTCAAGGCATCGCAGGCCACCGGCGGGACGAATCCGGGCAGCACGAGGAAGCCCTGCCGCTCGAAGTCTCTGACCCGGTCCATGTCCACTCCCATGGAGTGGACCGTACCAGAGGCGCCGTTGCATGGAAGGGGCGTGAGTCCTCTCGTGAACATGTCTTGGTTCATGACAACACAACCACCGGTTTTTTCCACGTGGACTCCACAGGTGGGGAACACGCTCCCTCTCCCGCGTGGGCTCGGAGGTATAAGGGCGCTCTTCAACCCAAGGAGACGCGAATGCGTATGCACTGGTGTCTGGTCCTACTGGTTCCGTTGGTCGGTTGCGTCTCGCAGAAGGCGTTCGAGTCGAAGTCGATGGAAGCGCAGACCCTCAAGCAGCAATACGACGAGCAGCAAGGGCAGATGAAGGCCCTGGAGCAGAAGCTCGCCGAGACGAGGGCAGCCGCCGAGGCGGCGGAGAAGGAGAAGGCGGAGCTGGAGTCCTCGCTCGCCCACAGTGACGCGGAGCGCCGCGCGCTGCGCAAGCGCGTGGACGAGCTGTCGGAGCTCAACCAGGAGCTGTCGCGCAGCACCGAGAAGCTCGCCGCGGCCAAGGAGGCGCTCGAGAAGAAGTCCAGCGAGTACGAGAACCTCGCCAGGAGCCTCAAGGAGGAGATCAAGACCGGGAAGATCGAGCTGTCCGAGCTGAAGGGCCGGATGGTGCTGAAGATGAAGGACAAGATCCTCTTCTCCTCTGGCAGCACCAGGCTCAACAAGGAGGGCCAGGAGGCGCTGGAGAAGGTGGCGCAGGCGCTCAAGGACGTGCAGGGCAAGCTCATTCGCGTCGAGGGCCACACGGACAACGTGCCGGTACCGGCGGATGCGAAGACGGAGTTCGACTCGAACTGGGAGCTGTCCACCACGCGCGCGCTCGTCGTCGTGAAGCTCCTCCAGGAGCAGGGCGTGCCGCCCACGATGCTCTCCGCGCTGGGCTATGGCGAGTACCAGCCCATCGCCTCCAACCAGACGGCGGAGGGACGGAGCCTGAACCGGCGCATCGAGATCGTCCTCGCCCCCTCCGAGCAGGCCCCGTCCGCGGTGGTGGCCGCCTCCGTGAAGAAGGCCCCGGCGGTGAAGCCGGCTTCGAGCGTCAAACCCGCCGCGAAGAAGAAGTAGCGGCATCCCCGCTCGCTCCGGGAGCGGGACGGGGTGAGGGTACCCGGATATAACTCCGATACCCTCACCCCAACCCTCTGCCGCCGTTCGTGAAGACCCGAACCCCGGAGCACACCGTGAAGACCGTCCTCGTCATTGGCGCGACAGGCAACATCGGGAAGGAGATGGTCACGGAGCTGGCCCGCCTCGGCGGCGTGAACATCGTCGCGGGCTCGCGGGACGTGGCCCGCGCCCGGGAGCAGTTCCAGGAGTACCGCGAGGTCCGTGTGGCCGGGCTGGACCCGGAGCGGCCGGAGACGCTGCCCCAGGCGCTCCAGGGGGTGGACACCGTCATCCAGGTGAGCCCCATGTCTCCCGCCATGGCGGCCCAGTCCCGGAGTCTGGCCGAGGCCGCGCGTCAGGCGGGTGTCCGCCACCTGGTGCGCAGCAGCTTGATGGGGACGGGCGAGCCCGAGCCCATCACCGAGGCCGTGTGGCACGGCGAAGCGGACCAGGCCATCGCGGACAGCGGCCTGCCCTTCACCCTCCTGCGGCCCAACCAGTACTTCCAGAACTTCCTCACCCCGCGCAACCTCCAGACGGTCCGCACCCAGGGGGCCCTCTACATGCCCTTCGGGACGTGCCGGGTCAGCTACATCGACACGCGCGACATCGCGGAGATCGCCGCCCGCGTCGCGCTGGCCGAGGGGACCGGGCACCATGGCAAGGCCTACGTGCTGACCGGCGCCGAGTCCCCCACCATGGCCGAGGTGGCCCAGACCCTGGGTGAAGTGCTCGGCAAGCCCGTGAGCTATGTGGCCGTCGACCCGGAGAAGACCCGGCAGGCGCTGCTCGGCGCGGGCCAGCCCCCCCTCATCGTCGACGCCATGCTGGGCTGGTTCGCCTACTGCCGGGCCGGAAGGGCCGAGCGCGTGCTCGCAGATGCAGAGCGGCTGCTCGGCCGCAAGCCCCGCTCGCTACGCCAGTTCGTGCAGGACCATGTGAGCCTCTGGCGGTAGGCGCTACCTCGTGTCCTCGGCCGACACCTGCAGCGAATCCAGCAGGGGTTTCATCAAGGGCTGCCCCCACTGGACCAGCCGGCTGAGCACCGCCAGCACCACCAGCGTGATGACCACCATCCGCAGCAACCGCTTGCCGTCGAGCGAGGCGTCCGGCGGAGCGGGAGCATATTCCGTGGACGGAGGACGGCCGCGCCCCGAGCGCCGGGGCCGCACCTCCAGCTCCAGCCGCTCCGCGGGTTGCCTCCGCGCGGGGGCAGGTGGAGGAGGCGCCGGTGCCGGCTGGGGACGCCCCACCAGCTCGCCGCTGGCGCTGAGCATGGGCCCGCCGGGCTGGGGCTCCCACTCGGTGCCCCCGAGGTCCGGCAGCGAGGAGGGCGGCCGGGAGGACAGCACGGTGGGCATCAACAGCTCGGGCACCGGCGTGGCCTGGGGCGCGGTGTCGAAGGCCCTCTCCGGGGGCGGCGCCTCCCCCTCGGACTGCTCGGCCCGCTCCACGAGGGTGGGAGGCGGCCGCAGCGCACGCAGGAAGGTGGCCAGGGCCTGGGAGCTGGTGGGCGCGCCCGCCTGGGCGAGGTAGAGCGAGAGCGCCTCCGCCATCTCCTCCGGCTGGGAGAATCGCAGCTCCGGCTCCCGCGACATGGCCCGGTACACCACCGCCGCCAGCGGCTCGGGGACTCCCTGCAACAGGGGGAGCTCCCGCTGGGTGATGGCCTGGACGAATCCCATCAGGGAGGTCGTCTCGTCGCCGTAGGGGTGGTGGCCAGCGAGCAGCTCGTAGAGGACGATGCCCAGGGCGAACTGATCGCTGGCGGTGGTGGCGGGCTGTCCTCCCAGCACCTCCGGCGCGGCATAGGGCACCTTGCCCTTGAAGGAGCCCGGCTCGGTGCCCATGGAGAGGCCCTCCACGCGGGCGATGCCGAAGTCCGTCACCTTCACCTCGCCCTCCCGGGAGACGAGGATGTTGGAGGGCGAGATGTCACGGTGGGCGGTCACCACCTGGTGCCCGTCTCCCCGGCGGCGGTAGGCATGGGCCAGGCCCGCCAGCACCTGCGTGGCGATGAAGGCCACCAGGTGGGGAGGAAACCGGACGCCCCGCTCCTGAGCGTGGCGCAGCAGGACGCCCAGGTCCCAACCCTCCACCAGCTCCATGACGAGGAAGAGGCCCTCGGGGCCCTGGCCCACGTCGTACACGGTGGCGATGTTCTGATGCTGCAGGTGCGTGGCCAGCCGGGCCTCGGCCAGGAACATCCTGGCGATGAGCGGGTTCTGCGCCAGCTGCGGCAGCATGCGCTTGATGGCCACCTTGCGCGAGAAGCCCTCCGCGCCGCACGCCACCCCCAGGAAGAGCTCCGCCATTCCTCCCGAGGCCAGGGATGCCAACAGCCGGTACCTGTCATTGACCATGCGCCGTGCCCCCAGTGGAAGTTCCAGGAGGCATGTCTAGCACCCTCCGGACCCGCCTCGCGACAGGGGGCGGGAACAGGTCGTGAGTGACGCGCTCCAGCAGCTCAGGCCCCCGCGGGGGGCCTTTCCTCGGATGGGCCCCGAGGGCAGAATTCGCGCCATGCTTCATCAGAGCCTGCCGCTGATCATCCTCACCACCCTCTTCGCCATCGTCTGCTTCATCTTCTGGACGGTGCACAAGGTGAGGGTCGCGGCCTGGGCCGAGTTCGCCAACCGCCATGGCATGCACGCGGACGGCCTCCAGCTCGAGGGCACCTACGAAGGCTATCCCATGCGGCTGGAGACCCAGACCCGCGGCTCTGGCAAGCACCGCTACCGCGTGACGGTGCTGCACCTCTCGACGAATGGCTCGCTGCCCCCGGACTTCTCGCTGGAGCCGGAGGGCTTCGGAGACAAGCTGCTCAAGCTCTTCGGCAAGAGGGACGAGGAGATCGGGGACGAGCCGTTCGACCAGCGTTTCGGGCTGAGCAACCTCACCGCCTCGACCACCCGGGTGCTGCGCCACCCGTCCGTCCAGCAGCACCTCTACGAGATGGTCAGCCACTACCGGACCTTCCACATCCGCGAAGGCTGGCTCCAGGCCGAGCGACGCGACATCCCCTCCACCGCGGATGCGCTGGAAGAGCTCACCGGCCCCGCGCTCATGCTGGTCCACACCCTGGAGGAGGCCGCCCAGAGCACCCAGGGCTGGACGGCGGGCTGAGCGCCCTCGGACGGTGATGACGTCAGCCGGTCCTACGCGGGGTGCAGGGTGCTGCGATAGACCGTGAGGTTCCCAGAGGGGGGCGCCGCGAACGTGAGCCACGGACGGGGCGGCAGTGGCAGATCGACGCAGCAGATGCGAATCGGTCTCGTGCGCGCGATGGACTCGAGGTCGTCCAGCACCTTCTCCAAGCGCTCGCCACTGAAGGGGCAGTACAAGAAGAAGATGGACCCGTTGGTGATGGAACCGGTGAGCACCGCCGCATCGCCCTGGACCGGCGAGAAGCGCAACGTGTTCAAGCGCGTGGTGAGCTCACGTGCGGCGTGGACGAGCGCGGGCTGAATCTCGATGCCAATCGCCGCGGCCCCGGTCAAGAGGTGCACCAGCGCGGCGGACCGCCCCACGCCCGAGCCCACGTCGACGAACACGTCGGAGGCCCGCACCTCCGCGCACTCCACGAGTCGAAGGAGCGCATCGACAGGGCAGGGGAGGTAGGGAACGCAGCCTCGCGGAAGCTCGGGGCCATCGTCGGGAAACGAGTCGAGGCCCAAGACCAGGTCGAACCAGGCATCCCGTTCGGCGGGAGGAACACCCATCAGGGCCGTGCGGAACACAGCCGGGGTGGCCTGAGCATTCAAGAGCAGGGAGCGAATCCACTCGGCGCTCTGGCGGTGCGTTTCTTCCACGGGTTCCAATAATGTACCGGGCGTCTGGCATGACGTCGAGCCCTGCTCAGTGGGACGGCAGCCGGACCCGGAAGGTCGAGCCGGCCCCTTCCTGGCTCACCACCTCGATGTTTCCGCCATGGGCCCGCACGATGCGGCGGGAACTCCTGGACCACCTGGAGCAGGAAGCGCGACTGTGCCAGTTGCTCGGCGGAGTGCACCCGTTCAATGGAGTCGCTCAAGCCCGTGGTCCGCGACTGGAATTGGGTGCTCATCCAGAACAAGACCGCCGCGGAACCCAGACTCAGGAGTGCCAGCAGACCCGCGCCGATAGTGATAGGGATAGACGATCCGTCGTCCCGGTACAGTGTCGCGTAGCCCGCCGGTCATGGGCTGGGGTGGTGACAGCTGTCTCGAGGCTGATGACTGCAGTCACCACTCCCCACGCTCCTCTCTCTCGAGCCCTCTCCTCATAACCCCCAGAAACCATGGAGGCCCCCTGTCCACGGAGGGCGACATGGGCATGGCATGTCGGGTGCACAAGGACGGGACATCGCTGTTCCGAACCCATCCCGCCGCACCTTCCGAGGAGCCTCCCATGCCCCGCATCAGCCCCACGCTGCCCCGCCGCTCCGCGACCCTCCCCACATCCAAGGCGTCCCAGCCCACGCCTCCTGCCCGCGCCTCCACGCTGCCGTCCACGGTGGCCAGCAAGCCCGCCGCGAGCGCACCGGCCGCCACGGAGTCCAAGCCGGTGAAGCACCCGGGCGCGCCCGAGGGCTCCCCCGCGTACAGCCCCTGGGAGAAGAGCACGGGCGAGGCCTCGAACGTGAGGGTGAGCGGCGGTGACAACAAGCTCACGCCTCCCCCGGGCGCGAAGCAGCACCTGTTCATCGACAAGCCGGGCAATCCCTTTCAGAAGGATGTCTTCGGAGGCACGGTGAGCGGCGGCCTGGGCTCGATGCGGGCCTCCACCACGAGCCACCACGGCGGTGGCGTGCACCACTCCTCGGCCCAGGCCGAGCTCAACGGGCTCCACGCCTCCTACGAGCTGCGGAAGGTGCACGCGGGCCGTCTGGGCGTGACCAGCGGCCAGCTCACCGCCGAGGCCAACGCTTTCAAGGCGAGCGCCCAGGCGGGCGTCTCGGCGGATACGAAGAGCCACGCGTACACGGCGGCGCTGACGGCCAAGGCGGAGACGGGCGTGGGCGTCGCGGCGAGCGCGAGTCACGACTTCAACCGGCACGTGGGCGCGTACGTCAAGGGCGAGGCCAAGGCCTCGGCCACCGCCTTCGCCGAGGGGGTGGCTTCCGTGGATCCGAAGACCGCCACGGCGCTGCTCTCGGGCCAGGTGGGCGCGGCCGCCACGGCGGGAGCGTATGGCACGGCGGGCGGGCACGCGGGCCGGCTGCACGGCTCGGTCACCGCGGGCGTGGTGGCGGGCG
The DNA here is from genome assembly GCF_045802675.1 of Archangium sp. Lineage (GTDB taxonomy): Bacteria > Myxococcota > Myxococcia > Myxococcales > Myxococcaceae > Archangium. The sequence goes on along the minus strand of NZ_JBJMQO010000124.1, from coordinate 70,117 downwards.
CGGCGGCCCAGGCGGGCGGGAAGCTCGGCCTGGAGAACGGCTTCTTCAAGCAGTCCGCGGACCTCAACGCCGCGGCGGGCGTGGGCACCCACGTCAAGACCGACGTCGCGGTCGACCTGCGCCACCACCTCAAGCCCGGCATCGCGTCGGGCCTGCGCCCCAGCCTCGCCACCGCTTCCGGCGTGGCCTCGTCCGCGGGCGTGGTGGAGCCCGAGAAGTCGCGGGTCGAGAAGCTCTTCGCGAAGGCTTTCCGCAAGTAACATGGTTTCATCATCCAGCCTTCGGCCCTCGAGGGCTTCGTCGAGAGGGCCAGGGTCGTACGTCCACGCAAGAGGAGACCGACATGAAGAAGGAGTTGGTGAGCTTCAATGAAGTGGAGAGGGACCTCTCGTCACTGCTGGAGCTGGACGACGAGGCGCTGGAGACGGTGGTGGGGGGCTATGCCGCCGGTGACGGGGAGGGCTGCATCGTCAACTACTCCCCGGAGCCCGGCTGCAACACCCTGTGCTGAAGGGTTGAGACGGGCGCATCACCCCTGGCGCCGAGGGCGGGCAGAGGCTCCCCTCGGCGCCCCTTTTTTGTCCCGAGTGAGCGCGGAGGAGCGCCCTTCCCGCCGGCCGAGCAGCGAATCGCGGCTCAGGTGCGGCGGGGAAGGGGACAAGGCCCAGGGCGCGGCTCGCCGGGGGTCACAGCGCTTGCCCGATTGCTCCCCCGTAGCGGCTGCCGAGGGCTTCCAGGCAGGCGGCTGCTGGCCGGCAGCCTCGGGCGTCCTCACTCTGGTTATATGGGGACCGACCTTCCCGTGATGGAGCGCGCCGTGGCGGTGGGCCGCGTGAGCCCGGGGGGCGTGCGCCTCTGGATGCGCTCGCCTGGAGGGGGAGCACACCGGCTCGAACTCTGGCTGGACGCGGTGCGCTCGGAGCGCGTCGCCTACGCCTTCGACATGGGCGACCGCGCGCACAGCGACCACACCCTTGCCTTCGCCTACCCGGACGATATCGCCGGCGCCCGGCCGCTCGAGCCCGTCACGCGCTATGGCTACCGCATCAGCCGGGCGGATGGCGTGCTCGTGGGAGAGGGCAGCTTCGAGACGCTCCCTTCCAGTCCCTCGCAGATGCCCCGGCGTTTCTGCCTCGGCGTGGCGAGCTGTCACCAGCCCTTCGACGACCAGGGCGAGATGCACGAGATGGGGCTGCGGATGCTGCGCGTCGCGCGTGTCGCGTGGGAGCGCTGCGACGTCAAGCTCGCGCTGTGGGTGGGGGACCAGCTCTACGCGGACTTCCCCGAGAGCCAGTCGCTGTTCGACCCGGAGTACTTCAAGACGGTCGCGCCCCCGGGCCGGAAGAGCCTGTTGGAGTGCACCCACGACGAGGTCCTCGCGGTGTACCACGGGCGCTACCGGCGCAACTGGGGCCACCCGGCCTGGCTGGAGCTCCAGGCGCGCTTTCCGGGCTACCCCATCCTCGATGACCACGAGGTGGCTGACAACTACGGCACCCTGCCCGAGCACCACGACAAGAAGTGGCGCCATCTGCGCGACGCGGCCGAGGCGGCCTACCGCCATTACCAGCACTCGAGGGTGGAGCCCCTACGCCCTGGCTTCGAGGGCCCCTACGACTACACCTTCGAGTACGGCGCCGCGGCGGGCTACGTGCTCGACGTGCGCTCGGAACGGCGCTCCGCCGACGGGAGCCATGCACGCGTCTTCGCGCCGCACCAGTTGGAGCGCTTCGCGACCTGGCTGAACGTGAACGACTCCGCCCCGGTGCTCTTCATCGTCGTGAGCGTGCCCCCGTTCTTCATGCCCGGCTGGCTCTCCCGCCTTGCCCGCTACGTGCCGGGCAGCTTCCGCGAGGACGCGCACGACCGCTGGACGCACCCGCAGTACCGCGCCGATCGCTGCCGCATGCTGGAGCTCATCAAGAACCACCAGCAGCGCCACCCCCAGCAGCGGGTGGTGATGGTGAGTGGAGACGTCCACGTGGGCTATGCGGCCCGGTGCGACTGGCGCACGGACCCGCCGACCTCGCTCTACCAATTCGTGTCGAGCTCCATCACCCACAAGCTGTCCTCGCTCGACTGGCACCTGGCGCGCCACATGCCGCGCACGCACTTCGCGATGGCGGACCTGGAAGGAAAGTGGGCGCGCATCCATCTGCTGGGCGGCAGCATGGCACGCGTGCTCGAGCAGCCGGTGGGTGGCCTCAATGTGGGCACCATCGAGGTGGAGCTCGACGGCGACCTCGCACGGCTCAACTTCAAGCTCTTTGGCGAGGACGAGGACACCCCCGGCGAGCCGAAGCTGCTGTTCGAGTCGGGCTTCCAGTAGGCACCGCGAAGGTGTCTGCCGTCCAACCCCATTCCAGCCATGGGAGTGCGCGTGCGGCAGGTGACGCGCGTCACTCTCGGAGGCGAGGTTCATTCGCAAGATGAAGGAGCTTCTTATGAAGTAGGTCAGGGTCCGCCGCTCCGCGTCTCGAGGGCGTAAAACCAACCGTCCTGCTCCGGGCAGGCCTCGTCGCCGCACGTGGTGAGCCGCAGCAAGACGACTCTCCTGCGCTCATCCATGTAGACCGCGTCGAGGAAGGATTTGCTCGGCACCTGGCATGCCGCCACGGCCGATGAGCCTTTTCCAGGGAGATTCAGGTCGATCGGCGGGACGCCTGCTCCTTGCTTCAGGACAAGATGTCCCTGGCTGAAGGTCAGCTCCAGCTCCGGCAGTTGCAGCTTCTGGGTGGGACCCTGCTGGCAACTCTCCGTCACCATCGGTTGGATGGTTTGTTCCACCAGTGGCATCCACTGTGTTTGCGCGAGGTAGTCATTCGCCTGGCGGATTCGCTCGAGCACCTTCGTGTCGAGCTCCTGGGACTGAGGGGGCGACTTCTTGACGGCTGAGACCTCCCCAGACTCCAGCACGGGAAACCTCCAGACAATCTCGTTGGTCCGGGGACGTCGTACCGTGAGGAGGAGGTTGGGATCTCCGCGCTGGCCATCCGAGAAGACCTCCGCGAGGGCAACCAGGGACCCATCCTTCGAGATGGCGGGGAGCCCGGTGACATAGAGTGTTCGCGCCACGGAGCCCTCGGTCTCGTAGCCCAGGGATGGAGTCCCCATCTGGCCAGGAGGCTGCTCCGCTCGTGGCTTGTCGCTGGGAATGCGGAGCGCGTGGAACGCCGCGGGGGGCTCTGAGCAGAGATCCATCCCACAGAAGCCAAGCTCGAGGAGTACCACTCCCAACTCGCGGCTGACGAAGACGCCATTCAGCCACGAAGGACTGGCCTGGGTGCATCCTTCCTGGCGAACCCGCCAGGAGGAGACGCGGCGGTCGAGCACCTTCTTCCCCCGGCGCCAGAACTGCACCCGTGGCTCCTGGTACGAGAGCTTCAGGTCGCCCAGGGTCACCGAGCGCTTCGGATGAAGCTGCTTCTCGAAACAATAATCCGAGAAGAATTCCCGCTCGTGAGAGGGAAGCTCGTGATGGGCGAGCGGCTTCCACTGGTACTGCTCCAACTGGGAGAGCGCCTCCTGGGCGCGAGCCCTGGCCAGCCGCTCGAGATTGGAGCCGCTGTGCTGGACGCTCTCCTCCTCCGAGAAGAGCACCTTCTCGAAAACGACGGCATCCATGTCCACGTCCTTCACGACAAGGGTGCGGGAGATGCGCTCCGCCTCTGGAGATTCGCGGGCGAAGAAGGCGACCCGCTTGCCATCGCTGGAGACCCAGGCGCTCCGGGCATTCAGCCAGGGCGCGGAATACCCCGCCGCGAACAGCACATCCGCTCGCAGGGGATGGGAGAGCACCCAGGGCACGGGCTGGAGCGGGGCTTCCCCGGGGGCGGCTGCCGCTGCCTGGGGCGTGGCGGCTTTCGCGAAGGGGCTGCTGCTGGTCAGGAGGGCTCCAGCCAGGACACACGCGAGGCCGAGCTTCCACCCGTGCATGGGAGGGCCGTTCATCGCTGACGATCCAGGAGGACGCGCTTGAGCGCGATGGCCGTTGCGCGATCGAAGATGGGACTGAGGTTCTTGTTGTCGCGGACCGTGCCTGGCACGTAGCGGCGGCGGAATCGGTCCACCGCGGCCTGGGTTGCGGCATCGTAAGCGCCGGTGATCGACACACCATCCATGGCATTGATGGAGTAGCCGAGTGAGCCCAGATCCGTCTGCAGGCTGGCAATCACATTGTAGGGTGTCTTGTCCTTTCTCAGGAGCTTCGCATCCGTCGTGAGGTTGGAGAGCCTGGCGAGGGGATTGTCCTTGAAGTAACCGCCATACTCCTCACCGAGCTTGCTCTCCGCGAGGAGTGAGGGATCTGCTTTCGAGCACAATCCCTGGTCCTCGAGCTTCGTCCAATCGAAGTAGACTCCCGGGCAACCTGGGCGGTTCTCGAGGGTCAGGTCATGCAGAGGGGGCGGGGTCGGCTTCTTCAGGTACGGGACGAGGTTCTTGTCGCTGCGTACCCGGACCTCACCGTGGCCCAGGATGCCATGCCGGCTGATGCCAGGGTATTTGAGCTTGAGCTCCTGGATGAGGCGGGTGACCGCGTCGTACTGCTGAGGGGTGAACGCTCCGTCTTTGTTCACGATCTCGATGCCCACCGAGACGTTACCGACGCGGTTCTGGCCAGCCCACCAGCTCATGCCCGCGTGGTTCGCCACCAGGTCCTCATGGACCAGCTTGATGACGAATCCGTCGACATCCACCAGGTAATGGCTCGATGTGGGGGCGGGGAGGAACGTATCGAGCGCGGAGCCTGGAGTAGGGCCACCGGTTCGATGCAGCAGGATGATGGTCGGGGTGCTGTTCGCCGGGCGCACTCCGCTATGCTTGCAGGCAATCCAATCGGGTTTCCAATCGATCAGCAATCCGGCTGGAGGTTGCACGAAGGCGGCTCCATGCGTCGCACCGTCACATGTACTCGCGGCGCCCAGCTGTACACCACCGTCCTTGATCGTGAGGGAGACCTTGATCTTCAAGGGACGATAGCGGCAGGTCCCAGGCGCGTCCGTCTTGTTCCCATCGTTGGGATTCACGGGCTCGCTGGAGTTCCTCAGCAGGTTCGCACTGTCGGGCGTCAGTACGAGGACATACTCTCCGGACGAGAGCGAGGAGACATCCAACTCCATGTTCCCAAAGGTATGGGTGGTGGCACTGAGCCCCGTTCCCTCGAGCGCCACCGTCGCCTTGACGATGGGGTGTGAATCTTTCGATCCCCACCTGGCCTGTGGACTGTTGTTCACGGCGAACAGCGCTCGTACGGCAACGGTCATCTTGATGGGCCTGGCCATCATCCCCCCTGCGTTCTTGTTGCGGGGCTCGCGACCTCGACGTGAGGGCTGAGCAGCAAGGGAGTATAGCGGGTAGCAGGTCTCCCACCAGCCAGGACAATAGGAGGCCTGTTCGCGAGAAAGTCGCGGACCGTGTCGAGCTCGCGTCTCCTCGTCCGTCACGCCAGTCGAACCCCTTCGCGGCGGCTGCCCCGCCACAGGAGCTCACTCTCAACCGACACTCCTTCGAGCCGGGCACCGAGGAGTGGGGCCGCCGCTCAGAACCTGCAGGGGCAGGTCTGGGAGAGCGCGTTCGACTCCAAGGGGAGGGCGGACAGATTGCGGAAGATGGATTTCATTTCACGCGTCGTGTTCTTGAAGTCATCCCTCCCGTCCGTGAACGACCCATATCAGCTGGCCCCCTGACCGCTCGCGGCCAGCACGCGGCGTGGGGCGTCCGATCTCTTCTCTTCTTCCTCCAGGGCTCTACAATCCCCGGCGTGATGACCTTTCGACCTTCTCGTTGGGGTGCCGTGCTCTCTCTCTCCCTCGTGCTCGGGCTCTGCATGCCGGGGCCGGGTGCCTGGGCCGCCAGGGGGGCGCGGGGCGTCAGCTCGGCCAAGAAGGCCAAGAAGGCCAAGGCCCGCAAGGGTCCCCAGCCGAAGCTGCTCCTGCCCGCGGAGGACGCCGAGCTCAAGCCGGGCAAGGTCACCTTCACGTGGCGGGTGGTGGCGAAGTTCGTGCGTCTCGAGGTGGCGCGCGACGAGCAGTTCACCGACACCGTCATCGACCGGCCGGCGAAGGGGCGCTTCGTGGCGCTCTCGCTCGAGCCCGGCACGTACTACTGGCGGGTGACGGCCCCGCGGGGAATGCCTTCCGATCCGCGCAGGCTGACCGTGGTCGCCGAGCCGCAACCAGAGCCGCGGTCGGAGCCCCAGGCGCAGGCGGAGCCACAGCCGGCGGCGACCGAAGGAGGCCTGGGGCTGGACCTCACCGGGGCCACCCCGCCGAGCGCCACCAGCGCGGCAGCTCCGGGAGACGCGCCCGCCCAGGGCCAGTCCTCCGCCGAGGTGCCGAGTGGCTCGAACGCGCCGAAAGAGCCCACGGAATCGGAGGTGGCCGAGGCGGAGCGTACGCCGTCCTCCTCGCAGCGTGGCTCGAGGAAGCGGTGGAGCCTGTTCGTCGGGGGCTCGGCCGCCTATGGCTTGAGCGCGTCCCACCCCATCGCGACGCTGCGGTACGAGGTCAGCGGCGCGGTGCGGCTCGCCAATCCCTTCGAGCTGAGCCTCGCGGCGGGGGGCGCGTCGATCCGGGCGCTCGGCACCCGCGACGCGAGCTGGCCGAACTACACGTGGATCGGGCAGTTCTACTTCGACCTCGGAGGGCGGTACCGGCTGGCGCGCTTCGATGACGCGGCCCTGTACGGGCTCGTGGCGGGGCGGCTCTCCTTCTTCACCGGCCAGGAGGAGAACCGGGGCTTCCTCGTGGATCTCGGCCCGTTCTCGGCCGGTGCCGGCCTTGCCTTCCGTTTCCGGGCGGGCCTGCCGGTGGAGCTCGGCCTGCGCGGCAACCTCCTCACCGGCAAGACGCTGGGCGCCGAGCTCGAGCTCGGCCTGCGCGTGCTGGTCTTCTAGGGGCACGGCCCCCGTCCACCTCGCGCACCTCCACCTCTGGGCCGCCGCGGTCAGGAGGGTGCGCAGGCGGCTCCGAGGGATGACGGGAGCGAGCCCTACTGCATCTTCTCGCGCAGGGAGGTCTCGAGCTCGGAGATGGCGACGCGCTCCTGCGCCATGCTGTCGCGGTGCTGACGAGCTCCGGATTGTTCTTCTTGAGCGGGAGCACCGCCACCTTGATGGGGGCCCGGTGCGGCTTGAAGTGCAGCACCGTCCGGTAGAACTCGTCGACCACCGGGTCCACCTGGCCGCGCAGCTTCCTGGCCACCTCGATGCTCTCGGCGCCGGGCATCGACAGGAGCCCCGTAACGGATGGCAGCCGCTCGCCGAGCGCCTGGGCGATGCGCTCGCCCTCGGCGATGAGGGCCTCCTTCGCCTGGGCCGGAAGCTTGTCGCTTCGTCTCGGGGTCGAAATACGTGAGCTTGCTTCTGCAACTCGCCCCCGCACAAGCTGTGTGCCCGTCGACGAGGCGCCCCATGGAAACCACTGTCCCCGCCCTGAAAGAGCCGCGCCGCGTGCGCGGCATCCCGCTGCTCGGCAACACCCTGGAGATGGCGAAGGATCCAGCCAGGTTCTTCGTCCGCTGCTATCGCGAGTATGGGCCGGTGTTCCGCATCAACCTGCTGGGCACCGCCTATACGGTGATCGCCGGCGCCGAGGCCGCCAACTTCATGGGCACGCGCGAGGGACGTGAGTGCCTGCGCTCGAAGGAGTTCTGGGACGGGCTGGTCAACGAATACGGCGCGACCAAGACGCTGACCGGCGTGGACGGCGAGCTGCACACCCAGTTGCGCACCGTCATGCGCCACGGCTACTCGAAGGACTCCCTCAAGGGCCGCTACGACGAGCTCATCGCCATCACGGATCAGGTGCTCGCCCGCGACTGGCGCGTCGGTGAGACGGTGCCGGTGCTCCAGGCCATGCAATACATCGTCACCGAGCAGCTCGGCGCCATGCTCGTGGGCCAGTCGCCGCGCGAGTACGTCCAGGACATACGCACCACCATCCTCTACATCCTCAACGTCCTCGTCACCCGCCAGCGGCCACGGTTCCTCCTCAAGGATCCGCGCTACAAGCAGGCCAAGGCCCGTGTCGAGGAGCTCGGGCGCAAGATGATCGCCGACTACGAGGCGAGCGTCGCCGCGGGCACGCGAGATCCGGCGAAGCGCAACCTCGTCGATGACATCATGGAAGCGCACCAGCGCGACCCCGGCCTGATTCCTGGCAGCGACCTGATTCTCAACCTCACCGGCCCGTTCGTCGCCGGGCTCGACACGGTGGCCAATACGGTCTCGGCCTTCGTGTACGCCGTGCTCAAGCACCCCGAGGTGCTCGAGCGCGTGAAGCGCGAGGCCGATGCGCTCTTCGCCAAGGGCTCCATCACCGAGGAGGATCTCAAGACGATTCCCTCCATCGATGGGGCCATCATGGAGACGATGCGGCTCTACCCCATCGCCGTCGCCCAGATGCGCACCGCCACGCGCGATTTCGAGTTCCAGGGGCATCAGGTCCGCGAGGGCGAGCTGTTGTTCGTCGGCACCTCGGTGCCGCACTTCATGGAGGAGTACTTCCCGAACCCGGAGAAGTTCGACATCGACCGCTACCAGCGGCCGCGCGCCGAGCACCTCAAGCCCGGCGTCTACTCGCCCTACGGGCGCGGCCCGCATACGTGTCTGGGCAAGAGCCTCGCCGAGGTGCAGATGTCGCTCACCATGGCGCGGCTCTTCCACAAGCTGGACCTCGCGTTGGATCCACCGGACTACGTGCTCGAGACCAAGACGACTCCCACCCCCGGGCCGAGCATGAAGTTCAGCGTGGTCGTCCGGGGCGAGCGGCGGCCCGGCGCTCACGGCTGACGCCGCCCGTTGGCCCCAGGCATGGCCGTTCCCGCGCTCCTGTTCGCCGAGCGCGAGCGCCATGCCCTCGAACTCTACCTGGCGGACGCCGTGCGCCCGGCACCAGTCTCACCCCCCGGAAAGGTGTCAAAGGATCCGTACTGACAAACTGCTCCTTTCGAATCGTCTGGCACCCTGACGAGCACGCATGCGCTATGGAGCCAAGTGAGGAAAGAACCTACTGCGAAGCCAGAGTCAATTTTGGCCCTATTTCAGGTGATTCACCCTTGCGGGCACACGCTGTACCATTTCTAGCCAACCAGACCAGGAGCTCTGATGAGCCGTCCAGAGAGCGTCATGAAAAAGACGTACTGTGTGCACGGGTTTCCGCTGTTGATGTGTAATAGCTGTGCGCGCCAATCCACGTGCGTGCATGGTCTTCTACAGCAAAACTGCCTGGTGTGCTTCATGTACAACCCCCCCAGCTTGTATGGGATCTCGGGAACCACCGCTGTTACGCAGTGCAAGGACGTCCCCCTCAAGGCATACGTTGATGGCAAGGGGTATGTCCAGAATGCAAAGTTTGTACACAAGCCTATCTCGGCTTTGGAGAAGGGAGCCATCACGGGTCCGAAGGCGATCGTGCTGCATCGGACGGACTCCACTAATCTTGAGAGTCCGTTGCAGTCTTTCAAGAAAGGCGTGGGGACACATTTCATCGTAGACAAGGATGGAACGGTCACCCAGACAGCCAGCCTTTTGAAGAAGACGAGCCATGTGGGCAAGATCAAGTCCCGGTGCTACGAGAGTGGAACATGCCCGGCGAGCGAGAAAGCGAAGATCAAGAGTTGGGGTTGGGCACCCCAAAAAGTATATGACCAGGAAAAGGTGAAAAGTTATCCGGCGCGCTATCCGATGAATGAGGACAGCGTTGGCATTGAAGTGGTTGCCAAGAACAATAATGGAGTATGGGAGACTGCAACCCCAGCACAATTGGTGTCTATTACGAAAGTCGTAAAGATCCTCCAAAACGCCTATGGCCTCGGCGAGGCTGATATCTATGAGCACGACCAGATTTCGTACAAGATGCCCGGTGAAGGTGCTGATCTCTACCATGGCCCTGACGGTGGCCAGCGCGTGCAAACCAGCAAGTGAAGCCAAACCGCCTCTTGAGGCCAAGGAAGTCAAGGAGCGTAGCACCGAGGCCAAACCGCCTCTTGAGGCCAAGGAAGTCAAGGAGAGTAGCGCCGAGGCCAAACCGCCTCTTGAAGGAAAGAAGAGCAGCGCCGAGGCCAAACCGCATTTTGAGGTCAAGGAGGTCAGACCCTCGAAGTTTCAAGTCAGTGAAGGCGGCGGCAAGGATGAGGCCCTGATTGCGGAATGCGCGAAGTGGAAATTGACAAAGGAACAGGCCCGGCGGTTCTTTCAAATCAGCAATTCATACAAAGAGAACCCTTACAGCGAATTCTATCAATTGCCGTGTTCAATCGAGGGGGTCGTCCAAGCTGAAGGCAGGACCTGGGAGTTCACCATCAATGCCGGGGCAACGGCTGTTTGGAGAAGTGGTAAAGAAGTTCGCTATTTTGGGTGTTCCGCTCCGGCTTGCGAACCCCTCGTATTGATGATGCCAGACGGGATGGAGCCGTAGCTCCCATCCGTGGGGCGGAGGTCAGCCCGGCACCAGATCAGCACCTTCCCCGGGCGCCCTCCTGGACGTTGCGGGTGTCGCACGCCGAGATGTCGAAAGAGAGCTCCTCGCCTCCCTCGAGCACGAGCGTGCCGAAGCCCTGCATGGGCTTGAATGTCTTCACGGTGCAGGGGACGGGGGTTGGCGGAAGAAGGCGAGCAGCACCTTCATCACGCCCTCCTGCTCCCACTGCGCCAGCTCGTCCCGGTAGAGGAAATCCACGTCCGGGTGGTCGCAGCCAAAGCAGAGCAACGCGGGCCCGGCCGCCTCGCGCGATGCAGCTGTTGCCGGATGTCACCTGTTGCCAAATGAAAAGGCCGCCCCGGTGTGTCCGGGACGGCCTCGGAGAGCTTCAGCGGGAGTGGGGCTACTGGACCTCGGTGGCGCTCGCGGAGTTCTGTGGCAGACGCGTCGTGCGAAGCACGAAGTCGTTCGCGTTGTTGTCGCTGTCGTACCCGTTGCCACGGGTGGCGTCGCTGCCACCCACGGCCATGCTCGCCGCGGTCGAGGTGGAGACCGCTTTGCGCTCGTAGCTGCCACTGGTGGCGAGGGTCCCCGTGATGGCGCTGCCCTCGGGGGCGCTCGCCGTGCCGTAACCCACCGTGTCCACCACCGTCGTCCCATCCGCCTGGACGAGGCGCACATGGCCGCCAGCCCCGGCCATCGCCAGGGAGTAGCTCGCCTCGGCGATGGTGGAACCGGAGTAGCCGCTAAACGCCAGCAGGTAATAGCCGCGGGCGGGGAGCTTCGCGCCGATCGAGAAGGTGTAGCTCACCGAGTACACAGTGCCGCCCGCCGCCTTGTACTGGAGCTTCCAGTTGGACAGGGACACGTCCGCGTTGGTCGGGTTGTGGAGCTCGACGAACTCGTCATTGGCTCCCGTCGGCCCCGCCGGAGCGAGCTCGCTGATGACCACGTGATTGGTCAGTACGGGAGGCGCTGGCGTAGCAACCGTCACGGTCCCGTAGGTGCCGGCCGGAGGCGTCACGGCCCCGCTCTGGTCGCAGTACGTGTAGGGCGACCAGGTGCCCGTGGCTGGATCCTGGATGCGGTAGCGGAAGCCGTACTTGTACGTGCCCACCGTGGGAATGCTCAGCGTCCCCTGCACCTCGTCGTTGTTGCTGGAAGCGCTGGAGTAGCTGGCATTGGGGCTCGCCGCCGTCCACGTCCAGCCCGCCGGGTTGGTGGCGTTCGTGCCGTAGCCCAGCTCGGCGGAGACGTGCGGGTAGTTGTCGTTGCCCGTCGTGTTCCGGTCGGTGACGCCCGGCTCGTAGAACTGGCTGAAGATGCTCCACGAGGAGCCGGGAGTGACGGTGGCCGGGTAGTTGCCATCCCCCGACGGGAACGTCTTCGGGTACTGGATGGCGCAGTAGTTCACGGGATGGGCCGGCGTGATGCCGCACGAGGAGTTGGCGGCGTTGGGCGTACCGTAGTCGCCGCCCGTGAGCAGCGCCGTCATGTCGGGGTCACACCAGTACCAGGAGTACGCTTTGGCCGGGGTGCCCACCACGAGCGACGAGAGGTTCATCGCGCGGCCCGTCGTCTGCGGGAAGCTGGAGGTGTACGTGAGGTCGTCCACCGTGGTGCCGCTACTGACGAGCTGGATGCGCCCCGACTTGTCCAGGTCGAGGCCGGAGCCGTAGGCGAAGTCCACGGAGACGCCGCCATTGGTGGCCGTGTCCTTGTTCTGCGCCAGGACGAAGGTGCCCTTGCGGTTGATGACCACCGGCACGCTGCCGGAGCCCACCGAGAAGGTGCCCAGCGGGGTGCCGCTGCCGTTCTGGAAGGTGACCGAGAGGCCGTTGAGGTCGAGCAGGTTGTTGGTGGTGTTGGTCAGCTCGACGTACTCCGTGGTGCCGACCGAGGACGTGTGCATCACCTCGGAGATGCTGAGCGTATTGGCGCCCGGCTTCGCCGCCGTGTCACAGGTGCCGTTGAAGCAGACGGCGTTGGTGCCCGGGCAGGCGGTGGCCGTCTGCGAATTCTGGCAGGTGGCGGTGTTGTCCACGTCCACGCAGGTCGCCGAGTAGGTGATGCGCGAGACTCCATCCGCGGCGCAGGTGGGCGCGGCCACCGGGCAGGTGTACCCGGCGCACGGGTCCAGGTTCGTCTTCACGCTCAGCACGGAGAGCACCGCGTTGCCCGCGTCGTCCTTCACCCTCAACGCGAAGAAGTACGTGGTGTCGGGGCTCAGCTGGGTGATGACGCCCGTCATCGTGGTGCCCGAGCCCGGCCCGCTCACCGTCACCCCCGTGGTGGAGGCGGCGCTGAACGTCGAGTCGTCGATGGGGCTCGTCGCGTAGCGCAGCTCGTAGCTGGTGGCGGCGCCGGCCATGGCGTCATCCCCCACGACGTTCCACTGCAACTCCACCTGGATGCTCGTCTTGTCCACCTCGGCGAGCGACGGGGCGCTCGGCGCGACGTCGTCCACGAGGGTGAAGGCCGCACTGGAGACGGCGGCGAACGAGCCACCCGTGGCCTCGAGCTGGAAGCCCGAGCCCTGCTGGTCCACGGAGAGGCCGCCGAAGGTGGCGATGCCGCCCGTGGGGCTGGCCGGCGTCATGCCGCTGAGCACGGCCGCGGCATTGCCACCGGTCAGGCGCAGGGAGAGCTCCGGCTCCGAGACGTCGACGACGTTGTCGTAGCTGTCCGTGACGGCCACGCTCACGGTCCCCAGGGACTCGCGCACCCGCGTGGAACTCTGGGGCTGGCCGAGGAAGACGAGCTTCGTGGCCGGGCCGGCGTTGACCCGGATGGAGGTCTCCGCCGACAGGAAGCCGCTGCCCACGTCCTTCACGGTGAGCGTCTGGTCATCGACGCTGGCCGTCTTCAGCGTCACGGAGAAGGACTTGTGGCCGGAATCCGCGGGGACGAACGCGGTGTCGCCGGGGAGGGCCGCCTTCGAGTCGCTTGACTCGAAGTGGACCGTGCCCGTGTAGCCGGTGTCCACGTTCCCGAAATCGTCCTTCGCCGTCACGTCGACGGTGAGCCCGGTGCCCGCGATGACGGGCCCCGAGGGTGTCACCGTCATCACGAGATGCATCGCGGAGGCGGGGGAGACGTTCACCGTATCGGAGCCGCTCTTGCCCAGGGCCGCGTCCGTCACGGTGAGCGTGGTGGTGTCGGCCTTCTTCAGGGTGAAGCTGAAGAGGGCGCTGCCCTTGTCCGTCAGGTCGAAGGTGTAATCCGCCGGCACCTCGGCGCCCGTGGGCTCCGAGGAGAAGCTCACCTTCCCGGTGTAGTCCTCCACGGTGTTGTCGTAGGCATCGAGCGCGGTGACCGTCACGGTGACCGGGTTACCCGCCGTCGCGGAGGCTGGAGCGTCCATCACGAAGCGCGCCAGCCCGGCCCACGTCACCTGGGCGCTGGCCGTGGCGGTGAGCGCCGCGTTGCCCGTGTCCTCGGCCGTCACCGAGTGCTCGAGCGCGCGCGCCGTGAACAGCTCGAGGGGGAACGTCTTGAGGCCCGCGTCGGCGGACGTGAAGGTGTAATCCAGCGGCAGCTCGGCCCTGCTGTCCGTGGAGGTGAAGCGCACCGTGCCGGTGTAGCCGGTCTTGCGCTTGCCGAAGCCGTCGAGCACCTCGAGCGTCAGCATGAGCGGGTCGCCCGCCTTCACCGTGTCCGGCAGGCCCGTGAGCACGAACTGGTCCGGGGGAGGCGGGCTCACCTCCACATCCAGCGTGTTGCTCGTCAGCCCGTCGCTGGAGGACGCGGTGAGGCTCTGCGTGCCCACGGTGCGCAGGACGATGCCGGAGAAGGTGTACTGCCCCGTGTCGGTGGTGGTGAAGGCGTGGCCCGCCGGCAGCGAGGCGTCGGCGTCACCGGAGGCGAGCGTCACCGTGCCGGTGTAGCCCTCCGCGACGTTGTCGAAGGCATCCAGCACCTTCACCGTGGCGCTGTGCCCGGTGCCGGAGATGACGGGGCTCTCGCCCGACAGCTCCAGGCGCGAAGCCGGAGCATGGGTGATGTTGAAGAAGTTGCTGGTGGCGGGGGTGAGCGGGGTGCCGGAGGTGGTGCTCGCGCTGGCCTCCAGGGAGTAGTCCCTGCCCGCCTTGTCGATGCGCACGGCCTGGATGCCGTCGAACGTGGCCACGCCCTTGTCGGCGGCCACGGTGAAGGGACCGAAGCCCGAGACGCCCTTCACGGTGAGCGTCACGGTGAAGTCCGCGTTGGTCACCAGGCGTCCGGCCGAATCCTGGATGGCCACCTTGACGGCGGGAGACAGCTGCGGCTCGCCGGCCGTCCCGTTGCGAGGCTGCTCGAGGAAGACGAGCTTGGAGGCCTCCGGGTATGCCGTGGCAGCCGAGCCCGTGACGCGCACGGCGTTGCCGGCGTTGTCCGTCACCTTCAGCGCCACGTAGTAGGGGGTGCCGGGAGTGAGGCCCGAGAGCGTCGCCGACTCCAGCGCGTTGGCTGGCTGGGGCGAGCCCACGATCACTGGAATGGCTCCGGCGAAGCCCGGGTCGGTGGAGTAGAGGAGCTCGTAGCTGCTCGCCTGCCCGGACAGGCCGTCATCGCCGACCGCCTTCCAACCGACGGTGAGGGAGTCGATGCCGTTGACCGTGAAGGACAGCTCCGGCGCGGCGGGCGCCACGTTGTCGGTGATGGTGAAGGCGTTGCTGGAAGCGGTCGCCAGCCCCACCCCCGAGGCCGTCAGCATGTAGCCCGGGTCATCCTCGGCGATGGAGAGGCCAGAGAACGAGGCCACGCCATCCACCGGCGTCACGGAGACGGAGCCCGCCAGCGTCCCGGTGGCCTTGTCGAGGCCGAGAGTCACCGCCGGAGTGCTGGCGGCCACCTGGTTGCCGAAGGCATCCGTCAGCGCCACCGTCGCGCCGAACGTCTCGCGGACGAAGCGGTCGGCCGGCTGCCCGAGGAAGGCGAGCTTCGCGGCGGCGCCGGGCACCACGCCCACCTCGCGGGTGGCGCCGAGGGCCGCATTGCCCGTGTCCCGCACCGTCACCTGCCGCGTGCCCGCCTGCTTCAGCATGAGCGCGCCGGTGAAGAGGTGACGGCCCGCGTCGGCCGAGGTGAAGGCGTAGTCCGCCGGCAGCATGGCCGAGCCGTCCGTGGAGGAGAAGCGCACGGTGCCGGTGTAGCCCGTCACCTGGTTGCCGAAGGCGTCCAGTACGGACACCTCGGGGCTGAGCAGGGCACCCGCCGTCACGGTGTCCGCCACCTGCGCCACCTCCAGCGAGGCGGGCGCGGCGGGCGCCACGGTGAAGGCCGGGCTCGTCGTGCCCGTCAGCCCCTCGGCGCTGGCCACCAGGGTGTAGCCCGTCGCGGCCTTCTTCAGCAGCAGCTCGGAGAAGCGCGCCACGCCATTCACCGCCGACACCGACACCGTACCCTCCAGGACCGCGGCCGCCGGGCCCGAGCCGCGCGCCAGCGTCACGGTGTTCGTGGCCCCCGTCATCGTCTCGCCATCCGCGTTCTGGAGGGTGACCGCGAAGCCCCCGAGCACCGCGCCGGCCGTACCGGACGTGGGCGCCTGGGTGAAGGCGAGCTTGGACGCCGGCAGCACGATGAACGCGAGGGTGGGCCGCGACAGCAGCGTCACCGGGCCGCCCTCGGCCTCCACCGAGGCCGTCACCGTCTTGAGGCCGGCGAGGGTGGACGTCACCCTGGCGACGGCCACTCCCTGTGCATCCGTGGTGCCCGCGGGCTGCACCACCGTGTTGCCCTCACCGGAGACCGTCACCTTCACGGTGCGGCCTTCCAGCGCCGTCCCGTCCGCCTTGCGCACCGTCACCTCGAGGTCGACGGTGTCCTTGCCGTTGGCGCGGATCGCCTTCGTCTTGCTGGCCTCCACCGCCGAGCGGTCCGCATCCGGCATCTCACGCGTCGCGGGGGAGGGCACCCTGTCCGTGTCGCAACCACCGCAACCCGTGAACAGACCGAGCAACAACACGCTCCACACGACCAGCCGTGCGAACGAGGGTGGGCCTTGCGTCATGAACATCTCCAAGCAGGGGGACTCCTCGCCACCGCCACTCGAAGGCACGGCGAGAACGAGATTTCTTCTAGCAGACATTCCACGTCTGGAAAAACCTGTCGGAGCGGGTGTCGAAGAACTCGTTCCGACCCGTCGTGCTCTCCGGGTCGTCCCGACGAGTCGTCACCCAGGTGTCGTTCCTTACGAGTTGTCTGACACCTTCTTCGAGACACCTTCTTCGACACATGCTGCGCGAGGCCGGCCTGCGCGTCTTCCGGGCCTCCAACGGCGTGCTGCTCGCGCGCGCTGTCCCCCGCGACGCCGTCACGGATATCCTGGGTGCCACGGCCACCAGCGAGCGGGCGCTCGGGGAGTTGCGGCGCCGTCTCCGCGAGCTGGCCAGCGCCCTGGGCGGATGATCAGTCGATCCCGGCGGGGAAGGCGTGTGTCCCGTCCGGGTTCAACGGCAGCCGCGTGGCGCCACGCACGGCCGCGAGGGGGAGGGGGCCGTAGAGGTGAGGGAAGAGGCCGGGGCGGGAGCCGCTGGCGGCCGGTTCCCAGCGCAGGGCGTCTCCGAGCGCGGCGACGTCGACCTCGACCAGGAACAGGTCCGGCTCGCCGGAGCGGTGCCTGGCGGCGCTGGCGCGCACCTGCGCGGCGGTGGAGAAATGCAGGAAGCCGTCACGTCTGTCGTCGGGGCTGCCGCGGTACTCGCCCGCGGCCTGGGTCGCCCGCCAGTCGTCGCCACGCACCAGGGTGTAGAGGGTGGTGACGGATTCGGGCGGGCGGGCTCGGTCGCTCATGGGCACATGATGCCTCATCCCGCCGTTCGCTGGACGTGGTTCACGCCATGGTGATCACGACGCTCCCGCGCTTTCTCCCGGTCTCGACATAGGCGTGCGCGTCGACAATCTGGTCGAGCGGATAGGTCCGGTCGATGAGGGGCCGGTATCGGCCCGCTTCCACCAGCTCCTTGAGGAAGTGGAGGTGCTCCACGCGCTCCGGGGCGTTTCCCGCGACGACCTTCTTCCTGCTTCTCCTCGAAGCCCAGTTGGAACCGAGGATCTGGGGCAGGCTCCCCGCGCTGAGGATCAGGCGCCCGTCTTCCTTCAGCGCCCCTTCGCACGAGGAAAACGAGGTGCTCCCGACCGTGTCGAAGATGAGGCCGTACTTCTCGCCGCCCTCCTGGAAGCGTGTCTTCGTGTAGTCGATGACGCGATCGGCGCCGAGTGCGAGCACCCGCTCCAGGTTGGGCGTGCTCGTCACTCCGGTGACCCTGGCGCCGAAGTGCTTCGCGAGCTGCACGGCCGCGCTGCCCACGGCCCCGGACGCGCCGATGATCAGGACGTCGTCGCCGGACTCGAGCTTCGCGAGGTCACGCAGGAATTTGAGCGCCGTGACTCCGCCGAACGAGATCGACGCGGCTTCCTCGAAGCTCACCCCGGCGGGCATGTGCATGAGCCGCCCGTCCTCGGGCAGGGTCCTGTACTCGGCGTGGCACCCCATGTCGAAGCCGGGGTACGCGAACACGGCGTCACCCACCTTGAACTTCCGGACGGCGCTGCCGACGGCCTCGATCTTCCCGGCGAGCTCGGTGCCGAGGACCTTCTTCCTCGGACCGAACAGCCCGAACACCGGGCGCGCGAAGAGGCCGAACCCCGCGGGCATCTGGAGACTGCGCGCCCTCCAGTCCCCGGCGGACACGGTGCTGGCTTTGATCTTGATCAGCACCTCGTTGGCTTTTGGCTCGGGCCTGGCCAGCTCCTCGATGCGAACCACGTCCGGAGGTCCATACTGACGGTACACGGCGGCCTTCATGCGAGCGGCTCCTTCCGACACGGGCACTTTCCAAAGGGCTACCCTCTTCGCCGGTTCTCCGTCAGAAGTCGAGCGGTCTTCCGTCGAGCACGGTAGCCTTCACCCGCGGGTCGAACCAACATGGGGGCACGTTGAAAAAAGTCATCAGCATTCCTGTTCTCGTTCTCGCACTGGCAGGTCTTGTTTCAGCACAGGCACATGCGGATCAAACCGCTCGCCCGCAACCCACGGACCCGCCAGCGGAGAAGATAGACAGCTTGATGGCTCCGTGGAGCCGGGGCGGCACACCGGGCGCGGCCATCCTCGTCATTCAAGATGGGCAGATCCTCTTGAAGAAGGGCTATGGCCTCGCCGACCTCGAGAGCAAGAAGCCCATCGGGCCGGACACCGCCTTCCTGCTCGGCTCCGTCACCAAGCAGTTCACGGCCATGGCCGTCATGATGCTCGCCGAGCGCGGCAAGCTGAAGTACGACGATCCGCTGTCGAAATTCCTTCCCGGATTTCCTCCCTACGCGCGGAAGATCACCGTCCGCCATCTGCTCCATCACACGGCCGGCCTGCCGGATTACGAGGACCTCTTCCTCGAGAGCGGCAATCTCGACAAAGACTATCCGCGGTCGGCGAAGACCCCACGGAGCCGCTTCGAGCCGACCTCCAAGGAGGCCCTCGCCCTTCTCTCCCGGGTGAAGGCGCCCCGCTTCGCTCCCGGCGAGCAGCATGAGTACAGCAATTCCGGCTATGTCATCCTCGCGCAGATCGTCGAGAAGGTTTCGGGGCAGTCCTTCGCGCGGTTCCTCCAGCAGAACATCTTCCAGCCGCTCGGCATGAGCCGTTCGCTCTTGTATGACGAGACGCGGCCCCAGGTTCAAAACGCCGCCACCAGCTACACGTTGCAGGACGGTGTCTACCGCGACATCGACTACACGCCGCTGAATGCCATCTACGGCGAGGACAATATCTACTCGACCGTCGAGGACCTGTTCAAATGGGACCAGGCGCTCTACACCGGGAAGCTCGTGAAGGCCGCGACGCTCGAGGCCGCCTTCACGCCCGGGACGTTGAACAATGGCCAGTCCACGGAGTATGGGTTCGGTTGGCGGGTACGAAAATTCCTCGGCCTCGACGTGGTCGCGCACGGCGGTGCGTGGGCCGGCTTCAAGACAGTCATTCTGCGCATCCCGGAGCAGCGTTTCTCGGTCGTCGTGCTCGCCAACCAGCAGCAACTGGACGTGAGCGGCATTGCTTTCGAGATCAGCAAAGTCTATCTGGCCGGAAGAATGGCCGGGCCCACTGTCTTTGAAGTCGCTCCCGAGGCGCTGCGGAAATGCGCCGGCAGGTATGAGCTCGCCCCCGGCTTCATCGCCGAGGTCAGCCTCGAGAAGAATGACTTGTGGGTCAAGCTGCCGGATGGAACGAGCTGGAAACTGCGGCCGCAATCGGCGACGACGTATTTCGTCGAGGGCCGGGAGCAGGAGCAGGTGACCTTCAACCTGGACGAGAAAGGCAACATCGTGAGTCTTTCCCGTTCCGGGCGCACCGCGCGAAAGCTATGAAGGGCCTGATGTGAGCGCATTGCAACGGGGGAGGGCATCACCAGGTCGAGGGGAGGGGGTCCGCGTCACCTTCGCCGATGGCCAGCAGGTGAGGGGCGACTGTCTCATCGGCGCGGATGGACTGCACTCGGTCGTCCGCCAGCGGCTGCTCCCCGAGGTGCGGCCGCGGTATGGAGGCCGGACCTCCTGGCGTGGGATCGTGAACGTCTCCTCCGAGGTGATTCCGGAGGGAAGCCAGTTCGAGCTTTATGGTCCGGGTGCCCGCTTCGGCATCTGTCACCTCGGCCGGAGCCCGGAGGGTATGTGGCGGATGTATTGGTTCCTGCTGGCGCCCGCGAGCCAGCGAGGCCAGGGCGCTGTTCAAAGGCTTCGACACCGCCGCTGGCCTCCGGCTCCTCATCCGCCCGCGCTCAGTACGGGTAGAGCTCCGCCGTCTTCTGCGCGTCGCAGGACGTGACGGCTTCCGCGCACTGGGTGGGATCCGTGTACATGATCGAGTTGCAGTTCGAGTAGTGGGCGATGCCGAGCGTGTGGCCGATCTCGTGGATGGCGACGGTCTTCGCGTAGTGCGCGCCCGTGTAGTACGTGTTGTTCAGCTTCACGGTGCTCCCGGTCATGCAGCCGCCCGAGGCGTAGTTCCAGGTGTACGCGTACCAGCCGGTGTAGCCGTAGTAGCCCTCGTAGACCATGACGTCGGAGGTGCCGCTGCCGCGCCAGTAGAGATACACGCCGTTCGAGACGCTCGAGTACATCCACGCGTTCATGGCGTCACCGACGGGCCAGCGCGTGGTCGTGTAGTCCGTGAAGGTGACGTTCGCCGGCCTCCGGCACCACTTGTAGCCAAAGCCGGCGAGCCCGCACCAGTTCTGGGCGGTCGGCCCTTGCTTCTCCTGGACCACCTCGCGCGTGTCGGGGCCCGTGTACTGGACGGTCCGTGCGCGGGTCTCCACCCGGTCGAGCAGCGCGCCGACCGGCTCACCCTGGATGAGGCCGTCCTGCACCAGGACCCGTCCCAGCGGTCCGCCGGTCACGGAGTAGACGCCCGTCATGGTGCGCGTGGCCATGGGCTCGGTGCCCCCCTGCGGGGTGAGGAAGAGAACCGCCTGCTCGCCCACCTTCGGCAGCGGGCTGTCCTTCGGCTCGAGCGTGCAGCCGTCGGAGAGCAGGCCGCCGGGGAACATGACCTCCACGGTGGTGCCCTGGGCGACCGCTCCGCCCGAGGCGCTCTTGAGCTCCAGCGAGGAGCGCGCGAGGTCGCCGATCCTCACGGTCGCGATGGTCACCGGCAGGTCGCTGTAGATGCCGCTCTCCGCTCCGGTGGGTTGCCCCTCCGTCTTGGACTGCGCGTAGGTGCGGATGACGTCGAAGCGCGTGGACTCCACCTGACCGCGAATGACCAACGCCGAGTGGTCGGTCAGGTCCTCGACCGAACCCCCCTGGCGGATCCAGTCGAGCTCGAGCGTGTGCTCCGTCCCCTCGGCGTGCGCGTGGGCGGGCCTCGGCGTTCCGGGCAGCCACGCCGTCACGGGAGCGTCCGCCGAAGCGAGCTCGGGCGACTCCCCGGCCCCGGGGTTGGCACATCCCACCACGCCCATGAGCGCGAGGGGTACGATCCAGGAACGCGTCTGCTTCTTCATCACGGCTATCTCCGCGGGTGAACGCCGGAGCCTGGCTCCAGCGTCGGTTGGAACGACGGACACTCCGTAAGGACGGAGAGACGTGGCGCTCGTCCCACGCGGAGCCGAAAAAAAGTTTCGGAGCCCCCACGGTGTAAAGAGGTGCTCGGGGCGGAGCCCGTGGGTCCGTCAGTCCTTCAGGAGCAGGCGCAGGCTGACGTCGAGCTGGCTGCGCACGAGGCGCAGCAGGCTGTCCAGCTCGTCGGACGTCAGCCCCAGCCGTGTCGTCAGCTCCTCGCGGGTGAGGGCCAGGAGCCGCTCGCGGGCGCGGGCAATCCAGCGCGCCACGGTGGAGCGGGGCACCTGGTACGTGGCGCTCACCGCGTCCATGGACAGGCCGTGCACGTGGTGCAGCCGCAGCAGGTTGCGCTCCCGGGCCTCCAGCCGGCCCAGCGCGGCGCGGAAGGCCACGCGGAAGTCCTCCTGGTGCCGCTCGCGGATGAAGGCCAGCTCGGGGTCCGCGCCCAGCCGCTCCGCCAGCGCCACCGGGGCCTCCTCCAGGGGCCGCTCGCGCGGCGCGGCGCGCTGCAGGTCGATGTGGAGCCGTAGCGCCACCGCCCGCACCCACTGTCCCAGCGGACCGCGCCCGGAATAGGAGGCCAGCTTCGGCGGTGTCCCGTCCCCCGGGACCAGCAGCCGCTGGCGCAACAGCTGCCGCAGCTCGTCCACGAGAGCGGGGGCCTCGCGCGGCAGCCACGTCCCCACCTGGGACAGCACGTGCGTGTCGAGCGCGTCGAGCGCCCGCGCCTCCCCGCGCACGCAGGCGAAGGCGAGGAAGCAATCCTCCGCGCGCAGGCTGGAGAGGACCTCGCGGGCCTCGCCCGGGGACGGCAGCCGCTCCGCCACGTACGCGAGGAAGGCCCGTGCGTCCATGCCCACCTCGGGCCACGCCTCGCGCGCTTCCCGCACCAGCGCCGCGAGCGCTTCCTCCAGGCCGGGCAGCGCCCGCAGCGCCGGGAGGAGTGCATGCGGCGCCCGCGACAAGAAGGACTCGGTCAGCTCAGACGTCACGGCCCACCTCCACCAACGAGCCCGCCCACTCGCGGGCGGGAATGAGATGCAGCGCCCCGGCTCAGGAGGCGCCATGGGCGGACAGCCAGGACTGCACCTCGCGCACGCGGGGCGCGTAGACGGGCGCGCTGCGTGCGTAGGCCGCCTGGGCCTCCCGCGCCAGGGAGAGCGCCCGGGGCCTCTCCCCAGGCGACTGCCAGAGGACGCGGGCGAGTGCGAAGCGCGCCCGGCCCACGTCATGCGGGGGGAGCTCCACCCGCGTGGAGAGCGTCACCGCCCGCTCCAGCGTCTCCCGGGCCTCGCGCAGCTGGCCGCCCTCCACCAGCGCCTGGCCCAGCATTCCGAGCGTCTGCACCACCCGGGGGTGCTCCGCCCCGAGCGCCTGCTCGCGCAGCTCCAGCGCCCGCCGCAGGTAGCCGAGCGCCGGGCGCACCCTGTGCAGGCGCAGCTCCACGTGCCCCAGGTTGTACAGCGCGCTGGCCACCTTCGGGTGTCCGGGGCCGAGCGTGGCCTCCCACAGCACTCGCGCCGCCTCGAAGTGGGCGCGCGCGTCTTCCAGGCGGCCCGCGTCCATCGCCACCGCGCCCAGGTTGTTGCGTGACAGGGCCACGTCCGGGTGCTGGGGGCCGAGCTGTGCCTCCTGGATGGCGAGCGCCTCGCGGTAGGCCGCCTCGGCCCGTGGAAGCTGTCCCAGGTCCGCGAGCGCATTGCCCAGGCTCAGCAGCACGGTGGCCACCCGCAGCCGCTCGCCGTCCCCGCCCTTGCGCAGACTGGCCAGGGCGCGCTCGTAGTGGGGCAGCGCCTGCGCCAGCTGGCCCTGTCGCGAGAGCGCGTCGCCCAGGTTCATCCGGATGATGCTGGTGTTGGAGTGTTCGGCCCCGAGGAGGCGCTCGGCCAGGTCGAGCGCCTCGCCATAGCGCGCCACCGCCTCGGCCACCTTCCCCTGGAGCCGCAGCGCGGTGGCCAGGTTGTTGAGGAGCTCCGCGCGCCGCGGGTGCTCGTGCCCGTACACCGCCTCCACCAGCGCCAGGGCGCGCGCATACGGCCGCTCCGCCTCGGCGTAGCGCCCCATCGCGTTGAGGGCCATGCCCATGTTCGTCAAGACGTCGGCGAGCGCCACGTCCTGGGGCCCGCGCGCCCGCTCCAGCAGGGCCAGGGCCTCACTGGCGTCCGCGAGTGCGCGCGCGTACTCGCCCTGCCGGTAGTCGAGGCTGCCGCGGACGCGGTGCAGCTCCGCGGCGACCTCCAGGGAGGCCTCGGGCCCCAGACGTTCCACGGCCGCCTCCGCCATGCGCGCGGTGCGCTGGGCCTCCTTCGCCAGGCCCAGGCCCTCGGCCTCCGTGAAGAGGAGGCGGCTCCACGCGCGCGCGGCCGTCTCGTCGTCGTGCCCGGCCTCCGCCACGCGCACCGCCTCCTCCAATACCTCACGTGCCGCGGGGAAGCTCCCGGCGGTGCCCCGCAGCTCGCCCAGCAGGAGCAGGGCCCTCGCCAGCGTGGGCCGGTGCCCCAGTCCTCGCAGGGCCGCCACCACCTCCTCCAGCCGGGGCAGCGCGCGCGCATGGAACCCGGCCGCGCCCTGTGCGCCCAGCCCGTCCAGCTCCCGGCGCAGCGCCGCCAGTTGCCGCCGGGCCTCCGGGGCTTCCGGCAGCGGGTCCACGCGAGCGAGCGTGTCCCGGTCCGCGCACGCGGCCAGGGAGGGGAGCTGCCGCGCGGCTTCCGGCGCCCGCGTGAGCGCCTCCCGTTCGCCCCCCTCCAGTAACTCCACCAGGACGAGCAACGCCTCGCGCCGGCCATCCAGGCACGCCGCGCGTAGATCCATCAGCCGCTCGGACTGCGCCTGCCGCACGCGCGTGTCCTCGCAGGACTGCCGCTCCTGGGCCACCAGCGCCTGGGCGTAGGCGTCCAGCGCCCGCGCGGTGGACTCGAAGGTGTCCCCCGGCACTGGTGATGCGCCCTGACGGAAGCGCTGCTCCAGCCGGGCCCGGCGCGCCGTGTCCCAGGTGCCCTCCAGCCGGGCCTCGAAGCCGGTGCACACCTGCGCGGCGTCTCCCCATGCCAGGCCGAAGCCCACGGCGGCGCTGGCCGCCACACCCGTGGCCAGCGCCGCCGCCGCCCAGCGCCAGCGACGCGCGCGCGCGCCGGACTCGAGCCGGGTGAGAAGCACGTCCAGGGAAGGGTGGCGCGCGGCCGGCTCGGCGGCCAGGCCCCGCAGCACGGCGTCGCGCACGGCGCCGGGCACGCGCGAGCCTCGGGGTGGCGGCGTCGCCCGTCCCTCGCGCAGGGCCCGGACGCGCTCCCCTGGCGTGCCACCCGCGAAGGGCCGCTGGCCGAAGAGGGCCTCGTACAGCGCGACGCAGAAGCTGAATTGGTCGCTGCGAGCGTCCGCGCGCTGGCCCCGCCACTGCTCCGGGGACATGTACGCGGGCGTGCCCTGCTGGACGCCGGTGAGGGTTTCCTCCGCCCGCGGCGGGGCCTCCCGGGTGGGGCCTTCCCCGGCCCCCGGCACCGAGGGCTCCAGGGGCAAGGGCTCCACGCGCGCGAGGCCGAAGTCGGTGACGCGCACCTGGCCGTCGTCCCCCAGCAGCACGTTGTCCGGTTTGAAGTCGCGGTGCACCAGCCCCACCGCGTGCGCGGCGGCCAGTCCCTGGCCCGCCTGGAGGAAACGCGAGAGCACCTCGCGCCACGGCCGCGGCTCCTCCGCCAGCCAGTGGCGCAGCGTCCGCCCCCGCACCAGCTCCATGGCGAGGAAGACGGTGTCGCCGTCCTGTCCCACGTCATGGACGATGACGACATTCTCGTGGGAGAGCCGGGCCAGCGCCTGGGCCTCGCGCACCAGCCGCCCGCGCGCCTCCGCGTCCGCCACCGCCCCGGGCTTGAGCAGCTTGAGCGCCACCTCCCGGTCCAGGTCCGGGTCATACGCGGCGAAGACGACCCCCATGCCTCCCTCGCCCACGTGGCGCAGCAGCACGTAGCGCCCCACGCGCGCCCCGGGCCCCGGTGTACCGCCCGGCCCGAGCGGCGCCAGGGGCTCCAGGTCCTCCGGGGACAGAGCCCCTCCACTCCGGAGTCCCGCCACCACCGCCGAGCATGCCGCGCACCCGTCCAGGTGGGCCTCCAGCCGGGCCACGCCGTCCGCGGACAGGTGCCCCTGCTCCCACTCCAGCAGCTCGTTCTCGTCAGGACACGGAGTCATGAGAATGACCGGAAGGCCATATAAACTGGAAATGATACTTCACCGGAAGACCTGGCCGAAATGAGGACGGCCACGGCGAGGGGAGGCCGCGAAATCCCGCCAGCGTCGAAATGGACGCCGTGGCATTCAATTCCATAGCCCTCCGGAGGGGCGCCGCGGGGTGTCTGGCTTTGAGGGCCTGGCTCGAACCGGAGGGCGTTGGATGGACAACGCACCTTCCTCGCCGTGGTGGCGGGAGACGCGGGTCCTCATCACCCTCGGGGGTGACGAGGATGGCCCACGGTATGACGACGGTCGCGGAGTTCATCGAGCAGCACCGGGAGAAACTCATCCAGCGCTACACGGAGGAGGTGGGACGGATGGAGTCCGCCCGGGGCCTCACCCCGTACGAGAGGATGGACAGCTTCCCCGAATACCTCTCGACCCTGGCGGCCCTCTCCCAGCAGGGCCACCGGGGCGATCCCCTGAGGACGAAGAAGCGCCAGGAGGAGACGCACATCGGCCAGCGCCTGCGGGTGGGCTTCAACCAGGAGGAGGCGACGAGCGAGTACGTCCTCATGGGCCGTCTCATCTCGAGCCTCTGGGAGGCGCTTCCCCTGGAGCAGCAGCCGTCGCACGAGGACACGCGGCTCCTGTTCGAGGAGCTCCGGGAGGCGATGGACCAGGTGGTGGCGACCTTCAGCGGCTACTCGTTGGAGGACCGGCAGCGCGAGAAGCGTTTCCTGCACCGCCTCGACGCACTGGCGGGCGAGGTGATGGGAGATGACGAGCGCGCCGTGCCCCTGCGGGAGCGGCTGGGCGCCATGGTGGAGGTGGTGCGGGAGGCCATGAGGGCGGAGGCGGCCGCGCTCCTGCTCGCGTCCCCGGACGGCGGGACACTGCTTCCCACCACGTACACGGGCCGGTGGAGCGCGCTGCCCGAGCCCGGGCCCGTTGCGGTGGACGGGCCCTCCTACGTGTCCAGGCTGGCCGGCTCCGAGGAGCCCCTGGAGCTGGCGGACGCGGTGGGGGCCGGCCCCCTGGTGCCCGAGGGCGTGCGCCAGAGTGGCCTGCACTCGCTGCTGGGCCTGCGGTTGTGGCCGCATGGCAAGCTCCTCGGGGTGCTCTACCTCGGCGTCGCGGAGATCCGGCCCTTCGAGCCCCAGGCGCGGCGCTACCTCGAGACGCTGGTGGAGTACCTCTCCGGCATCATCCAGAAGGCGCTCCTGCTCCAGCAGCTCCGGCAGACCAACGAGCGGCTGCGCAGGTCCGAGACGGTCTACCGGTTGGCGACCGAGGCCATCAGCGACGTCATCTGGGAGTGGAATTTCCAGACGGATTCCCTCACCTGGAGCGGGGGGGTGGAGACGCTCTTCGGACACACCCAGGAGACACTCGGAGGGCACATCTCCAGCTGGTACGGCCGCATCCATCCGGACGACCGCGAGCGTGTCGTCCACGGCATCCACGAGACCCTCGCCAGTGGCGGGCCGCGGTGGGGGGACGAGTACCGCTTCCTTCGCGGGGACGGCGGCTACATCCACGTCACCGACCACGGCCGCGTCCAGCGGGACGCGAGCGGCAGGGCGGTGCGGATGGTGGGGGCGATGCAGGACATCACCGCGCGCAAGGCGGCGAGTGAGGCGCTCCGGGTGAGCGAGGACCGGCTGCGGCTGACGGTGCGCGCGACGGAGCTGGGGACGTGGGACTTCGACCCGGTGACGGGCATCTTGCGCTGGGACGAGCGATGCAAGGTGCTCTTCGAGCTCCCCCTGGAGCCCGAGGTGACGTACGACGCCTTCATCGCGGCACTCCACCCGGAGGATCGCGAGCGCGCGCACGCGGCCGTCCAGTGGGCGCTGAATCCGTCCAGCGGTGGCGAGTACGACATCGAGTTCCGCCCGCTGGGGCGCAAGGGCCGGGCCGTGCGCTGGGTGCGCGCCATCGGCCGCGCCTACTTCGAGGAGGGAGGGGCCGTGCGCTTCATCGGCACCGCGCAGGACATCTCCGAGCGCAGGCACCAGCAGCAGGAGGCGCAGAAGCGCGCGGAGTTCGCCGAGCAGCTCATCGGCATCGTCTCGCACGACCTGCGCAACCCCCTCAACGCCATCACCCTGTCCGTGGCGGCGCTGATGAGGCAGGAGGACCTGGGTGAGCGGCAGGCGAAGGGACTGGCGCGCATCTCGGCGGCGACGGAGCGGGCGACGCGGATGATCCGCGACCTGCTCGACTTCACCCGGGCGCGGCTCGGAGGCGGCATCCCCATCGAGCGCGGGCCGCTGAACCTCCACACGCACTGCCGGCAGGTGGTGGAGGAGGTGCGGCTCGCCCATCCGGACCGGGAGGTGGAGGTGGTGGGGAGCGGGGAAGGCGCGGGCGAGTGGGATGGGGACCGGCTGGCCCAGGTCATCACCAACCTGGTGAACAACGCGCTGGCCTACAGCCCGCCGGGAACGCCGGTGCGCGTGGAGACGCGCGGCGAGGACGGCACCGTCCTGCTCCGTGTGCACAACGAGGGCAGGCCCATTCCGCCCGAGCTGCTACCGCACCTGTTCGAGCCGCTGACGCGGGGCAGGCCCGGAGGAGACACGGCCAGCCGCAGCATCGGCCTGGGCCTGTTCATCGTGGCCAACATCGTCCAGGCGCACGGAGGCACCGTCGACGTGCGCTCCGAGCCGGTGGAGGGCACGACGTTCACGGTGAGGCTGCCGCGGGCACGCGTCGTGGGCTGCTCCGACGGCGGAGGGATGGGGGCGCGGCAGTAGCGTGCTCGGCCTCTCGGTGGGTCGGCTTCCTGGGCGGAGGACCTCGCCCGGGGTTAGACTTCGCCCATGAACTCCAGCCCCTCTGGCCGGTCGTCCGTCGTCGTGGCGGAGCTGGGGCCCACGAACACCGGGAAGACGCACCGCGCCATCGAGCGCATGCTCGAGCACGAAACGGGCATGATCGGTCTACCCCTGCGCCTGCTCGCTCGCGAGGTCTACGATCGGGTGACCGCTCGAGTGGGCGAGGGGCGGGTCGCGCTGATGACGGGCGAGGAGAAGCGCCTGCCGCCCCGTCCCGACTACTGGGTGTGCACCGTCGAGGCGATGCCAACCGACCGGCAGGTCGACTTCCTCGCGGTGGACGAAATCCAGCTCGCGGCCCACCGGGAGCGCGGGCACATCTTCACGGACCGGCTGCTGCATGCGCGGGGGCGCAAGGAGACGTGGTTCCTCGGCGCGGACACGATGCGGCCCATGGTCCAGGCGCTCATCCCCCATGCGTCGATGAAGCGCGCCACCCGCCTGTCCCAGCTGCGCTATGCCGGGCGCCGCTCGCTGAAGAGCCTTCCTCCGCGCTCGGCCGTGGTCGCGTTCTCCGCGGACCGTGTGTACGAGCTCGCCGAGTCGCTGCGCCGCCTGCGGGGTGGGGTGGCCGTGGTGCTGGGCGCGCTCTCCCCGCGCACGCGCAATGCCCAGGTGGCGATGTACCAGTCCGGGGAGGTGCAGTACCTCGTGGCCACGGATGCCATCGGCATGGGGTTGAACCTGGACCTCAACCACGTGGCCTTCGCGGCGCTCTCCAAGTTCGACGGCGCCGAGCAGCGGGAGCTCTTCCCGGACGAGCTGGCTCAAATCGCGGGCCGCGCGGGGCGCCACCTGAATGACGGCAGCTTCGGGATGCTGAACACGCTGCCCGAGCTATCTCCGCGGGTGGTCTCGGCCATCGAGTCCCACCGCTTTCCGGCGGTGCGCAGTCTCATCTGGCGCAATTCCTCGCTCGATTTCGCGAGCCCGGAGTCGCTGTTGGATTCGCTGTCGCGGGCCCCAGGCAACAATGCCTTCATCCGGGTGGAACGCGCGGACGACTTCGATGCGCTCAAGGAGCTCTCGAACGTTCCCGCCATTCGAGACGTCGCCACCGACAAGGCCACGGTCGAGCTGCTGTGGCAGGTCTGCCAGATTCCAGATTTCCGCAAGGGTCTGTTCGGCCAGCACGTCGCGCTGCTGCGGGAGACCTTCCTTCAGCTCTCCGAGGGGGACGGAAGGCTGGAGCAGGCCTGGCTGAACAAACAGGTGTCGCCGCTCGATGACGTCGCCGGAGACATCCACACGCTGATGGATCGGCTGGCCGCCATCCGCATCTGGACGTACATCAGCCATCGTGCGAGCTGGCTGCACGACGCCGAGCAGTGGCAGGAGCGCACCCGCCGCATCGAGGACGCGTTGGGCGATGCCCTGCATGAGCGGCTCGTGGAGCGCTTCGTGCAGCGGGCCGCCCGCAGGAGCGTACGCCGCTTCGTGAGAGCCTCCGCACACCCCGCGGCCACGTCGGACAGCCCCTTCGCCAGGTTGGGACAGCTGCTGGGCGAGGTGCCGGGCGCCGACGGCGGCGAACTGACGGAGGAGCAGTTCGTCCAGCGGGTGGTGGATGCGACGCATGACACCTTCGAGGTGGACGCGTCGGGAAGCATCTCGTTCGAGGGGCAGCCGCTGGCCCGCCTGGTTCGCGGGAAGGACCGGCGCTCACCGCTGATCGCGCTGACGGAGCCGGAGATCTGGACGGGAGGCGCGCGGCAGCGGCTCGAGCGCCGGTCGCTGGCGTTGGCGAGGGATCTCGTCACCGAGGCCATGGGCGGCTTTCCCGCCGAGGCCCTCATGGGAGCGGGCCGTTCCGCGCCGATGCGGGGGCTCGCCTACCGTCTGGCCGAGGGGCTGGGAGTGATTACCCAGGGCGAGGCGCACGAGCAGTGGCGGCTCCTGGAGGAGGAGGAACGCGAGCACTTGAGGGTGCTGGGCGTCCGCGAGGGGCAGCGCTTCCTCTACGTGGCCGAGGCGCTCGCACCGCAAGCGCTCGAGCGGCGCTGCATGCTGACGGCGCTGTTCCAGCGGAGTCCGGCACCCAAGGGGGTTCCCCGGGAGCCGGTGCTCGAGGTCGCGGAGCTGGGCGGCTGGAACGCACGGGCCCTGGGCTATGCGGTGCTCGGTCCCGTGGCGTTGCGGCTCGACCTCGTCGAGCGGCTCGGCGAGGTGCTGCGCCACCCGCACGGGACCCAGAAGGCGCACACGTTCCTGCAGGAGCTGCGTCTGGAGAGCGGGGTTCGCGCGCGGGTGCTGCGAGAGCTCGGAGGCCAGTCCGGGCGCCCTCCGATGAAGAGGCGGCGGCGCCGGCGGGGAGGGAAGGGGCCCGGGGCGGCTCCCGACACACGGGGAGCCGAGGGGACACCGGCTCACGCGGGCGCGCACCCGAAGCCCCGCAGGAGCGGGGCCGGGGAGGGGGGCGCACAGGGCGAAGGCCGGAGAGGCGGTCCGCCCCAGTGAGGCGCCAGGGACGGCGTCACCACTGGAGGGCAATCGACTCGTAGCCGCTGTAGAGCAGGGCCGGGGCCTTGCGCCGCGGCGGCTGCGACTCGTCCAGCAGCAGGTAGGGCATCCGCTCGAGGAGCGCCTCGAAGGCGATCTCCAGCTCGCGGCGGCCCACTCCCGCACCCAGGCAGGCATGCACACCGTAACCGAAGCTCACGTGCTTCTGGTGGAGGTGGTCCCGGGTGATGTCGAAGCGATCCGGATTCGGGAAGACGGCCGGGTCGCGGTTGGCGGCGGCCATGCCGAGGAACACCCGGTCCCCCTTGCGCAGCGTCTGGCCACGCAACGGCACGTCCTGCGCGGCGACGCGGAGCATGAAGGGCACCGACGGATTGAAACGCGTCATCTCCTCCACGGCGGACTTCACCAGGGAGGGATCGTTGCGGAGCTGCCGGAGCTGCTCGGGATGCGTCAGCAGATCGACGAGACCGTTGCCGAGCTGGTCGGTGGTGTTGAGGTGCCCGGCCGTGAGGATGAGGCTGGCGTTGGCCACCAGGTCCTCCTGGGACACCTCGCCCTCGTCGTGGGTGTGGATCATCTGGCTGAGGATGTCCTGGCCGATCGATTTGCGGCGCTGCTCCACCAGCCCGTTCAGGTAGTCCCGCAGCTCCGCCTGGGCCGTGTTCGCCTGCTTCGCCAGCGCCAGCAGGTCGGCGCCCGGCGTGGGGCTGGAGAAGGCCGCCAGGGGCCCGGTCCACTTCACCAGGCGCTCACGGTCCCCGGCGGGAATGCCGAAGAGTCCGGCCATGACGTACACGGGGAAGCGGAGGGAGATCTCCGTCACGAAGTCCGCCCGCTGCAGCGGCAGCACCCGCTCCAACAGCTCGTCCATGGCCTTGCGGATGAGAGGCCGCCAACCGTCGAGAACCTGGGGGGTGAAGACCGAGGTCACGCGGCGCAGGCGCAGATGCTCCACGCCATCCTTGTAGAGCATCTGCCGGCGGGAGACGGAGCTGAAGTCCTCCACCACTTCCGGCCCGGCTACGCCCTGGAGCTGCTGGGCGAAGGCGTCCGTCCGTTTGGCGCTCAGCCGCGAGTCGCGGTAGCAGGCGATGACGTCGTCGTACCGGGTGACGAACCAGGCGCGCACCTCCTCCGACCAGTACACGGGCTGCTCGTTCCTCAACGTCCCGTAGAACTGGGCTGGATTGAAGAGGTTCTCGGCCTTGAGGGGATTGAGGTCGCTCATCGCAGTGGGGCGGTCAGGGTGTGGAGGGCTGACGGCGGGACGGAGCCTAGTCGCCGGGTCCGGGCCTGTCGATACGTGGAATCATTCCGCGAAGGCACGCTGGATGAGCGCATGCATCGGAGCATGGGCCGGAAGCGTACCGAGCGTCTGCCCATGCGCACCGGCCAGACGGGACTCGCAGAAGGTGTCCGCGACCTGGGTGTTGCCAGCGCGCAGGAGCAGGGAGGCCTGGAGCGCCAGGGCGAGGCGCTCGACGATGAACCGGGAGCGCACCTCGAGCGTGCTCAGGTCATCGAACTCCTTCGCCAGGCGCGCGGCTTCGGCATCGAGCGCCGGATGCCCACCCCGGGCGGCGAGGAGCTCCGCGAACAGGGCGTCGCGGCTGGCCGGCTCGCGGGTGGCCGCGCGCAGCATGTCGAGGCACTGGATGTTGCCGCTCCCCTCCCAGATGGAGTTCAGCGGGGCCTGCCGGTACAGCCTCGCGAGGTTGGACTCCTCGACGTAGCCGGCACCGCCGAGGCACTCCTGGGCCTCGTTGATGAAGACGGGCGTGCGCTTGCACACCCAGTACTTGCCGATGGCCGTCGCGATACGGCCGAAGGCCGCTTCCTTCGCATCCCGGTGGTTGGCATCGACGGCCCGGGCCACGCGCGCGGTGAGCACGGTATGCGCTTCCGATTCGAGCGCCAGGTCCGCGAGCACGTTCATCATCAGCGGTTGTTCAATCAGCCGCTTGCCGAAGGCCTTGCGGTGCCGTGCATGGTGGATGGCCTGCACGAGCGCCTGACGCATCTGGCCGCTCGAACCGATCATGCAGTCCTGGCGCGTGAGGGCCACCATCTCGAGAATGGTGGCGATGCCGCGGCCTTCCTCGCCCACCATCCACGCGGTGGCGCCCTGGAACTCGACCTCGGAGCTGGCGTTGCTCCAGTCGCCGAGCTTGTCCTTGAGGCGCTGGATGCGGATGGCATTGCGCTCGCCGTCCGGCGTGAAGCGCGGCAGCAGGAAGCACGACAACCCGCCCTCGGCCTGCGCGAGCACGAGGAACGCATCGCTCATGGGCGCCGAGAAGAACCACTGGTGGCCGACGAGCGCATAGGGCTGTCCGGCGCCCCGGCTCCCGAGCGGATGTGCGCGCGTGGTGTTCGACCGCACATCCGAGCCGCCCTGCTTCTCCGTCATGCCCATGCCGAGCGTGGCGCCGTGCTTCTGGGCCGCGGGGATGAAGCGCGGGTCATAGGTGGCCGAGCTCACGCGGGGCAGCCATTCCCTGGCGAGCTCGGGCTGGCGGCGCAGCGTGGGCACGCTGGCGTAGGTCATCGTCAGGGGGCAGCTCGTGCCCTGATCGGCCTGGTTGTGCAGATAGAACAGCGCCATGCGGGCCACATGGGCACCGGGCTTGTCCTCGTGGCGCCAGGCGAAGTTGGGCACGCCATGGGCGATGCCCAGCTCCATGAGGCGGTGGTAGGCGGGGTGGAACTCCACCTCGTCCAGGCGGTTGCCGTACCGGTCGAACGGCCGGAACTTCGGCTTGTTCTCGTTGGCCACGAACCCGAGCTGCATGAGCTCACCGCCGACGAGGGGGCCGTACTTCGCGAGCTCGGCCTCCGCCCAGCCGCCCCCTTCCCGGGTGACGGCCTCTCGCAACACCGTGTCCGTCGCCCAGGCGTCATAAATGAGCGGCGGGGCCTGGTTCGTGACCTGGTGCGTGAGGAAGCCTTCGGTGACGGAGCGGTGTTCGTTCATGGGCGCGTTCCTAGCAGATTGCCCGGTTCCTGGAGGCCGGGCCCTGGCCAGGAATGCCCCATCCGAGGCAACCTTCCCCCATGCAACTCCAGACCTCCGCGAGCCGCCCCCCGCTCCCCCTCCTCCCCGAGAACCCCTCGCTGCTCACCCGCCTGCGGGTGGGCCTGCGGACCCTCCAGGTGCTGAAGGTGGAGCCCACGAATCCAGCCTTCGGCGCCGTGTTCTACGACAGCGTCGAGATTGGCCGGTGCGCGGAGCTCGCCCGCCAGTTCTCCCGCCATGAGGAGGGCCGCCGGCTGCTCGCCGACAAGCCCTCGCTGAGCGGCTCGGAGCTGAACCTGGAAGCGCTGGAGAAGCTGCCGCCGGGAACGTTCGGTCACACGTTCGCGAGCTACTACCGGGCGAAGGGCCTTCAGCCCATCGAGACGCTCAGCCCGCCGAAGAACGACGCCCAGTACCTCGCCAAGCGCCTGCGCGAGACGCACGACTTCATCCACCTGATGACCGGCTACGATACGGACGTCATGGGTGAGATGGAGGTGCAGGCCTTCTCTCTGGGTAACCTCCACCTGCGCACCTCGTTGATCATCCTCCTCAACACGGCGAGGGAGCTGCCCCAGCACATCCCCGGCTTCAATGCGGCGGTGTATGTCCGGCGGTTGTGGGCCGCGTTCCGGCGCGGCGCCGACTCGCGCCAGTTCGCCAGCTTCCGGTGGGAGCACCACTGGGAGACCCCGGTGGCGCTGATGCGCGAGCAGCTCATCGCCCCCGCGCGGGAGTGGAACTGAGCGAGGGGAGCTCCTCCAAGCCGCGAGGCCGGTGTGACGCACTTCACGCCGGACCCGTGAGCACCCTCACAGCCTGCCCGGCGGGGAATCGTCAGAGTAGGCGTCAACAGGGGCGACACAGCCCCTGGTGAGCAAGGGGTTGGGCTCCATGTATTCGATTCAAGAGGTCCTCAACAACATCGATGCGAAGACGGCGATCATCCTCGCCAGCGGCATCGTGGTCCTGGTCGGCGCCTTCCTCATGTATGGAGAAGCCATCCGGCTTGGCTTCCGGGACAAGACCCACTCCATCCCCCTCTTCGCCAACATGTATTTCTTCGCTCACGACCTCTTCTTCGTGGCGAAGTACGACTACTGGTTCCATGGCGTGGGGCACTGGCTGTTCAAGCTCTTCTGGGTGGCGCTGCTCGTCTTCACCCTGCTGGAGTTGGTGGTGCATTACCAGACGCTCAAATACAGCCGGAAGGAGTTGTTCCCCATGCTGACACAGGCGCAGTACGTGCTGGTGTACGTGGCCCTGCAGGGGGGCGTGGTGGTGCTGTTCTGGTTCGTCTACAGCGTGCTGGAGGATCCGCTCTTCCTGATCAACTTCGCGCTCACGGAGATCCTGTCGAGCACGTTGTTGCTGCCCCTGCTGTGGTCGCGGCGGAGCGCCCAGGGACAGTCCATGCTGCTGGGCTCGGCGGTGCTGGTGGGGGCCGACGTGGGGTACTTCCTGCTGCTCCTGCCCCTCATGGCGCATGAGTTCGCCACGCCGGTCATCTACTCCCTGGGCGGGGTGCTGGCGGTCCTGACGCTGGGCTATCTCTGGGCGCTGCGCGCGGTGCGGCGCGGCGTCTCGGTGAGCCCGGCGAAGGCGCTCGCGAGCCGTGTGATGTTCTTCAGGCGCACCCCGGGGGCGATGCCCCGCTGAGAGCAGGCCGCCGCTCCGAGGCCCCGCCCGGCGGTGAGGCGGGCCGTCTCGTAAGCCTCCAGAGGAGCGTGGACTCGCAGCAGGGGCGTCACCCGGGGGCGCAACCACCCTCGGGGACGATTCCCTGGAAACGCCGGCCATTCCATATTATGGTCATAATATGGCAAGGGCGCCCGGGTATGCAGCCCGGGTGATGCCCCCTGGCGTGCGCCTGCACGAGGAGAAGTCATGAACGGCCGAGTCTCCGCTCCCAAGAACACGCGGCACCTCCAGGACCTGGAGCGAATGCTCCGGGGAGAGGTGCCCCCGCCGCCGATCGCCAAGCTGCTGGGGCTCGAGCTCACCCGCGTCGAGCCGGGCCGGGTCGTCATCGAGCTGAATGCCTCGGAGCGCCACGCCAACCCCATGGGGACGCTCCACGGAGGGGTGATCTGCGACCTGGCCGATCTGGCCATGGGCGCGTCCATGGCCACCACCCTCGAGGACGAGGAGAGCTTCACCACGCTGGACCTCACGTCGAAGTTCTTCAAGCCCATCTGGAACGCGCGCCTCCGGGCGACCGGGCGCGTGGTCAAGCGGACGCGAACGCTCGGGCTGATCGAGTGCGACGTGGAGGACGAGAAGGGCAGCCTCGTGGCCAAGGTGTACAGCTCGTGCATGGTCCTCCGCGGCGATGAGGCGCGCGGGCGATGACGGCCACCTCGTCTGTCGTGGGAGCGCGGGGCTCGCGCGAGGTGCGCGCGGGGGCCGTGCTCGCGGTGCTGTCGGTGGCCGCGTTCCTGGCCAGCCTGGATCTCTTCATCGTCAACGTCGCGTTCGAGCACATGGGCCGGAGCTTCCCCGGGGCCTCGCTGGCGGACCTGAGCTGGGTGCTCAACGGGTACGCCATCGCCTATGCGGCGCTGCTCATTCCGCTCGGGCGTCTGGCCGACCGGTTCGGACGCAAGGCCGGGTTCCTGCTGGGGCTCGGCCTGTTCACCGCCGCGAGCGCCGCCTGTGCGGCGAGCACCGGGCTGTGGATCCTCGTCTTCTCGCGCATGGCGCAAGCGGTGGGCGCGGCGCTGCTGACTCCCACGAGCCTCGGGCTCCTGCTCAACGCCACGCCCCCGGAGGGGCGGACGCGGGCGGTCCGCATCTGGGCGGCGGTCGGTTCGCTGGCGGCCGCGGCCGGGCCCGTCGCGGGAGGGCTGCTCGTCGAGCTGTCGTGGCAATGGGTGTTCCTGGTGAACCTGCCCGTGGGCATCGCCGCGCTCCTCGCCGCCGTCCGCGTCATCCCGGACTCGAGGGAGGCCGCACGCGGTCCCCTGCCGGATCTGCCCGGCGCGGGGCTGCTCGGCGTAGCGGTGGGGGCGCTCTCGCTCGCGCTCGTCAAGGTGCAGGAGTGGGGCTGGAGCGATGGGCGCACGGGTGTGTCGCTCCTGGTTTGCGTCCTCGCGGGAGCGTGGTTCTGGTGGCGCTCGGGCGGGCATCCCGCGCCGGTCGTCGAGCCCGCATTGCTCCGGGTGCGGACCTTCGCGTGGGCCAATCTCAGCGCGTTCGTATTCAGCGTGGCGTTCGCCGCCAACCTGCTGACCAGCATCCTGTGGATGCAGGAGGTCTGGCGGTTCTCGGCCCTGCGCACGGGCCTGTCGATTTCCCCCGGCCCGCTGATGGTTCCCCTGTTCGCCAGCGTCGCCCAGCGGCTCTCGCGCCGGGTGGAGGCCGGGTGGCTCGCGGCCGCGGGCTGCGTGTTCTGCGCGGTGGGCCCGGCCCTCTGCAGGGTGTCTGCGGGAGCCGCGCCGGACTACGTGACGGGATTGCTGCCGGGCTGGATGCTGGCCGGGGTGGGGGTGGGCCTCGCCTTTCCCACGCTGCTGGCCTCGGCCACCGTCGAGCTCCCTCCGGCGCGGACCGCCACGGGCAGCGCGATCGTCAACATGAGCCGCCAGGTCGGGATGGCGCTCGGCGTCAGCCTGCTGGTGGCACTGGTGGGCGGGGCGGTGGGCGACGCGCTGCGGGCCGCCTTCGGGCACGTGTGGCTGGCCGCGGCCGTGCTGTCGCTGTGCGCGGCCCTGTTGAGCCTCGGGGTGAACCCGTCCCGGGTGACACGCCATTCGACGGCATGACCCTCCCCGAGCTCTTCGTGGATGGGAGCGCCCCTCTACCGCGGCATCGCGCGCCTACTCGGGCTCCTCCTCCAGGTCCGACTTCAAGCGCGCGAGCAGCTCCACCGCGCCCGCCGCGTACCGGCTGATCCACCGGTCGTGGATCTCCTTGATGGGGAGCGGATTGAAATAGTTCCAGCGGTGCCGGCCCCGCCGCTTCACGATGACGAGCCCCGCCTTCTCGAGCACGCCGAGGTGCTGCATCACCGTGGTGCGATCCAGCTCCGGGAAGTGGTCGGCGAGCTCCCCCGTCGTCCGCGGCTGCGTCTTGAGCAGGTCGAGCATCGCGCGCCGCCGGGAGTCCCCCAGTGCTTTGAAGATCGCGTCGTGATCGTCACCGCTTGACATGTTATAAAGTTATAACATATTGACGGTGAAGGTCAATTCGTGGAGGCATGTCATGGGGCACGAGCAAGGCGCGACGTCAGCAGCGGGGGGCGAGATGGACCTCACGTTTCAGGTCCACGCGAAGATCGCGAAGCCGGTTGCCGAGGTCTTCGACGCGGTCTACAACCCGAAGAAGCTGAGCGGCTACTTCACGACCAACGGAGCGAGTGGTCCGCTCGACGAGGGGACGACGGTCACGTGGGACTTCGCCGACTTTCCCGGCGCGTTCCCCGTGCACGTGCGCAAGGTGGAGCGCCATCGCTTCATCGAGCTCGAGTGGAAGGCCGGCGATGGCGACTACCACACCCGGGTCCGGATGGAGTTCGAGCCGGTCGGCGGCGACGCGACGCTGGTGCGCATCAGCGAGTCGGGATGGCGCAAGACACCGGAGGGCCTCAAGAGCTCCTACGGCAACTGCATGGGCTGGTCGCAGATGCTCCTGTGCATGAAGGTGTTCGTGGAGCAGGGGACGAACCTGCGCTCGTTCCTCTACTAGCGCGGTCCCGGTGGCGCGGCGCTGACGGGCGGTGACGGACCGGGGAGCGTACCCGGCTCCCCGGGCTGCCGCCCGCCGAGACGCGCAACCGCTTCAACTTCTCCTTCGAGAGCTTCGTGCGGACGGTCGCCGCGCCCGAGCATCCGCTCGTCATCTTCCTGGATGACTCGCAGTGGGCGGACCTCCCCTCGCTCCAACTGATGGAGCGGCTGCTGTCGGACCTGGCGACCCATCATTCGCTGGTCATCGGCGCCTATCGCGACAACGAGGTCTCGGACACCCACCCGCTCTTCAGCACCGTGGCCGGGTGTTCATGCAGCCGTCAGCGCCAGGCTTCATTCTACGGCCCGCGGCGGAATGTCGGCGGCTCGCTGGCGCCGGGCAGCGGTCGCGAGCAGATTGTTCGTGGCGGGCACGCCCTCCATCGGGCGGCATGACCACGCTCGCCCCGTCGCAGGCCGCTCAGGCGAATCGGCCCTCGCATGCCGAACGCGGGGGTACCTGTATTCACGTCCAATGCTGCGCTGCGTGAGCCGTATCTAACCTCTGGTGAGGTCCAACTGGAGGAACGGTCATGAGGCACATCAAGGCTGTGGTGATCGGCGCGTTGTCCGCGGCTCTGCTCTTCGGCGTGGGGTGTAAGGGCGCGGGCGGCGCCGGGAATCAGGGAACGAGCGGGACCAATACGACCCAGGGCGGCTCCACCACCGGAGGTGGAACGACGACGGGAGGCTCCACGGGCGGAGGTAGCACCACGGGCGGTGGCACGGGAGGAACGGGCTCCGGCGATATCGGCGGCACGGGAGGAACGGGCTCCGGCGACATCGGCGGCACGGGCGGAACGGGCTCCGGCAGCGTGGGCGGCGGCGGAACGGGCTCCGGCAGCGTGGGCGGCGGCGGCACGGGCACTGGCGGCGACCTGGGCG
Source organism: Archangium sp. (assembly GCF_045802675.1). Classification (GTDB taxonomy): domain Bacteria; phylum Myxococcota; class Myxococcia; order Myxococcales; family Myxococcaceae; genus Archangium. The sequence goes on along the minus strand of NZ_JBJMQO010000124.1, from coordinate 30,558 downwards.
GCACGGGTGGTAGCGGCACGGGCTCCGGCGATATCGGCGGCACGGGTGGCAGCGGCACGGGCTCCGGCAGCGTGGGTGGCTCGGATACTGGCGGCACCGGCTCCGGCGGCTCCGGCTCCGTGAATCCGGGGACTGGCTCCAGCGGCGGCACGGGTGGTTCTGGCTCCAGCGGCGGCACGGGTGGTTCTGGCTCTGGCGGCAGCACGGGCCACTAAGACCGGAATACCGGCGCACGTGGACGCTCTGGCAGCGCCCCGTGCGCCGGACCGCGTCATGGCGCTCGCGTTCCACCGGCGCTGATCCGGAGGACAATGCCGCTTCCGCCCCTCGGTGCCAGCTTGCTGTCATGAGCCTGGCGATTCGGAAAGAGAGCGAGCAACGTGAGGTCGCGGCAGCCCCTGGCCAACGGTGGGTGATTGTCGCCGTGGATGGCCGGGGTTGGTACGTCCGGCTCGAGGGCAGCCGTCACCTCGACCGGTATCCCAACGTGACCCAGGCCATCCACCGTGGGCGCAAGCTGGCGCACCAGCACAAGCCCGCGGGCCTCGTCGTGCGCTACCTGGACGGTGTGGAAGAAGAATCCTGGTTCGGTGACGGCGAGGGCCCCTGAGGGGGAACGCCCGTGGGACGCGAAGCAGGCGTGCGTGCAGGCGCTCGTCTTGTACGGCCTGACGGGGCAAGCGCTCCGGCTTTCACGAAAGCCAGGGGTCGTCCTCATGGACCCGGCCGACCCCAGATTGTCTTCGGAAGGGATGCGTGACCGTGCGCCATGTGCGGTCCGGCCGCCCTGGAGCCTCCTGCTCCCGGGGTGGGCCTCCTGGAGGCCGAGCGAATGAGCAACAGGGAGAAGGAGGACGAGGGAAGGCAGGACGAGTCCTGGCAATCCGCTCGCTCGGGGCGTCTACGGGCGCACCCGGCAACCACTCCGCGGACCGGGGGCGCCCCGGTGGGCATGCACCCTCTCGGCGTGAGCCTCGGACACGATGGTGTCATCTACGTGCCCTCCAGCTACCGGCCCGAGCACCCCGCAGCGCTCGCGGTGATGCTCCATGGAGCGGGGGGCTCGGCCCGGCACGGCTTGGACCTGCTCCGGCCCCTGGCCGATGAGGCGAACCTGATCCTCGTGGCCCCGGGCTCCCAGGGCGCTACCTGGGATGTCATCGTGGAGGACTTCGGGCCGGACGTGCGCGCCATCGACGAGGCGCTCGCGCACGCCTTCGAGCACTACGCGGTGGACCCCGCGCGGGTGGCCATCGGAGGCTTCTCCGACGGAGCCTCGTACGCGCTCTCACTGGGGCTCGGCAATGGCGACCTGTTCCGGCACATCATCGCCTTCTCCCCGGGCTTCGCGGTGCCGCCCCGGCAGATCGGCAGGCCGCGCATCTTCATGAGCCATGGCACCCAGGACCGGGTGCTCCCCATCGACCGGTGCAGCCGCCGGTTGGTGCGCGTGTTCGAGCGCGCCGGCTACGACGTGAGCTACCACGAGTTCGAGGGCCCGCACGTCGTCCCCGCGGACATGATGCGCGAGGCCGTGCGCTGGTGGCTGGAGGGCACGGTCCACTGAGCCCTCAGGAGCTGCACGAGAGCGCCGAGCATCCCGGCCTGGACCTCGCCCAATCGGGCCGCCGGGCCGCGTAGGCCTCGCGCCCCGGTTGCTCGTCGTAGGGCCGCCGCATCACGTCGAGCAGCTCGTGCACCTTCGAGTCATCGCCCGCGTGGGCGGCGTCGATCGCCTCCTGCGCGAGGTAGTTGCGCAACACGTACTTCGGATTCACCGCGTCCATCCGGCGCGCCAGCTCGGCGGGGGGCACGGCTTCGCGCCGCGTGCGCTGCCACCAGGTTGTCAGCCATTGGAGGCCCTGGGCCCGGTGGGCCTCGGGGACCTCGCCGTAGAAGGCCTCGCGCAGCACGGCCGGGAGCTCGCCTGGGGCCGCCGGCCCGGTCACCACGCGAGACAGGCCGCGGAAGAAGAGCGTCATGTCCGTCTCCTCCGCCGCGAGCCACGCGAAGCACGTGTTCACCAGCTCGAAGTCGGCTGCGTCCTCGAGCGAGGTGAGCCCCAGCTTCGCCGCGAACCGGGCCGCCAGCTCCGTCTCGAAGGTCCGCTCGTACTCGCGCAGCCCCGCCTCGAGCAGGGCTTCATCGCCCTCGAGCAGCGGCAGCAGCGCCCTGCCGAGCCGCTCGACATTCCACATGCCGATGGCGGGCTGGTTGCCATACCGGTAGCGGCGCTGCTCGGCGTCCGTGGTGTTCGGCGTCCATCCCGGGTCGAAGTCGTCGAGCCAGCCATAGGGGCCGTAGTCGATGGTGAGGCCGAGGATGGACATGTTGTCGGTGTTCATGACGCCGTGCACGAAGCCCACCGCCTGCCAATGCGCGATGAGCCTCGCGGTGCGCCGCGCCACCTCGTTGAAGAAGGCGGCGTACGTGTCCTTCGACGGCGCGCCGAGCTCCGGGAAGAAGTGCGTCACCGTGTAGTGCGCCAGCTTCCCGAGCAGCTCCACGTCACCCCGGCGGGTGCACAGCTCGAAGTTGCCGAAGCGCAGGAAGCTCGGCGCGACGCGGCAGACGATGGCACCGGGCTCGGCCTCGGGGTGCCCGTCGTAGAACATGTCCCGGATGACCTGCTCTCCGGTGGCCACGAGCGATAGCGCCCGGGTGGTGGGCACGCCCAGGTGGTGCATGGCCTCGCTGCACAGGAACTCCCGGATGGACGAGCGCAGCACCGCGCGCCCATCGGCCCGGCGCGAGTAGGGCGTCCGGCCCGCCCCCTTGAGCTGCAACTCGTGGCGCTTGCCATCGGGCGCCACCAATTCACCCAGCACGATGGCGCGCCCATCCCCCAGTTGGCCCGCCCAATGGCCGAACTGGTGTCCGCCGTAGTTGGCCGAGTACGGCACCATGCCCGGCCACAGCGCGTTGCCCGCGAGCACCCGCACCCACTCGGTGGCGCGCAGGGCAGCCTCGTCCAGTCCGAGCAACCGCACCACCTCGGGAGAGAGGGCGATCAGCCTCGGGGCCGGGACCGGGGTGGGCTGGACCTTTGACCAGAGCGCGCCCTGCACCTGGCGGGGCCCCCCGTTCGCGAGCGGATCTCCAGGGGTCGAGTCGATGAAGCGGGAAGTGAAGTGAGGCATGTCCTAATGGATGTAAGGGGGGAGCCGCTGATGCAAGACGTCTGGCCGCACGGTGAGTGGGCGGGCGGATCAGTCCACTTTCGAAATGCCCATCTTTCCACCATTCACTCGAGTCAAAGAGGCGGAACAATGGACGAGACACTTCATCCCACCGAGGCCGGGGAATCGGAAGACAAGACTGTTCCGCGGGACAATAGGGAGCTGGACGTCGAGCGCATCCGCCGGGACTTCCCGATGCTGCAGCGGCGTATGAATGGCCTGCCGCTCGTATACCTGGACAGCGCGGCGACGAGTCAGAAACCCCAGGTGATGATCGATCGGATGCGCGCCCTGTACGCCGAGGAGTACGCGAAGGTGGAGGAGGGGCATTCGCTCAGCAAGCACGCCACGCAGGTGTTCGAGGAGGTGCGGGCCAAGGTGGCCCGGCTCATCAACGCGGCCGAGCCCCGGGAGATCATCTTCACCCGAGGCTCCACCGAGGCGCTGAACCTGATTTCCCGCGCCTTCGAGCGCTCGCGGCTGGGCCCGGGTGACGAGGTGCTCATCACCATGGCGGAGCATGCCTCCAACGCCATTCCCTGGCAGATGGCCTGTGAGGACAGCGGCGCGACGCTGAGGGTGGTGCCCGTCACGGCCTCGGGCGAGATCGACCTGGCGCGCTTCGAGCAGCTCCTCGGTCCGCGCACCCGCATCGTGGCCGTCTCCCATGTGTCGAACGTCACGGGCACGGTGTTCCCGGTGAAGCGGATGACGGAGCTGGCGCATGCCCGAGGCATCCCGGTGCTGGTGGACGGGGCGCAGGCCGTGCCCCACATGCCGGTGGACGTGCGGGACATCGGCTGCGACTTCTACGCGGGCTCGGGCCACAAGATGGGAGGGCCCTCGAGCGTGGGATTCCTCTACGGCGTCGCGAGCAAGCTGGAGGAACTGCCAGTGGCCGATGGCGGCTCGACCATGGCCCAGACGTTGAGCTTCGAGAAGATCCAACCCAAGCCCCTGCCGCACAAGTACGAGGCCGGGGAGCCCGCGTTCGGCGAGGTCGTCGCCTGGGGTCCGGCCATCGACTACTGGATGGACCTGGGCCTGGAGCGCATCGCGGCCTACGAGAAGGCGCTGACCGAGTATGCCACTGGGAAACTGTTGGCCATTCCCGGCGTGCGCGTGCTGGGCGAGGGGACGGAGCGCATCGCCGTGCTGTCGTTCACGGTGGAGGGGGTGCCGCCCACGGAGGTCGAGAAGGAACTGGATCGCCGGGGCATCGCCGCTCGTGCCGGGGAGCTGGACGCCGAGCCGCTGCTGAAGGCCCTGGGCGTGGACATGGCGGTGCGCGCTTCCTTCATGTTCTACAACACCCACGAGGAGGCGGACGCCCTGGCCGAAGCCGTGGCGGAGATCGCCCGGCTGCACTGAGCCCCGTGAAGGTGTCAAAGGACTCGTTCCGGTACCTCATCCCCCCACGAGTCGTCTGACACCTTCGGCGGCTTGCAGGCAGCCAACGACAACACCACGCTTCGCAGCTCGAGCCGCGGTCCATGGACCCGGGAGCAACGGCTCCCGAGGTCCGAGAATCGAGAGGGTTACTTGCCGCCGGAGATCGTGGAGGTCATGCGATGCATCTGCTCGGTGTACTCGGCCATGGTGCCCAGGCCCACCGAGGCGCGGCGCTCGTCCACGTGGGCCTCGTCCTCGATGGGGCGGGGCACCAGCTTGCCGTCCACCGTGTGGAACTGGGTGCCGTAGCGCTGCGGCTTGCCGTCGGCCACCAGGATGCGGTCCGTCAGGTAGGCGAGGTCCTTCTCCGAGCCCTCGCCATTGGCCACGGCCTTCTCCAGCAGCGGCAGGCACTGCTTCTGGAAGGCCGGGTCGAGGTCCGCGTGCTGCACCAGGAGCCACGCGGCCTTCGAGGCCCGCTCGCCCACCAGCGTCTTCGTGGGCCAGCCCACCTGCGCAAGGATTTCCTTCATGCGCGCGGTGTTCTTCACGTCGATGGCCTTCATGCGCTCGTTGGCCGCCGTGTCCTTGAAGTTGGCCGCGCCCGCCGCGCGCCGGGCCACCTGGTCCTCGTCCATCATGCGCAGCAGCTCGTCGCGCAGCTCCGGCTCCCGCGCCGCGTTCAGCTTCGCGTCGTTGGCGGCCACGCGCTCCAGCACGCGGGCGAAGGCCGGGTCCTCGCGCACCGAGGCCAGGTCCGGGTCCTGCTTCATGTGCTCGGTCATGGCGAAGCCGGCGTCCGCCACGCGCTCCAGCCAGGTGAGGGCCTCGGCCTTCTGGCCCTCGAGCGCCGCGGCGCAGGCGGCGTCATAGAGGATGCCCTGGTCGCGCACGCCCCCCGCCCAGGCCTGCCGGTAGAGCGGGAGCGCCTCGGCATACTTCCCACCCATGGCGAGTGCCTCCGCCTGGCTCGCCAGCTCGCGGGCCTGGGCGGTGGGCGCCGGAGCGGTGGCGGCGGCGGGAGCGGCGGGCGTCTCGGAGGACGCGGAGTGGGCACACGCGGACAGCAGGCTCAAGGCGGCGAGCCGCACGATGAGGCGGTTCATTCGGTCATCTCCCAGCGGGGGACTCGGGCCAGCGGGATGCCGGCCCGGGGGCGGGGGATGGTAGCGGAGCGGGCAGCGAGATGCCCATGGCGGTGGCGATCGTGTGCAAGTCCTCCAGGCTGATCTCGAAGTGGCCGCGCCGGGCCAGCATGCCCCAGTGGGGGTTGTTCCGGATGAAGCCGAGGCTCTCGCTCAGGCCCGCCAGGGGCACCTCGCGCGCGGCGCGCTCGAAGCGCACCTCCCGGCGGTAGGGAACGAAGCCGCCGCCCATGTCGAAGAGCACCGTGCGCTCCCCGTGGACGCGGCCCAGCGCGGTGAAGGCCCGGAGCGGCTCGCCCTCGTGCATGTCCGTCTTCGGCGAGTAGTACACGAGCCAGTCCCCCACGCTCATCCGCTCCAGCGGCAGGCGCTTGCCGTGGCACAGCTGCGCGAAGTGGCCCTCCACTCCTCGCATCACATGGGACCGCGAGACGACTCCCACCCAGGCGCGCGTCATGAGCGCTGCTCCACGTGCCGCACGAAGGCCCGCGTCTGCGCCTCGGCACCGGCCGCCTGCTTCCTCACGAGGAGCCGGTCCCAGAGGAAGCCCAGCGGCCCGAAGACCTCCAGGGTGAGCCGGACGCGGGTGCCTCCCCCGGGCACGGGGTGGAACTCGTGGACCGTGCGCAGGGTGGCCAGCGGCAGGTGGGACAGGTCGCTGAAGCACGAGGGCGCCTCGGCCTTCTCGATGGACATGCGCACCCGCGGCCCACCGCGCGGCGTCAGGAAGAAGCGGGTGCCCGGGGCCAGCGCACCGTCGTGCTCGATGGACTCGAGCTCCGGATCCCAGCGGGGCCAGTGGGTGAGCTCGGTGATGGCGCGGAAGAGTGACTCGGGGGGCGTGGAGACGACGGTCTCGTGGATGTAGCGGCGCATGGTGGCTCCTTCGGTGCCGGCGGCGTGCCGACGGAAGCCACCCTCTCATGGGGTACTGCCAATTTCTGTCAGCAGCCGCTTACCCGGGTTGGGGCTCGGGGATGGACTCCCGCGCGCGCCACTCGCGCAGCAGCGTGATGCGGGGGCGGCCGATGCGCTCGGTGAGCGGGGCCCACGAGGTGATGCGGTCGGTGCGGAAGTTGCGGAAGTCCCGCCGTGTCTCGCACCAGGAGATGAGGACGCGCGAGCGCTCGAAGAAGGCGAGGCCCAGGGGCCAGATGGTGCGGGAGCTCCGGGCGCCGTGCGGGTCGGCGTAGTGGATGAGTGCCTTGCGCTGCTCGCGGATGGCTCGGCGGACGAGCGCGAGGTCCACACCGTCCGGTGGGCGCTCGCGCGCGGGGCCCGCCAGCAGCGACACGTCGTCCACGAGTGAGCGCAAGTCCCTGGGCAGCACGGCGCGCAGTTTGGCGACCACGTCCACGCAGGCCCGGCCGAGCCCCTCATCCCCGTGCTCGGTGGCCAGCCGCAGGCCGAGCACCATCGCCTCGAGCTCCTCGTCGGTGAACATCAGCGGCGGCAGCAGGAAGCCGGGGCGGAGGAGGTAACCCACGCCGGCCTCGCCCTCGATGGAGGCGCCCTGGCCGCGCAGCGTCTGCACGTCCCGGTAGATGGAGCGCACCGATATGCCGAGCTCCCCGGCGAGGGACTCGGCGCTGACGGGTTGGCGGTAGCGGCGCAGCACCTGCATCAGCCGCAGGAGCCGTTCGGAGCGGGACATGCCCCCATGCTGACAGAAAACGGCGGGAGGCGAAGGGGCTCAGTTCGTCGCCGAGGGCGTCACCCCCGACACCGAGGCGCCGAAGAAGTTCGCGGCGATCTCCTCGTACATCGTCTCCACCGCGCTCTGGAGGGCCAGGGGGATGGAGTCCCGCGACAGCGCATCCTTGTGCCCGATGGCCGTGCCGGTGAGGCGCTTGACGATGTGGCCCCGCGCATCCACCAGGCGGGCCTTGTAGCGGATCTGCCCGGTGGCCTTGGAGTAGTCGCCGCCCGCGCTGCCGAAGACGAGGTCGGGGTTGACCTCGAGCAACTGCAGCGTCAGCTCGGTGGGTCCGGTACCCAGGGCGTAGCTGCTCTTGAAGGCGTTGGTGAAGCCCCGCTCGAGGCTATGCCGCCAGTCGTTCACCTCCATCCGCGCGGGGCCGAAGGGGACGACCAGGGAGTCGCGCACCGCCTCCTCCATCGCGAGCGAGAGGCTCTGGGCGGTGGGGGCGAGGTCCAGATTCGGGGACGGGTTGAGCTGGGCCACCGTCAGCGTACAACCCGTGCACAGCACCACCAGCGGAAGCAGGAGTCTTGCGATCGTGGCCATGTGTGATTGCGTACCATGGGCCGTCATCCGCGGCATTACCGCCGCATTACCTCGTATTACCGTGGCCACGCCTTGCGCCTGGAGAGACTCATGAAATTCCTGCTGCCCCACGCCGAACGCATCTACGCCGTGCTCCGAATCATGACCGGATTCATGTTCTGCCTGCACGGGTTCCAGAAAATCTTCGGACTGTTCGGCGGAGTGCCTCCCGGGGCGCCGCCGTTCATCATCTACGCCGCGGGCGGCATCGAGCTCGTGTGCGGCCTGCTCGTGCTGATCGGGCTGTTCGCCGCGCCCGCGGCCTTCCTCGCGAGCGGCACCATGGCGTTCGCCTACTTCATGGGGCACGTGTTTCCCAAGGGCAACATCCTCCCCATCATCAACCAGGGCGAGCTCGCCGCGGTCTACTGCTTCCTGTTCCTCTACATCGCGGCGCACGGCTCGGGCATCTGGAGCGTTGACGCGGCGCGCAGGGGCGCGAAGGCCTAGATGGGCTCGAGGGGCGGGCGGGACTGGACGCCCGCTCCGGTTCACGGGCCGGGCTCGGCGACGCGCTCGATGAAGTAGTGCAGCTCCAGGTACTTCCTTCCGAGGAACCACATCTCGTGCCGGGCCCGCAACACCACCGCCGGGTCATCGCAGGGCGGCTCCGTGCGCGGAGTGCCCTCGGCGCTCCAGACCCAGATGGTCTCGTTGAGGGGCAGCCGCAGCGGGAGCACCGGGTTGACCAGGTACACGCCCTGGTCCCCACCCGGTGCTTCCTCCTGGGCGCACGAGGTGAGCCGCAGCCCCGAGCCCCCCGGCGCGTCATGGTCGAGCCGCAGGATGCTGGTCATGTTGGAGAAGGGCAGCGGGAACGCGATGTTCATGTACCGCATCGCGCCGGCCACGTGGCTGGAATAGGCGGCGACGTAGATGGGACTCCCATCGCTCACATAGGTGCGGATCCACCCGCGCACGCGCTCGCGCCCGTCCGCTCCGTCATCCACGGCGACGATGGCGCCCTTCACCCCGTGGCGCTGGAGGCGCGTGTCGCTCGGGAGGACGAGCTGTTGCACCCTCCTCGCGAACCACCCCCACAGCCGGCCGCCGAGCCGGAAGCCGGGCTTCCAGTCCGGGACGACCCACAACGTGTAGCTCGCGGTGTGCTCATAGAAGCGACGGACCTCCGGGGCCACGCGGAGCGGATCGAAGCCGGGACGTGCGTACTCGGAGAAGTCATCCACGAGGCCCGTGGGGTGGCGCCCGTCCGGTGGCGCGAGGCGCTCGAAGAATCGCGGGCCCGTCCGCCCGCGGGAGCTCAGCCGGCTGAACACCACTCCCGCCGCGTTGGCGCGCGAGACGGGGTGCAGCAAGCGCAGGCCGAGCAGCCCGAGCCCCACGAAGCCCACCGCGTTCAGCGTGCCGTGGAAGCGGAGCATGGTGGGCAGCGCCACGAGGCTCGGGCGCAAGAGGCCCCAGAGGCCCGCCAGTGTGGTGGAGCCGAGCAGCGCGAGGGCCGCCCCCGCCAGCAGCCCGCGCCCCGCGCCCCCGGAGTCCGCCCTCGCGGCCCCCACGAGCAGGAGCCCCGCGAGCAGCGGCAGCAGGAGCACATAGAGCCCCACGCCGAGCACCTCGAGGGCACGGTGGCCGGCGATCCCCGCGGCGAGCAGGGGGAAGGCCCCCATCAGCCCCACGGCGACGGCCGGATGGAGCCGCCAGGCGCGAGGTGCCGAAGTGCGGTGGGCCGCGAGGAGCCGGCCGAGCAGTCCCACGATGAGCAGGCACCCGAAGCCCGCGAAGTGGAAGTGGATGGCGGTGAGCAGCACCCACAGTCCCTGGAAGCCCAGGAGTGGGAGGTCCCCCAGCCAGGTGAGGACCCAGACCGCGCCTCCCGGGAGGCAGAGCAGGGCCCCGTCAATGGCCAGCTCCTCCACGAGGAACGCGCCGCGCCCGGCCAGCCGCACGAGCCCGTGCAGCGCGGCGCAGGCCGTGAAGAGCAGATAGGGCAGCCCCAGGGCGACCCGGGCCTGCCAGGGCAGCGCCTCCACGACGAACGCCAGCACGAGCCCCAGGGCTCCGATGGGATGGAGGACTCCGAGCATGCGGGACAGCCGGGAGGAGCGCCCGGTGCGCACGGGGACGAAGGTGAGCGGGAGGGCCAACGGGACGAGCACGAGCGGCGCCAACAAGAAGAGCGTCTCGGCCAGGAGGAACTCGTGGAACCCTCCCGTGGTCCACCTCCACGCCAACAGGGTGGCCCACAGCCCGAAGCCAAGCAGGGGCACCCCCACGGTGTATGGGAGCCCGCCCCGCCCCTGTCCGGCTTCCAGTACGCGCATCATGGCCCCACCATACCCGTCCGGTGAGTCTCCGGGCTCGCCTGCTCGGCGGCTGGACCCGGGCGGCGGGCCCGTGTCAGTCGAGCAGCTGCATGAGGTCCGCCCGCGTGATGGCCGCGGCTCCAGACGCCCCGCCGAGCGCGGACTCGAAGAGCGCGCGCTTCTTGTCCTGGAGGGTGAGGATCTTCTCCTCCACCGTGCCCTGCGACACCAGCCGGTACACCATCACCGGCCGCTGCTGGCCGATGCGGTGCGCCCGGTCCGCCGCCTGCGCCTCCACCGACGGGTTCCACCACGGGTCCACGAGGAACACGTGGTCCGCCGCCGTGAGGTTGAGCCCCGTGGCTCCCGCCTTGAGCGAGATGAGCATCACCGGCGGGCCCTTCGGATCCTGGAAGGACCCGGCCACCGCGCCCCGGTTGGCCGTGCTTCCGTCCAGCCGGATGAACCCGATGCCCGCTTCCTGGAGCGCCGGCTCGATGCGGTCCAACAGCGACGTCCACTGCGAGAAGACGAGCGCCTTGTGCCCTTCCTCCACCGCCGTGCCGAGCGCCTCGACCAGCGCCTGCACCTTGGAGGACGTCTTCGCCTGCTGTCCCGGCACGAGCGCCGGGTGGCACGCCGCCTGACGCAGCCGCAGCAGCGCCTCGAGCGCCTTGAGGACGCTGCCTCCCTCCTCCAGCTGCGACACCACCTCCTCGCGCGTGGCCGCGTACACCGCGTCGTAGACGGCGCGCTCCCGCTCGGTGAGCGTGACGTGGAGCACGGACTCGGTGCGCGGCGGGAGCTCGGGCGCCACGTCCCGCTTGAGCCTGCGCAGCACGAAGGGACGGATGCGCGCTCGCAACCGCTCGGCCGCCCCCTTCTGGTTGTCCGAGACGGGCCGCGACCACCGCTCCTCGAACTCTTTGCGCCCCCCGAGCAGCCCCTGGTTGGTGAAGTGCATCAGGCTCCAGAGCTCCTCGAGCCGGTTCTCGATGGGCGTGCCACTCAGCGCCACCCGGAAGCCCGCCTGTAGCCCGTATGCCGCTCGCGCCACCTGGCTGTCCGGATTCTTGATGGCCTGCGCCTCGTCCAGCACCACCGTGTCCCACGTCCTCGCTCCGAGCACCTCCGCGTCCAGGCGCAGCAGCGCGTAGGTGGTGAGCGTCACGTCGGCCGTCTCGTCCAGGGCTCGCCCGGGGCCGTGGTAGACCGAGACCTTCAGCGAGGGACGGAAGCGCTTGAGCTCCGCCTCCCAGTTGGGCAGCACGCTCGTGGGGGCTACGACCAGTGTGCCCGGTCCGATGATGCAAAGGGTCTGCAGCGTCTTGCCCAGGCCCATGTCGTCCGCGAGCACGCCCCCGAGCCCCGCCTGCCGCAGGAAGGTGAGCCAGCTGATGCCCTGCAACTGGTAGGGGCGCGGCGTCGCGGTGAGGTCCGGGGGGAGTTGGACGTCCGGCAGTTTCTCGAAGCCCTGCACCAGCGGCGCCAACCGCTCGAGCCCGGGCGGGGCAGGGTGCTCCAGTGCGTCGCACAGGCCGGCGAGCTCCGGCAGGGCATGGTTGGCCAGCCGTCCGTCCTTGCCTCGCGCGGCCAGCAGGTCCGCCACGCGCTGGCCGTGCGTCTTCAGCCACGCCGTGGGCAGCGGCGCCCATCCTCCGCCTTCCAGCGGCACCAGGCCCAGTCCTTCCTCCCACGCGCGCATCACCGCGCCCGCGTCCACCGTGCGCGGCGCGCCCGGTCCCGCTCCCTCCACCTGGAAGTCGAGCGAGAAGCCCACCCGTGGCACCCCGGTTCGTGAGGCATCCGCGTCCAGCGAGAGCAGGGGGCGCAGCTGTACGTTGGGGCTCACCACGCGCGCCGCGTCCCCGGTGAGGCCTCCTCGCCAGCGCCGCAGCTTGTCGGCGAGCTGCACCGCCTCGGGGCCCTGCACCGTCACGCGCCGGCCGGGCACCATGTTCAGCTCGTCGCGCAATTGGTGGATGAGCTTCTGCTCGGTGGCCTCGTCGCGCACGGGCACCGCGCCCTCGAGGTACACCATGCGCCCGTTGTCGATTCGCACCGTGGGCGGCGAGCCGTACACCAGCGTCGGCAGCACCGACAGGCCCGAGTCCAGTTGGTCGAGCTCCAGCGAGATGCGCGGCTTCAGCGTCCGGTCGATCGGCGGCAGTCGCTGGCTCCGCACGTCCACCGGCATGCGCCTCGCGAAGTCCGGCAGCACCTTCCCGGTGAGCTCCCCCATCTGCTGCGGCGAGAAGGTCCGCTCCTGAGGGAGTTTCTCCAGCCATGCTCCCGTGAGCGACTGCTCTCCGAGCTTCCGGAGCGTGCCCCCACACACCGCGAGCCCGGAGCTGACAACCTCGGAGACGCTCGGGTCCTTCTCCACCTTGAGCACCGTCTGCTCTCCCCGGTCCTCCACGGTGACGCGCGGAAACAGGGGCTCGCTCGAGACGGACACCAGGACTCCGTCGAAGAGCACCGTGCGCGCGGGCTCCAGCACGCGCAGCAGCGCCTCGAGCCGCTCGGGGGGAAGTGCGCCCCTCGTGGGTTTGAGCAGCAGCTTGTCCGCGAGCAGATCGCACGGCTCCACTTGAATCCGCGCCGCCTCCACCGGGTTCGTCAGCAGCGAGGCGAGGCTGCGCGCCAACAGCCGCGCCGTGTTGTCCGGACGCACCAGCAGTCGCTCGAGCTGCAGCCCTCCGTCCACGCGCTTGAAGCGGTACACCATGCGCTCGGACTTCGGCGCGGCTCCCGCGCGCGGGACGGCCTGGGCCACGGGGGCCTGGGTGGGCGCGGGCCGGGACAGGGCGGGCCGGGCCGGGGAGGGCTGTGCGGGGGCACGCGGTGTGGGGGCTCGCTGAGACACCGTGTGGTGGAGCATGAGGGCCGCCGCCACCACGTGCTCGCATGGGTCCACCCGGCCCCGGCAGTCACACTCCCAGATGTCGTCCTCCGGGTAGAGCACCGTGGTGAGCGGGTTCGGCCGGCCGGTGACTCGCACCCGCAGCACGGCCTCCTCCTGCCCGACCGATTGCACCGAGACGGCGCCTGCCCGCGCCAGGCTCATGCCGGTGGACCAGATGTCCGGGCGCGCTTCCTCCCGGACGGTTTCGAGTAGCTCCGCGGTCACGGACATTCGAGCACTGTCCCTATCTCCACGGAGGGCTCCGCGCAAATAAGGGACGCGCCTCCCGAGATGGTGTCAAAGGACTCGAGTTCCCTCCTCTCGGGGAAGGTGTCAGGGAAGGTGTCAAAGGACTCGATCGTGAACGGGACCTGGGTGGCTCGAAGGTGAGACAGGCGGAGCCGCCGGTAATCGAGTCCTTCTGCCCACTTGTGGCTGGCCTACGGGGTGCAGGTGCCTGGCGGGTTACCGCGGCAGCGAGGAGGGGTGGGGATGGGTTGGCCGCTGAGGATGTTTCACGAGGAGGGCTACTACTTCGTCACGTCCAGGTGCTTCCAGGGCCGGCTGCTGCTGCGTCCCAGCCAGGAGGTGAACGAGGTGGTCGGGGGCGTGCTGGCGCGAGCCGTGGCGCAGAGCGCCGGCACCGTGCGGCTGCACGCCTTCACCTTTGCCTCCAATCACTTTCACCTGCTGGTGTGGGCCCAGGGGGCCGCGCTCGCTGGCTTCATGCAGTACCTGCGCGCCAACCTCTCTCGGAAGGTAGGGCGGCTGGTGGATTGGAGTGGAGGCTTCTGGGAGAGGCGCTACTCGGCCGAGCCGGTGCTGGACGACGCGGCACTGGTAGGGCGACTGCGCTACGTGCTCGCCCATGGAGTGAAGGAGGGCCTGGTGGAGAAGTGCAGCGAGTGGCCGGGCCTCACGTGCCTGCCGCAGTTGCTGGGGCCCGCGCGGCGCCAGTTTCGGTGGTTCAACTGGACGAAGCGTTGGAGCAGGCGGAGGAGCGAAGAGTTGGCTGCGGGAGGAGGACGCTTCGGCGAGGAATGTGCGGAGCCGGTGGAATTGGAAGTGGCGCCACTGCCGTGCTGGCGGGGCTTGGGAGAAGAAGAGCGGCAGCGTGCGGTACGGGCGCTGTTGCACGAGGTGGAGGCCGAGTTCCGTGAACGGGGCAAGCCTGCCCTGGGCGCGAGGGCCGTGCAGGCGCAGCACCCACATACCCGTCCCGAGCGTCTCGAGCGCAGTCCTCGTCCGCTGGGGCATGCCTCCAGGCGAGAGGCCCTGTGGGAACTGCGTGAGCAATACCGTGCTTTCGTGGCGGCGTTCCGAGAAGCCGCGGCGCGCTGGCTACAGGGAGACTTCTCTGCGCGCTTCCCCCTCTTTTCCTTTCCGCCGCGCGTCGTACCGGAGCGCGTTGCTCGAACTCTTTGACACCCGTTCGGCGACACCCGTTCGGCCAGCCGCCCCCCGAGCACCCGAGCGCGCAATCTCCCTGCCCGGGTCGGACGGGCCTGTTACAAGCAGGGTCCCGTGGACGAGGCCAATCGAGTACAGGAACGCAAGCCCGAGGGGGCGCGAAAGAAGCCCCGGAAGGTGTCCGCGCGCTATCTGGAGAACGCCGCGCTCCACTACCTCAAGCGCTACTCGGCGACGGTGAGCCAGCTCCGGCGCGTGCTCATGCGCCGGGTGGATCGCTCCCTTCGCGTGCACGGCGGAGAGCGTGCCGAGGCCCTCCAGTGGGTGGACGCGCTCGTGGACAAGCTCGTGCGCAACGGGCTCATCAACGACAGTGCCTACGCCGGGATGAAGGCGCAGTCCCTGAGGGCCTCGGGCCGCAGCTCCAGGATGATTGCCCAGAAGCTGCGGATGAAGGGCGTGCCCGCGGAGCTCGTCCAGCAGAAGCTCGCGGAGGCCACGGCGGAGCTCTCCGAGGAGGAGGCCGCTCGCATCTGGGCGCGCAAGAAGCGGCTCGGACCTTTCCGGCGCGATGCGCGGACCCGCGAGGACCACCGGCAGAAGGACCTCGCCGCGCTGGCCCGGGCCGGCTTCTCCTTCGGCGTCGCGAAGAAGATCATCGACGCCGAGCCCGAGTAGCCGCCCCCACCGGCCCGCCTCGCGGGGCTCGCCTCAGAGGTACGTCACCGTGCCATCCTGGCGCGTGCAGCTGCCGTCCTGGCTGGGGTTGCCCACGGTGCGCAGCACGTCGCTCCCCGAGGCGGGCAGCCGCCGTCCGGACAGCTCGGAGCCGATGGCGCGGATGATCAGGTTGCGCAGCAACTGCACCTGGTAGCAGGGGATGTGCGGCTCGGCGTGCGAGTCGCCGATGCCCGAGTCATTCGTGAGGAAGAGGTAGCGGCCGAGGGTGAGCTGGGCGGCGAGGCGCATCTGGTACTCGGCCTCGTCGGCCACGCCGCTCGCCGCGACGGGGTACACCTTGATGCCGGAGAGCCGGGCGCGGTTGGCCTCGCGCAGGAAGGCCGGGTGGCTCTGCGTGTGCGTCGGCGCATCGGCCACGAGGAAGGTGAGGCGCGCGGTATTGCCCGTGCGCCACGTGAGCTGATGGATGGCTCCGAGCCCGCGCTCCATGGCCTCGGGGTAGTCCCCGCCGCCGTCCGCCGACTGGGCCTCCAGCCGCTGCCGGAAGGTGCCCAGGTCCGAGGTGAAGTCGAAGGAGCGCACCACGTACGCGTCCCCGTCGTCGCGGTACACCACCAGGGCGAAGCGCGCGGAGATGTCCGGGTACGTGCTGCGCACCGTGTCGACGATGCCCTGAATCTCCGCCTTCAGGTAGCTGAGCTCATCCGTCATGCTGCCGGTGGCATCCACCACGAAGGCCACGTCCAGCTCCGAGGGCAGGACGGCCTGGGCCCCCGGCAGGGTGAGGTTCCACGCGCTGCCCTCGACGGGCGTGGTGAGCGGCTCACCTCCCTGCCCGGGCGGGGGCGTCACCGTCACCGAGAACCCTTCACTGGCCTGGGCACCATCGTAGGTGGGGAGGAAGAGCAGCCGGCCGTCGGTGGCGGTGGGGGCCTCGAGCCGCGTGCCCCCGGCATCCTTCACGCTGACGCGCGCGTTGGGAATCGGGCGGCCCTCGGCGTCGCGCACGGTGATGATGACGCGGTCCGCGGTGTGCGGGGCGGGCAGACCCTGGGGGGCCTCCCCGGTGAGGTACTGCTGGAAGAAGGCGAAGTTGAGGTTGTCGTCCCAGTCTCCGGCGGTGAGCTGGCCGGGCGCCGGGGTCGGGCTGCCCGTGCCCGTCCCCGGGGTGCCCTCGGTTCCCCCTCCGCCTGGCGGCGAGCCCGCCCCCGAATCGGTCGGCGAGGGCGTGGGGCCCGGCGAGGAGGGAGGCGACTTGGAGTCTCCTCCCGAGAAGGTCTCGTCCTGGGTGGATGTTCCACAGGCGGCGAGCAGGGCGAGCACCGCGGCCAGCCCACAGAGTCCGAGCAGCGTCCGTTTCATGATCTTCCTCCGGAAGGGGAGAACAGGGAGCGGGGCGCGGGGTTGCAATCTTCCTGCCTGGAGGGTGGCCGGGTGTTCCAGAGGGGGGACGCGGTGCGTGGGAGAGGGCGGCTGCGGTTTTCCACCACGAAAAACCGTGTTCCTCCGCTCTATGGTGTCGGGAGTCCCACCCCGGAGGCGACGAGGGACAGGCGGCTGGGAAAGACATGAGCATGAGCCAAGACAGCACCCTGCAGCGTGACTGGGTACGGACGTTGGAGCAGTTGATGGAGCTGGCCACCACCCAGGACACCGCGCG
This sequence comes from Archangium sp., assembly GCF_045802675.1. Classification (GTDB taxonomy): domain Bacteria; phylum Myxococcota; class Myxococcia; order Myxococcales; family Myxococcaceae; genus Archangium. The sequence goes on along the minus strand of NZ_JBJMQO010000124.1, from coordinate 13,635 downwards.
CGGGCTGTTCCTCTCCCGCACGCTGGAGACGGTCCGGGAGCTCGGGGACGAGGCGGCCCTGGCGCGCTGTCAGGAGGTGCTCGGCCGGCAACGGCTCATGGACTTCGTCAACTACCCCGTCACCCTGCTGGTCCGGTTGACGCTCGTCGCGGTGCGGGAGTTGAGCGCCCGGCAGGGCGGGGCCGAGCCGGTGCTGCGCCTGCTGGGGCAGAGGGCGGCGGTGGGGCTCATGTCCTCCTCGGTGGGCACCGCGATGGATACGCGGACCGGCAGCCGCGACGAGCACATCTCTTCCAGCCTCCAGGCCATCTACAAGGTGTCCTCCAACTACGGGGAGCGCTCCATGGAGTGGCTGGGCCCGAGGCACGGCCGCTTCACCATGCGGCGCAGCTTCCTGCCGATGCCGTACCACGAGGGCGCCATGCGGGAGGTGCTCGAGCGGCTTGGCGCACGGGAGCCCCGGGTGTTGGGACGGATACTGGGGCCGCTCGACAGCGAATACGACTTCTCCTGGTCGTGAAGCCCGTCCCGGGCGCTTGCCCGCCCGGCGGACGGGCGTGGGCCGGGCATACGTCCTGCTCCTCCGGGGTACCTCACGAGGGGAGGACGACGATGACGCATGAAGAGCTCGTGTCCCATGTGGTCGGCCGGGCGGGACTGCCCGGCATGCAGGAGGCGGAGCGGACCGTTCGCGCGGTGCTCGCGGTGCTCGGCGAGCGGCTGAGCTGGCCCGTCATCCAGGCGGTGGCGGAGGACCTTCCCGGTGCGCTGGCCACGAGCCTGCGCGAGGTGACACCGCACCAGACGTTCAACCTCGCCGAGCTCCACGCGCGTGTCGCGGAGCGGACGCGGGTGCGGCTGGGGCTCGCGGTGGAGCACACGGGCGTCGTCTGCCAGGTGCTCGCGGAGGCGCTGTCGGAGGGCGCGTTGCACCGGCTGCGCGAGGCCCTGCCCGAGCCCATGAGTGCCCTCTTCGCGCCGCGCGAGCCCGAGGAGTCCTTCTCGCACGTGCACCATGAGCCGGGCCGGCGCACACTCTCCGAGGGCCGGCCGGGAAGCCAGCACCCCATCTCCGAGTACCGTCCCGAGCGGGCGCACACGCACTCGGTGCTGCGGGCGGACAACCCGCACGGGGACACGAAGCTCTCCAGTACCTCCGGGTTCACGCAGGAGCGCGAGCAGGAGACGCTCGCGGCGGGGCACCCGGGCTCGGACCGTCCGCTGAGCGAGGGAATGGAGTGAGCGCCTACGGGCCCGCCGCCGTCCTGGCGCCCGCCTGCTCCGCGAGCCACTGCTGGGTCCTGTCGATGAGCGTGTCCATCTGCCGGGTGTAGCGCTCGACGCCGTAGAGCTCGCGCGTGAGCGCGACGCCCCGACGGGCCGTCTCCGCGAGCAGCTCGGGGTGGGCCGCCGCATGGGAGAAGACGCGGAGGATCTCCTCGCGCGGGATGCACGTGCCCACGGGATCTCCGTCCCCGAAGAGGGGGTTGCTTCCCTCGCGCGAGCGCAGCCGCAGCCCCTCGGGCATCCAGTCGGTCAACTCCCCGAGCCCGCCCACGTCACTGGTGATGAGCGGCACGCCGGCGGCCATGGCCTCCAGGGCCGAGTAGCCGAAGGATTCATAAGCGGAGGGAATGACGGCCAGGTCCATCTCCGGCAGTGCCCGCAGCACTTCCTCTCTCGGCCGGTACCCGTACCACACCACCCGGTCGCCGAAGCGCCGGCTCCGCCACTTCAACAGGTTCTTCAACGTGCCCGAGCCGTAGATGTGCAGGGTGGCCTTGGGCAGACAGCGCAGCACGTCTTCCAGGTGCTCGAAGATTTCATGCAGCCCCTTGGAGAGCTCCAGCCGGCCCACGAAGATGACGTTGCGCACCTCGTCCGAATAGCGCTCCTTCACGGCGGGAGGCGCCTCGACGTAGTGGTGGACGACCTCGTGCCGCTGCGCGCCGCCCAGGTGCCGCTCGGCATACGCCCGCATGTATTGGCTGATGAAGAGCACGAAGTCCGCCTGGCTCAACATCTCCACGTCCTTCTGGATGAAGGGCAGCACCCGCGGGGACGCCGTCCGCAGCAGCTCTCCGAAACGCTCTCCCGCGTAGCCATTGAAGATCTCGTGCGTGGCGAACACATGCGGGATGTGGACGAGGCACGCGCTGTTCCTGGCCACCGCGCGCAGCCGCGTCCCCACATACGTCCCGTACGTCTCGTTGCCGAGGATGAGCAGCGGCTGGTCCATCGGGAGCAACCCGTAGAGCTCCTCCAGCTTCGGGTCGTAATCGGTCTCCAGCCGCGTCTGGAAGCGCGGGTAGGGAATCCGCAGGATCTGCTCGCCGGCCTCCCCTTGGCGCACCGAGACGGGCCAGCGGTGGGTGTGAATCGTCTCCACCACGTGGAGGTGGGCGAACCGGCGCCGCAGGTACTCCACGAGCATGTTCGTATACGTCCCCACGCCGCCGATCCGCATGTGGCCGTACTCGGAGGTGACCACGACGACGTGGGGGGATTCGAGGAGGGGCGGGTGCATGGGGGAGGTGTCAGGCCAGCCCGGCCTTGGCGGTGTCGCTGGCGCTCATGAGCGAGCGCGTGCACGCGTCGATGAACGTGTCCATCTGCCGGGTGTAGCGCTCGACGTTGTAGAGCTCGCGCGTGAGCGCGACGCCCCGACGGGCCGTCTCCGCGAGCAGCCCGGGGTGGGCCGCGGCATGGGAGAAGACGCGCAGGATTTCCTCGCGCGGGATGCACGTGCCCACGCCGATGCCGTCTCCGAAGAGGGGGTTGTTCCCCTCGCTCGTGCGCAGCCGCAGCCCCTCGGGCATCCAGTCGGTCAACTCGCCCAGGCCGCCCACGTCGCTGGTGATGAGCGGCACGCCGGCGGCCATGGCCTCCAGGGCCGAGTAGCCGAACGGCTCGTAGATGGAGGGCATGATGGCCAGGTCCATCTCCGGCAGCACCTTCAGCACCTCCTCGCGCGGCTTGAACCCGTGCCACACCAGCCGGTCGTCGAGGCGCCGGCCGCGCCAGCGCAGCACGTGCTTGAGCGAGCCCTTGCCGTAGATGTGCAGGGTGGCCTTGGGCAGGCACTGCAGCACGTCTTCCAGGTGCTCGAAGACCTCGTGGAGCCCCTTCTGCAGCTCCAGCCGGCCCATGAAGATGACGTTGCGCACCTCGTCCGAGTAGCGCTCCTTCACCGTGGCGGGCGCCTCGACGTAGTGCCCGATGACGGTGTTGCGCGGCGGCTCTCCGCCCAGGTGCTTCGAGGCGTACGCGTGCATGTACTGGCTGATGAAGAGCACGTGGTCCGCCTGGCTCAACATCTCCACGTCCTTCATCATGTGGGGCACGGCCCAGGGGGGCGCCGTCCGCAGCAGCTCCCCGAAGCGCTCTCCCGCGTAGCCATTGAAGTTCGCCAGCGACGCGAACAGGTGCGGCACGTAGATGAGCGAGGCCTTGTTCTTGGCCGCCGCCCGGAGCTTCGTTCCCACGTAGGCGCCGTAGGACTCGTTGCCGAGGATGAGCAGCGGCTGGTCCATCGGCAGCAGCCGGTAGAGCTCCTCCAGCTTCGGGTCGTACTGGGTGTCCAGCTTGAGCTGGAAGTTGGGGAAGGGGGCCCGGATGACCTGCTCGCCGAAGGGTCCCTGGCTCACCGCGATGGGATCCCGGTTCGAGTAGGGCATCTCGACCACATGGATGTGGGCGAACTTGCGCCGCAGGTAGTCCATGAGCATTTCCGTATAGGTGCCCAGGCCACCCACCCGCAGGTGCGTGTACTCGGTCGTGACGACGACGACGTGGGGAGTCTCGAGAAGAGGCGCCGACATGATTTCACCACCTGAAGAAAGACATGAGGACCGCGAGGCTCAGGGCGCGCGGCCGGATACCGGAACGTGGGAGACGCGCAGCTGTCCGCCCTCGAAGCGGGCCACGTCGCCGGGATTCCAGGAGAGCACCTCGGCCGTTGAGGAGCCGTGCTCGGCCAGATGCGCGCGCACCGTCTCCACCATCTTCTCGTCGGTGCTCACGCCGAGTCCCTGGAACATGTGCGCGTAGGGCAGGACGTAGCGGGCCCGGGCCGCGAGGCTCGCGCGTGCCACTCCCGCCTCGCCCAGCGTCATCGACTGCGTGTACCCGCGCTGGTGCCCCGCGTGGACGGCGCGCAGCCGCTCGAAGGGCAGGGTGAGGGCGTAGTGCGGCAGGCCGATGTTGAGCACTTCCTGGAAGGAGCGGAAGTTGCTGAGCACCACGTCGCTGGGGCCGCGCTTCTCGGTGAGCTGGCGCACCGCCTCGACCATGTTGCCCAGGGGGTCGGCGCCGCTGTCCACGAGCACCAGCGCGCTGAAGTCCGGGGTGCTGAAGCGGTAGCAGTTGCCCCAGGTGCGCAGCCCGTCCGTTGGGCCGGGTGAGTCCACCGTCGGCTGCTCCCCGTAGAAGGGCAGCACGTCGATGTCGATGTCGCCCACGCGCAGGGTGCTGCCCCAGGCCGGAGCCACGGCCCGCAGTCCCAGCTGGCGCAGGGTGGCGGAGAAGTCCTCCGGCGTGAGCAGGTTGGGGCGGGGCACCTGGGGGACGATGATGGGCACGTCCGGCCGGTGCAGGTAGCGCAGGATGGACGGCGGGTACCAGTGGTCCTCGTGGTGGTGGGTGATGAGGATGGCATCCGGCTCGAGCGGCCTGGATTCCCGGGGGAAGCGCGAGAAGTGGGTGCTCTCCCCGATGTTGAGCACCTGGGGATCCACCAGCAGCGTGGTCGTCCGCGAGCGGATGACGAGGCTGGCGTGCTCGCGGCGGTAGATGCCGGGGGCGTCCACCGCGGGCCACGCGCCGAAGGAGGCCTCGTCCTCGGCGGGCTCCAGGCAGGTGCCGAACAGCTGCGCGAAGCGGGGCGGCAGGTTGGCGGCGGCGGCGCCCTTGATGCCCTCCACGTCCCGGGTGGTGCCGGCGGCGCGGATGAGCTGGGCCGCCCAGGCCACCGACTCCAAGGGCAGACGCAGCCCGGCGCGTTGGATTTCCTGCCCCCGCCTCACCTGGGCATACAGCGTCCAGTCGCGGGCGGGCTCGCGGAAGGCGTCGAAGAGCAGGGCCTCGGTGGCCACCACGCCGCCCTTCTCTATCTCCTCGGGGCGGAAGAGCTCCGGGGGGAGCTTCTTGACGTCGATGATCCGCTCCAGCCGGCGCCGGCACTCCTCGGGCTCGAACCCCGCGTCCAGCCACTGTTGGAGCACCAGGCCGAAGGGGACGTTGGGCTGCGTGGGCTTGAAGCTGAGGGCACTGCTTCCGGAGAAGAGCATGGCGGAATCTCGGAGGGGCGGACACGCTCAGTGTCTCGCAAGAGGGGCCCGCCTGCACAGGGCCCCCGGGGCGGTGCCGGGTTCAGGCGGCGGTGGTACTCGGGGCTCGTGCGGCGGGCTCCTGGCCCTGCAGCTGGGCATGGATGAGCTGGGCGTAGAGGCCGCCGCGCGCCAGGAGCTCGTGGTGGGTGCCCTGCTCGGCGAGCCGGCCCTTCTCCATCACCAGGATGAGGTCCGCGCTCATCACCGTGCTCAGCCGGTGCGCGATGACGACACGGGTGCAGCGCAGCCCGGTGAGCGCGTCGAGCACCCGGGCCTCCGTCACCGTGTCCAGCGCGCTCGTCGCCTCGTCCAGCAGCAGCATGGCCGGCTTGCGCACCAGCGCCCGGGCCAGTCCCAGCCGCTGCCGCTGCCCACCCGACAGCGAGTTGCCCTGGCTGGCCAGGGGCGTGTCGTAGTTGAGCGGCATGGTCATGATGTCGTCGTGGATCTGCGCCAGCTTCGCCGCCTCCACCACGGCCTCGGTAGGCACGTCGGGGTCGTCGAGGGTGATGTTGGCGCGCAGGGTGGAGCCGAAGAAGGCGGGGTTCTGCAGCACCACGCCCATCTGGCCGCGCACCGCCAGCAGGTCCAGGTCCGCCAGGTTCACGCCGTCGTAGCGCACGTGCCCCGAGCTGGGCAGGTACAGGCCCAGCAGGAGGTTGGCCAGCGTGGACTTGCCCGCGCCGGAGCGGCCCACGATGGCCACCATCTTCCCGGGCTCGATGCGCACGGACACGTCCTGCACCACCAGGGGCGAGTCGGGGGCGTAGCGGAAGCACACCTGCTCCAGCTCGCACGCGCCGGTGAGCGTGGGCGCATGGCCCACCTTGTCCGCTGGCCGCTCGGGCGGGGTCTCCAGCACGTCGCGCAGCCGCTCCAGGTAGCTCGTCATCTGCTGCAGTTGGCCCGCGGTGCCCACCAGGTTGGAGAGCGGCACGAGCACCGCGCTGGCCAGGGCGTTGAGCGCCAGCATCTGTCCGGTGCTCAGGTCCCCGCTCAGCACCTGCCACGTCCCCATCATCAGCAGGATGAGCGGCGAGCCCATGCGCAGCGCCCCCATGGCGCTGTCCACCCAGACGCCGAGCACCCCGCGCGCCAGCGACACGTTGAGCACGTCCACGAAGAGGTTGGAGTACGTCTGCACCGAGCGCTGCTCCACCCCGTAGGCCTTGAGCGTCTGGATGCCCGAGAGCATCTCCATCTGGTACGTCGTGTTCTTCGACTCCAGCTCCAGGTTCTGCGACATGAGCTGGTGCTGGCGCCGGCGCGACAGCAGGAAGACGACCACCTGCAGCGTGCCCAGCCCCACCACCAGCAGCCCCATCCACGGGCTGGTGGCGAAGAGGATGCTCAGGTAGAGCAGCACCATGCCGCCGTCCAGCAGGGTGGAGAGGGTGCTGGAGGAGAGCATGTCGCGCAGCGTGCTGTTCATGCCCATGCGCATGACCAGGTCGCCGGTGGGCCGCGTCTGGAAGAAGGAGTAGGAGAGGCTGACCAGGTGCTCCAGGAAGCCGAGCGTCAGCTCGGAGTCCACGCGGATGCGCAGCGCGGTGAGCAGGTAGCCGCGGATGAGCGAGGCGAGGAACTGGAAGAGCACGATGGCCATCATCCCCACGCCCAGCACCAGCAGCAGGTGCTGGTCCCCGCGTGGAATCACCCGGTCCACCACCATGCCCGTGAGCAGCGGTAGCGTGAGGGCGAAGAGCTGCACCATCAGCGACAGCACGAGGATGCGGCCCAGCAGGCTCGAGTGCTTGAGCAGCGGCGCCGCGTAGCGGCCCCAGTCCGTGCTCCGCTTGCGGCCCTTGACGAAGTTCTCCCCCGGCTCCAGCAGCAGCGCGATGCCGGTGAAGGACTGGCGGAACTTCTCCAGCGACAGCCGGCGCCGGCCCTGTGACGGGTCCACCAGGTCCACGTAGTCCGGGCCCAGCCGCTCGAAGACGACGTAGTGGTTGAAGCGCCAGTGGAGGATGGTGCCGGGCTCCAGGAAGGGCAACCGGTCGATGTCGATGGAGACGCCCCGGCCCCGCAGGCCGAACTTGCGCGCCGCCTCCAGCAGCGAGCGCGCCGTGGTGCCGTCGCGGGACACGCCCGTCACCCGCCGCACGTCCTCCAGCGACACGTGCTGGCCGTGGTAGCCCAGCACCATGGCGATGCACGCGGCGCCGCAGTCCATCACCGTCATCTGGCGGATGTCGGGGATGCGCCGCAGGCTCATCCGGGACCGGAGCTTGCGCAGCGCCGGGAAGCGTTCATGCAGGGGCGGCCGGCTCTTCTCAGCGCTCATGGCGGAACAGTCCCTTCAAGGCCGGGAGCAGGGTCATCAGGATGCTCTCGGAGCGCACCCGGGCCTCGACCCGGGCCGGCATGCCGTCGAAGTAGTCATAGGGGAGCCCATCGCTCTGGAAGCTCTGCGCGGGCAGGCGTGCGCGCACCAGGATGAAGGCGCCCTTGAACTCGAAGGCGTCGCCCAGGCCCGGCCCCAGGGCGCGGCGCACCTCGTTGGGACCGATGATCTGATCTCCCACCTGCTCCACCGTCACCTCGCGGTACTCGTAGCGGAAGCCCTCCATCTCCAGACGCAGCGGAGAACCCGGCCGCAGGTAGGGGCGGTATTGGCCGGGCAGGAAGGCCACCAGCAGGGGCGAGGCGTTGTCCGGGACGAGCGAGAGCACGCTCACGCCCGCGGTGAGGTACTGGCCCGGCTGCACGCGCACGTCCATGACGATGCCATCGCTGGGAGCCCGCAGCGCGCGGGCCTCCAGCCGGGCCTCGGCCAGCTCCTGCTCGGCGCGCAGCGAGGTGAGCGCCTGGCGCGCCGCGCCGTCCGAGGGCTCCCTCAGGTAGCGCACCAGCTGCAGCTCGAACTCGTGGCGCAGCCGCTCCAGCGTGGCGGCCTCGTCCACGGAGACGAGCGTGACCAGCTCCTGGCCCGCCCTCACGCGCTGCCCGTGCCGCACCGTCACCTTGGACACCAGCCCGGCCTCATGGCTCGTCAGGTCGAGCTTGCCGTCCATCTGCACCACCGCCGGGCCGGAGGCGTACTCGTCCACCGTGCCCACCACGCAGTAGAGCACCCCGGTGCCCATCACTCCCAGCAGCAGCCAGTACATCCACTGCGTCCACGTGGGCGCGATGTGGAGGATGTCCCCCTCCTCGCGCACGCTGGTGTAGTGGTCGAGCGCTTCCTGGCGGTAGAGTTTCTTGCCTTGCATGCGTGCGCTCCGGATCAGGGGGCCGCGGGGGTGCCCACCCGTGCCTCGGGTGCCACCCACACCCGGACGACGGTGCCCAGGGGCAGCCGCGTGCTGGGGTGGGGCTCGACGCTGGCGATGGCCAGCACCATGCGCGAGGCCGTGTCCACCTCGGGGGACACGCGCTCCACGCGCCCCTCGAATCGCGCCGGGGAGCCCGGCACCTCGAGCAGCGCCCGCGCGCCCTCCACCACCTCGGGGGCGAGCGTCTCCGGGATGGCGAAGCGCACCTGCTGGGCGCCGTCCGCCAGCAGGTGGACGAGGGCCTGGCCGGGCGTCACCAGCACTCCGGGGTCGAGGTAGCGCATGGACACGGTGGCATCGAAGGGGGCGCGCACGGTGGCCTCGGACTGGCGCAGCCGCAGTTGCTCCACCTGGGCCTGGCGGCTCTGCACCAGGGCCTGGGCGGAGGCGAGCTTGGCGGCTGCCGTCTTCTCCGCGAAGCGGAGCCGGGCCTGCTCCTCCTCGGACATGGCGCCCAGGGACAGCAGCTTCGTGTCCCCGCCGCGCTTGAGCGTCTCCTGGGCCGAGGCGAGCGCCAGCCGCGCCACCTCCTCCTCGGCGCGCATGGACTCCAGGTCCGCCGTGGCCACGGCCAGCTCATGCTGGAGCGGCTGCGTGTCGAGCCGGGCCAGCACCTCCCCCTTGCGCACCCGGTCCCCCACGCGCACCGCCACGTGCTCCAGCCGGCCGTCGAACTTCGCCGACACGTCCACGCTGCTGCCCGCGAGGATGATGCCGATGAAGCCCGGGCCCTCGTGCCCGGGGGCTGGAGGCGACTCGGGCGGCGCCGCCGCGGCGGACGGAGGCGGGGGCGGCGCGGGGGGCGGGGGTTGCGGACGCACCCAGAGCAGGGCCAGCCCCACCAGCAGCACGAACCCGGACCCCAGGATGACGGAACGCTGTGACATCGCGCGCAGCCTACCGGACCCCGTGTTTCTTGGCAGCCGGAGGATCGAGCGTCAGCACGCTCGACACCTCACCGGGCTCGGCGAAGCGCAGCAGCCCCCACCCGATGCCAGCCAGGCCAATCATCAACCCGGGCGTATCCGTGCCCAGGGGCGTCGCGCAGCGCCACTCACGCCGCGTGGCCCGCGCGAGCAGGGCCTCCAGGGTGCCCTGGATGAACGCTCCCACCTCGGGCGACTCGCCCACCGCCTGGGCGGCCACCAGCAACTCCAGGTTGCCGAGGTCCCCATGACACAGCGAGTCGTTGTAGCCGAAGCCCTGCTCGAGCGTGCCGGCCACCGCGGCGCGCAGCTCCTCGCGCAAGAGGGGCGTGTCCCGGTGGCGCAGCATGCGCGCGCGCGCCAGGCCAATGCCCGGGGCGCCATGGCACCACGCCTGCATGGAATGGCCGGAGGCGCGCGTGTCGCGCCAGTTGAGCTGCTCGGGGGAGAAGAGGGTGCGCTCGTACGCGAGCGCCTCGTCCGCCACCGCGGAGAAACGCGCCTGGCCCGACGCGGCGGCGAGCTCCTCCAGCGCCCACGCCATGCCCGAGGCCCCATGCGAGAAGCCGCTGAGGGGTTGGGGAGACTTCACCAGCGTCATCCACCCGGAGCCCTTCTCCTGGGGCTGCCGCGTGGCCAGCAGGTGCTCGCCGCAGCGCACCGCCGCCGCCAACGCCGCCGGAGAGCCCGTGGTGTGGTGCAGCGCCAGCAGGCCGCCAATGCACCCGGCCACGCCGGCGATGATGTCCAGGCTCTTGTCCTGCTCGACGAGCGGCGGCACCACCTCGACGAGGGACTCCGCCTCGGCCAGCACCGCCGGCTCGTCGAACAGGACGCCCAGCTGCGTGAGCGTGTAGATGACGCCTCCCCAGCCCTCGAAGGCGCCCAGCACCTTCACCCGGGGGCGGGAGCGCTCCGCCAGCTTGCGCAGGTTGTCACCGACGTGGCGGGCCAGCCGGGTGAAGCGCTCCTCGCCCGACAGCCGCGCCAGCTGTGCCAGGAACAGGCCCACCCCCGACATGCCGCCGTAGACATCGAGCGTCATCGGGGAGAACGTCCAGGTATCGAGGCTGTCCTGGCGCAGCCCGAGCCAGCCCATCATCCCCTCGTCGCTGGCGGCCAGCGTGGCGATCCGGTCTCCCACGGCCTGGGCCGCCGCCACCAGCCTCGAGCGCTCCACCGGCGTGGCGGACTCCCGCCGCACCGCGCGCGGCCGCTCGGGCTCCCGCGGCAGCTCGGGCAGCGAGGACAACAGGGAGCAGCGGATCCACCACAGGTGCCGCTCCAGGTCCCCCTCTCCCATGCCGTGCAGCCGCTCCTCGACGACCTCCATGCCGGTGCGCCACAGCGCCTTGATGAGGGGCTCTCCCTCCCCGCTGCTCAGCTCCAGCGAGTCGGGCCGCGTGGAGAAGCGGGGGATGTCGCCGCGGTGCAGGGCGGTGCGCTCGGCGCTGGCCACCTTCTCCAGGAAGGGCCGGCGCTTCATGCCCGCCCACAGGTTGTCGAAGTACCGCTCCCGCTCCAGCCCGTCGCGCAGCAGGTCCGGGTGATAGCTCTCCTGGAGGATCTTGTAATAGATCTGCGTGGAGCGCAGCAGCGCGCGGATCTCCACCGGGATGAAGCGCCGCAGCGGCCCCTCGGGGGCGAGCAGCGCGTCGCGCTCGCGCAGCAGCAGCCGGTACATCCGCTCGAAGCCCACGCACAGGCTGTCCAGGTAGTTGCCCAGGGGGACGTTCTCGCCACGCAGCGTGGGCAGGTTCTTCGCGCCCTTCATCATGATGCGCTTGCGGTTCTGCCGCATGGTGTCCGCGCCCAGGTCCTCCCAGTAGGGCACCTCGAGCGGGCTGAGCTGGCCCTCGGGCGAGCCCATGCCGCCCACATCCACTCCCTCGCTGTTCTCCGTGGCCCAGGCGCGCAGGGGCAGCATGGAGATGCGGGTGACGGAGTAGTCGATCATGCGGATGAAGAGCTGCTCCTCACGGGACAGGAAGCTCATCTTGTCGCTGATCTGCGGGTGGAACAGCGTCTCGAGATCCACGATGACCGGGTTCTCCCCCTCGGCGATCAGGTTCTCGTAGTGCATGTCCATGCCGCCCACATGGTGGAAGAGGCACAGCTGCGCGCCCAGCCGCTGGTAGAAGCGCTGGACGCCCTCCTCGGACTCGCACGGCCGGGCGTCCACGAACTCGCTCCAGCCGTACCCCTCGCGCGCCAGCAACCGCAGCTGGCGGAAGGGCGGCAGGTCCCCGCGCGCGTCGACCCAGGCCAGCAGCTCCTGGAAGCGCTCGTCCACGCCGAACGAGCGGGGCTTGTAGACGAGCTTGACGCCCGAGGCGAAGGTGAGGGTATGGACCGAGCGCCCCGAGTGGTGCTGATCTCCCGCGTGGCCGGAGAGTTCCACCAGCAGGCCCGCGTCCGGCGGCAGCAGGGTCTCGCGCAGCGCCGGGCCATCCGCGGCCAGCCGGGTGGCGAACTCCGCGCTCGTCTCCACCCAGCGCTCCACCGCCTCCACGCACAGCCGCGCCAGCACGGCGTACTCCTGGAAGAGGGGGAGCGCGTACCGCGGATCGCGCAGCATCTCGACGAAGTGGGTGAAGCGCTCCGGGCCCGTCTCTCCCTTCAGCTGGCCCCGGAGCCGGGCGATGTTCATCTCCAGGACGAGCGTGCGATTGATGCGCTCGAACAGCCGCGTGGGCAGTCCGGCGAACAGGAGCGTCTCGAGCGTCTGCACGTCGAAGAGCAGCCCGGAGTGGCTGCGCGCCACCTCCTGGAGGTGGGCCCGCAGGCGAGCCCGGCCCCGTTCGACGAGCGGCCGCACCCACTCGATGAAGCCATAGGTGGCGATGCCCTGGTAGTTCGGGGGGATGGGGAAGGGCTCCGAGGACACCGGCCGGGAGAAGGCCTCCTGGAGCACCGTCAGCCACGGAGGCGTGTGGCCCGCGAACCGCCGCTTCAGCTCCTCCGGGGACTCGGTGAGCAGGGCGCGCAACTGGGCCTCCGTCAGGCCTTCCGCCTCCAGCCGCTGTTCGAAGGGAATCGTCGAGCTGAAGGGCTCCTTGGCGCGCCACCGCTCCAGCAGCCGCTGCGCCTCCTCGTCGCGCGCGCCGCCCGCGGCCTCGGCGCCGAGCCCCTCCTTCCGCTCATGCAACCAGACCGCACGGAACCACGCTGCCGAGTCGAAGGGAGAATCGTTCACGATGTGCATCTCCGTGGGGGAGGAGTCCAGAACGGACACGCGCCGCAGCCAGGGGTGGCACGCGGCGCGCGGGTGATGCTACCTCAGTCGCGGGTGGATCAGCCGCAGCAGGCCGTGGCCACCGTGGAGGCGCAGCAGCACGACGTCCGGGCGATGGAGATTTCGCTGCCACAGCCACCGCCGGATACGCCCTCGAGGTCCAGCTCGGTCAGATCGACCATGCCGTCGGGGTTCTCCGGCAGGCTGGCGCGCTCCGTCTCGCTCAGGCTCATGCGGTACTGCTCATCCTTCCAAGCGCGGACCACATCGATGTTGCTCATGGAGGGCTCCTCGGAGACATCAAGGGGAAAGAACCAGCCGAAAAGAAGGACAACCTGGAACTCGTGAGAACAAGGTTATAGTGGCTATAACCGGAACGTCAAGCCTCGCCCGGACGGAGAGGGGCCCGAGCGGTGGGCTCGCGGTGGGGCCCGGAGTGGCGGGATGCGGAAACGACAACGCGCCGCGGCCAGGGCTGGCTCGCGGCGCGTCATGAGACCCGTTCGGGTCAGGAGGGATTAGCCGTGGCAGCAGGCCGTCGCCGTCGTGGAGTAGGTGCAGCACGAGCTGTTGGCGATGGAGATGTCGGTAGCTCCACCGGCCACGCCGTCCAGGTCCGCGTCGGTCAGCTCCACCATACCGGCCGGGTTCATCGGGAGGCTGGCGCGCTCCGTCTCGCTCAGGCTCATGCGGTACTGCTCATCCTTCCAAGCGCGGACCACATCGATGTTGCTCATGGGGGGGGCTCCTCTCGGTTAAACGGTGAATGTGGAACCGGCTGTTTCCAGGAACAAGCCGGAACCAACTGAAAACAGTTATACACGTTCTAATCGGACCGTCAAGCTACACCCGGATGGTAGTGACGG
>NZ_JBJMQO010000005.1:0-192526 GCF_045802675.1 Archangium sp. | reverse complement strand
CGGCTCACCTCCGAGCCGGTGCCCGCGGTGGTGGGGATGGCGATGAGCGGCGGCATGTTGTCGCGCACGTACTGGTCGCCGCCCGTGGCGTCGTCGTAGCGCGAGAGCGGGGGCTCGTGCGTGGTGAGCACCTGCACCAGCTTGGCCGCGTCCAGCGGGCTGCCTCCGCCGATGGCGATGATGCCGTCGCACTTGTTGGAGCGGTAGGCGTCCAGGCCCGCGAAGGCATCGCGCTCGGTGGGGTCCGGCTTCACCTCCTCGAAGGTGGCGAAGGAGACGTTGGCTTCCTTGAGGACGGCGTACAGGCGCCCGGCCAGTCCGGCCTTCACCACGCCCGCGTCCGTCACCACCAGCGGGCGCTTCATGTTCAGCCTCGCCACCTGGGCGGGCAGCCGCTTCAGGGCCCCGGCCCCGAGGACGATTTTGGTGGGCCAGGACAGCTCGGTGATGCGCGTCTCGCTCGGCATGTCGAACGGTTTCATCGGTGTCTCCCTAAATCAGCTCCATGTAGCGCTCGAGCTCCCAGCTCGTGACGGCGCGCTCGTACTGGCGGGCCTCCCAGTCGCGCGTGCGCACGTAGTGGTCCACGAACTCCTCGCCCAGAATCTGCTTCGCCCGCTTCGAGCCCGACAGCAGTTGCACCGCCTCCTTGAGCGAGCGGGGCAGCGCGGGCGCCTCGGCCGAGTAGCCGTTGCCCGCGACGGGCTCGGGCGGCTCCACCTCGTTCTCAATCCCCCACAGGCCCGCCGCGAGGCTCGCCGCCATGCCGATGTACGCGTTCATGTCCGCGCCCGTCTGGCGGTACTCCAGCCGCATGGACTTGGGGCTGTCGCCGATGACGCGCACCGCGGTGGTGCGGTTCTCCCGGCCCCAGGTGGCCTTCACCGGCGCCCACGTGTTCTCCACGCTGCGCTTGTAGCTGTTGACGGTGGGCCAGTAGAGCGCGGTGAGCTCGGGCATGAGCGCCATCACGCCGCCGATGTAGTGGCGCATCGTCTGGCTCATGCCATCGGGGGACTCGGGGTCGTGGAAGACGTTCTCGTGGCTCTTGAGCGACCAGAGCGACTGGTGGATGTGGCCCGAGCAGCCCGGCAGCTTCTCGTTCACCTTGGCCATGAAGCAGGCCGTCAGCCCATGGCGCGAGCAGATCTCCTTCACCACCGTCTTGAAGAGCGCCGCCTTGTCCGCGGCCTTCTCCAGGTCGTCGTAGCGGATGGCGGCCTCGAAGACGCCCGGGCCCGTCTCGGTGTGGAAGCCCTCGAGCTCCAGCCCGAAGTCGCGGCACCCGTCGATGAGGGCGTGCACCAGCGGCGCGTTGAGCGAGGTGCGCAGCCACGAGTAGCCGAACATGCCCGGCGTGAGCGGCGTGAGGCGCTCGTAGCCCTTCTCCTTGAGGGACTGCGGCGTCTCCTTGAAGATGAAGAACTCGTACTCGGCGCCGAACTTGGGCTGGAAGCCCATGTCGCGCGCGCGCTGCCCCATCTTCTGCAGGAGCTGGCGGGGGCTGGGCTCGAAGGGCGAGCCGTCCGGGTTGACGAAGTCCAGGAGGAAGGCGGCGGTGTCCGGCTCCCACGGGATGATGCGCCCGGTGGAGGTGTCGATGCGGGCCTGCCCGTCCGGGTAGCCGGTGTGCCAGCCCGTCACGCGCGTGTTGTCGAGCAGCTCGTCGCGGATGTCCCAGCCGAACACCACGTCACAGAAACCCAGCCCGCCCTTGCACGCGGAGAGGAACTTCTCGAGCGACACGTACTTGCCGCGCCAGATGCCGTCCACGTCGATGCCGCCGATCTTCACCTGGCGGACGCCCTTCTCCTCGAACCACTTCTGCAGCACGTCCGAGTCCGAGGGCTCGCGAATTGCCCGCACATTGCCGCGCTCCTTCTCCTTGGAGCGTGCTCGCCTGCCCGCTGGGGGTGGCAGGGTGATGACCTTCGCCTTGGAACGGTTCGCCATTGGCCTCCTCCTCCTTCGTCGCCCGACACCCATGACCCATGCCCTTTTCCTGAAAGGTTCCGCGCTCGACGGGGTCCTCCACAGGCTGACCCACGATGCGCAGCTTGTGAGCCGACAGTCGGGGAGAGAGCGAGCGAGCGTCAGTCATGGAAACCAAGAAGCGGCAGCCGAACGTAGGAACCACACTCCGGAGCGGCAACCCGGCCCACCGAGAGGCGCGATGAAGAACGTTCTCCTTTTGAAAACGGGCGACACGGCCCCCACCGTGAAGCTGAGCGTCGGCGACTACGAGCACTGGTTCGTCGAGTCGCTCGCGCCCGGGGGCTGCCAGTTCGACATCCTCCATGTGCACCGGGGGGCCCGGTTGCCGGACAGCGCGGCGGGCTATGACGCGGTGATGATGACGGGCTCGCCCGCGTCGGTGACGCAGCTCGAGCCGTGGATGGAGCGCGCGGCGGACTTCATGCTGAGCGCGGCGGCCGGGGGGGTGCCGGTGCTCGGGGTGTGCTTCGGGCACCAGCTGCTCGCGCGTGCTCACGGGGCGCGGGTGGTGCGCAACCGCCACGGCCGGGAGATTGGCACCGTGGAGGTCTCCCTGAGCGAGGCGGGCCGCGAGGATCCCCTCTTCCACGGCCTGCCCGAGCGCTTCAGCGTCCAGGCCACCCACGAGGACATCGTCGAGCAGCCGCCGGAGGGCGCCACGGTGCTCGCGGGCAACGCGAACACGGGTGTCCAGGCGCTCGCCTTCGGGCCGCTCATCCGCGGCGTGCAGTTCCACCCCGAGGTCCACCCGGCGGCCATGCGCGCGCTGATTCTCGCCCGAACCGAAAAGTTGGAGGTCGAAGCAACCCAGCGGGGGCATGCACCCGGGGAGCGGGTGCCGAGGCTGCTGGCGGGGATTGCTCCCTCGCCGGCCGGGCAGCGGATCCTCCGCAACTTCGTGGAGCGGTTCACCTGAGGGCGGGGGTGGGGTAGGAACGAGGCATGGCCTCGCGTTGGGACTACCTCTTCGAGACGAAGCCCGTCCCCCTCATGGACCATCTCCTGGAGGAGGTGGCGAAGCTGCTGGCCAAGGATCTCCAGCAGTGGCCGCCGCCGGTGCAGGAGATTGACCTGGAGGTGGGCGGGCAGTTCGCGCCGCTCTTCACCGAGCCGCCTCCGCGCCCGGCGAGGGCCGTCTATGACGAGGCGCTGCGGCTGTCGCGCTGGGAGCTGGAGCGGGAGCTGGCGGCCTACGACGACTACATGCGCAACAAGCGCTACCTGCAGCACGGCCTGACGCCGACGGACCGGCTCCCCCTGCTCTTCCTGAACCGGTGGCTGGTGGACCAGATGCTGGGCCTGGGCGAGGCCACGGAGGGCCGCGTCAACCGCCGGCTCATGTTGCAGTGCCTCGAGCGCCTGGAAGCCCGCCTGAGGCTGCTCCAGACGCCCCTCTCTTGAGACCCAACGATCCCTCTGCCATAAGCCGCGCCATGCTGCAGCCCCACGAGCTCAACGTCACGGCGGACCAACGCCGCAAGCGCCTCTACATCCTCCTGGGCCTGTGGCTGACCATCGCCGTCATCCTGGTCCTGTTCCACTCGGTGCTGCTGCCCTTCGCGAGCGCGGCGCTGCTCGCCTACCTGGTGCACCCGTTGGTGACGCGGCTCACGCGCGTGCGGGTGCGGGGGCACAACATCCCGCGCTGGGCGGGCATCCTGCTCATCTACGCGCTCTTCTTCCTGGCGGTGTACCTCTTCTTCATCGCCATGGTGCCGCAGCTCTACCGGGAGCTGACGCGCATCAGCCGGGACGGGGTGGCGTTCCTCAACTCGCTCACGCCCGAGCGCGTGCACCAGCTGGCCGACCGCGCCGAGGACTGGCTGCGCGCCAATGGGATTCCGGTGGCCATCGCCACGCCCGAGGAGATCCGCAACGGGGTGCCCACCACGGGCCTGTCGCTCGACCTGGAGAGGACGATCCAGGACATGGCCATGAGCCTGAAGGCCTTCACGCGCGAGCACATGGGCGACATCGTCACGGTGTCGCGCAACATCATCACGTCGGTGCTGGCCGGCGTGTTCATGACGTTCTTCACCCTGATGGTGGCGGCGTTCTTCTCCATCGATGCGCAGGCCATCGTCCGCTACATCACCAGCCTGGTGCCGGTGAATTACGGGACGGATGCCCAGCTGCTGCTCGAGCGCATCGACCGCTCGCTGTCGGGCGTGGTGCGCGGGCAGGTGACGATCTGCCTGGTGAACGGAGCGCTGACGTTCGTGGGGCTGATGCTGTTCGGGGTGAAGTTCGCCTTCCTGCTGGCCACGGTGGCCACGGTGTTCAGCCTGATTCCCATCTTCGGCACCATCCTGAGCTCGGTGCCCATCGTGCTGATCGCGATGGCGGACGGCTTCCAGAAGGGGTTCGCCATCCTGCTGTGGATCGTCGGCATCCACGCGCTGGAGGCGTACTTCCTCAACCCGAAAATCATGGGCTCGGCGGCGCGCATCCACCCGGTCATCATCGCCTTCAGCCTGATCGCCGGGGAGAAGATGTTCGGGCTGGTGGGAGCGCTCTTCGCGGTGCCGGTGGCCTCCATCGTGGTGGCCTGCTTCGACTACGCGCGCCTCAAGGCCCAGCCCCGGCTCGGCGAGGTGCAGGTGCAGCTCGAGCCGCCGAAGTAGCTGACGCGGTGCGGTGCGGCCCGTGGCGGCCCGTGCCTTCACGCGGACGTCCGGCGGCCCGTGTGTCCGGCCCGTCTCACCCCCCACCCGAGCAGCAGCAGCGCCCAGGGCGCGCATCCCGCGTCCGGCGAGGCCGCCGCGCAGCTGTAGTAGCTGGGCCTGGAGGTGGTGAAGGCGACCTCGGGCGAGGCGGTGCTGGTGTTGTCGGCGGCGTCCGTCACCACGCCCGAGGCGTGGTGCTTGCCCGGCTCGAGCCGGAACGGGGACGCCACGCTCCAGGAGCCCTCCGTGCCCACGGTGGTCGTGGCGGCGAAGCTGCCATCGAGGAACAGCGTGACCGTGCTGCCGGGCTCGGCCTTGCCGGAGAGGGTGGGCACGAGCGTGCTGAGCCTGGCACCCGGAGCCGGAGACAGGAACTCGGGGGCCTGGGGAACCACGGTGTCCACCGTCCAGGAGTGCTCCGCGGGAGAGGGGTCCACGTTCCCGACGCGGTTGCGAGCGCGCACGCGGAAGGAGTGGGGCCCATCGCGCAAGGCGGCGTACGAGACCAGTTCGGAGCAGGTGGAGAGCGGGGCGCCATCGAGGCCGCAACTGAACGAGGAGCCCGGCTCACTGGAGGAAATGGAGAAGAAGGCGGTGGTGGAGCGGGTCACCGTGGCCGGAGCGGCGGTGATCCGCGTCTGCGGAGCCGTGGTGTCCCGGATGAGGATCATCCAGCCGGTCCTCAGGCCGCCGGTGGTGATGCTCAGCACGTAGTACCCGTTGGGCAGCAGCGGCAGGGTGGCGGTGGCGGAGGTGTCCGAGAAGTCGCGCCCGGACAGCGCCACCCACTGGCTGCCCTCGACCGAGCGCAGGGACAGCAGGGGAAGGTTCGCGGCGGAGGACGCGGCCTGGCCTCCGCCACTGCCCTCGGACAGCCCCCACAGGCGCAGGCCCCTCACCTCGAGCGTGGCGCCGGCCTTCAAGGGCGTGGCGGGGAGGACCCCGGTAATGGACGGACGCCCTGCTCCACCTGACCCTGGGCCCTCGTACAGCTCGGCGGAAACCAGGGAAGTGGAGACGGCGTATCCCCCCACGACGAGCACCCTGCCATCGGTCAGCGGGGTCGCCGTGTGCTGGGAGCGGACCTGGTTCAGGGAGTGGGTAGGAGACCAGGTGCCCAGGGCCGGGTCATAGAGTTCGGCGCTCCCCGTGATGACATTCGAGGCGCCGACTCCGCCGGTGACGAGCACCTGGCCATCTGGCAGCAGGGTCGCCGTGTGCTGTTTGCGGCCGTCGTTCAGCGAGCCCGTGGCGCTCCAGTTCCCCGTGACCGGATCGTACAGCTCCGCCGTGGCGAGTACGGACCCCGAGCTTCCGAGCCCCCCCCCGACGAGCACCTGTCCGTTGGGCAGCAGGGTCGCCGTGTGCGCGTACCGGGGATGCATCAGGCCGGTGGTCTCCCAGGTGTCGGTCGCCGGGTCGTACACCTCTGCGGCGTACAAGCCGCTGCCGCTGCCTCCCCCCGCGACGAGCACCTTGCCCGTGGGCAGCAGGGTCGCGGTGAACGAGACGCGCGACTGGGGCATCGAGCGGATGCCCGTCCAGGTGCCCGTGGCCGGGTCGTACACCTCTCCGTCCTGTCCGTTCAGGATGAGCACCTGCCCATTGGACAGCAAGGTGGCGGAGTGCGAACCCAGTACCCGGGTCGGCGCGCCCGTGGGAGCCCAGGCCGCCTTGACCGGGTCGTACAGCTGCGCGAGGCCGACGAGCTTGTGGCTCTCGAAGTCATCGCCCTCTCCCACCAACAGGACCTTGCCCGTGGGCAGCAGGGTCGCGGTGAACGAAGACAGCGACTGAGTGGGCAAGCCAACGCGGCTCCAGGTGCCGCTGGCCGGATCATAGGCCTCGGCATATCCACCCACGACGAGCACCTTGCCGTCCGGCAGCAAGGTCGCCGAGTACCCGCTGCTGGCCTGGGTCAGGGAGCCGGTGAAGCTCCAGGAAGTGGCGCCGACCGGGTTGTACAGCTCCGCACCGGCCGGCTCATCGGAGGTGGAGGAGAAGGCGGAGACCCAGCCCACGACGAGCACCTTGCCGTTGTGCAACAAGGTGGCGCTACCGCCGCCATGGAGCCGGGTCAGCGAACCGGTGGAGCTCCAGAAGTGGGTGGCCGGATCATACAGCTCCGCCGAGACCAGACTGCCCATGGCCGAGGTGCCGCCCACGACGAGCACCTTGCCGTCCGGCAGCAGGGTCGCGAGGTGCCCCCAGCGGCCCTGGGCCATTGAACCCGCGGGGCTCCACGTGCCGAGAGCCGGGTCGTACAACTCCGCCGTGGAGAGGGCGCCGGAGCTGTTCCCTACCCCACCCGCCACGAGCACCCTGCCGTCGGGCAGCAAGGTCGCGGTGTGGCCGACGCGAACCCGGGCCGGTGCCTCGGTGAGGGACCAGGTGTTGCGGCTCGGATCATACAGCTCGGCCAGGGAGCTCGTGTCGCTCGCGTATCTTCCCCCCACGACGAGCACCTTGCCGTCGGGCAGCAGGGTCGCGGTGTGGGAGGAGCGGCGCTGCGCCAGCGTGCCGGCGTCATACCAGACGTCGAGGCCCGGGTCGTACAGCTCCGCCGAGGCGTAGACCGACGAGGACGGGGAGCCATCCACGACGAGCACCATGCCGTCGCGCAGCAGGGTCGCGGTGTGTCCAGCGCGAGCCAGCGTCAGCGCGTGGGCCGCGGTCCAGGTAGCGAGGAGCGGATCGTAGAGCTCGGCGGAGTTGAGGAGGTTTCTGTTCCCGTCGCCCCCACCCACGACGAGCACCCGGCCATCCGTCAGCAGGGTCGCGGTGTGGCCGCTCCGGGCCTGGAGCAGGGAGCCGGTCGGGGTCCAGGTGCCACGGTGCGGATCATAGAGCTCGGCGGAGGTGAAGACTCCATTCCTGTCGCCCCCACCCACGACGAGCACCC
This sequence comes from Archangium sp., assembly GCF_045802675.1. Lineage (GTDB taxonomy): Bacteria > Myxococcota > Myxococcia > Myxococcales > Myxococcaceae > Archangium. Next base: position 184,963 of record NZ_JBJMQO010000005.1, on the reverse strand, counting down.
GGCCATCCGACAGCAGGGTGGTGGTGTGGCCGTAGCGGCTTCGCGCCAGCGAGCCGGTGGGCGCCCAGAAGCTCGCATCCAGGTCGTACGACTCCGACGTGGAGAGCGCGCCGCCACCGGCACCGCGCCCCCCCGAGACGAGCACCTTGCCACTGGGCAGGGGAAGGGAGAGGTGGCCCGAACGGGCCTGGATCAGCGGGCCGGTGGAGGCCCAGGTGCCCGTGGCCAGGTCATACAGTTCCGCCGTCGCGAGGGGCTCGCCGTCGCTCCCCAGCCCGCCCGCGACGAGGAGCAGGTTGCCCGGCAGCACGGCCTCGGTATGGCCCGTGCGCGCCTGCGCCAGCGAGCCGGTGTTGGCCCAGGTGCCGTAGGTCGGGTCATACAGCTCGGCCGTCGCCAGGGCACCGCCGTCGCTTCCAAGTCCACCGATGACGAGCACCCTGCCGTCGGGCCACAGGGTCGCGGTATGGCCCGAGCGGGCCTGCGCCAGCGCACCGGTGGTGGCCCAGGTGTTCGTGGCCGGGTCATACAGCTCCGCCGTCGCCAGGGCACTGCCGTCACTTCCAAGTCCACCGACGACGAGGATCCTGCCGCCGGGCAGGGACGTAGCGGTGTGGTGGGTGCGGGCCTGGGCCAGGGGCGCCATGTTCTTCCACACGTAGGAGGAGGGGTAGCGCGAGCTGCACGACTCGACCGACGCCAGGGGACCACTGGGGCCCGAACCGCCGACCACGAGGACGCTGTCGTCCCCCGGCACCCAGGTGGCGGTGTGGCCGCTGCGGGCCTGGATCATGGGGCTGGAGGGAACACGCCAGGAGGAGGTGCTGGCCTGGTAGAGCTGCACGGAAGCGAGGGGACCCGTCCCGCCCATCCCCCCCACGACGAGGACGTCCCCGGCGGACAACCGGGTGGCGGTGTGCTGGGTGCGGGCCTGCGCCATCGGGCCAATGGCCTTCCACGCTCCCGTGAGCGGCTCGTACAGCTCCACCGCGTTCACGGGACCCGTGTCGTTGGCCCCACCCGTGACGAGGAACCTGCCATCGGACAGCTGGGTGGCGACCTGGCCTCCGCGAGCGACGGTCGACGGCTTCGCCGGTATCCAGCCCGCGCGCCCCTCGCCCTGGAGCGCGGCCGCACGCACGGAACCCCGCGACGGGCCAGGGCCCTGGGGCGCGCTGCCCGGGTCCCGAGGACGCTCCGCGGATGGAGTGCAGGCCAGCAGGAGGCACAGCAGCAAGCTCAGCCGACGCACGCAGGAACACCTCGCGAAGGTCATGGTCGAATCGTACCTGGAGCGCGTCGGGCCGTGCCTATGACGCGGTTCACAGCTTCCCTCCGAGGCACGTCAGGGCAGACGCACGTCGAAGCCGAGGCCCGCCAGCGCGGTGAACGCCAACGGCTCATGGGTCCCGTCGTTGACGATGAAGTACTCGGCGCTCACGTCCAGCATCGCCACGAAACCGGCCGGCAGGGAGTAGCGCGCACCCACCACGCCGCCCCCCCCATACCCCTGTCTGCCCGGAGCGATCAGGCCCCGCAGGCCCAGGTAGGGATGAAAGACACCGCTGCCCAGCAACCACCCGCCCTGGAGATGGAAGACGGGAGCGCCGCTGAACCAGGCCCGCGCGCTGGCCTCCCAGGGTCCCCGGCCATAGGTCACGCCGGTCCCCATCAAGACGTTTCCCGTCGCATCGACGATGCCAAGCGCCTCCGGACGCAGACGGGAGGGGAGCCCCTTGTCCAGCGAGCGCAGGAGCGCGGCCTCCTCCCGGGCCCTGCGCTCGCGCTCCGCCTCGGCCTCCGCATACCGCTGCTCCGACTCCACCCGCTCGCGGATGGCATCCGCCAACGCCACCAGCTCCGGGAGGAAGCGCGCCGGGTCCAGACGCAGCTCGGGCTGCTCACGCGCGAGCGCCTCGAGCTGCTGCCTCACCGCCCCCACCTGCCCGAGCGCATGCAGCGAGGCCGCCAGGTACACGCGCGCCAGCCCCTGCTCCTCCCGGGTGCTGCGAGGCTCGCGCAGCACCGCCTCGAAGGACTTCACGGCCGCCTCGTACTCGCCGCTCTCGTAGAGTTGCAAGCCCGGCAACTCCGCCCAGGCGGCCACGGGAGCGAACAGCACGAGCAGCAGCAAGGTGCGCGGGGTCATGGCTGGGAAGTGGATGCCCGCAGCCTACTCCAACCCGGGGTCATCACGGGCACCCCCCACGCGTGTATTCTACCTCCCACCACGATGCTTCGAGGGGGAGCCCACTTCCTATGCACGTCCATTTTCGACGAGTGTGGATGCTCGTGCCGCTGGGCCTTGGCCTGGGCCTGCTGCCGGCCTGCCAGCCCGGAGAAGACTGCGCCTCCTCCCCAGGTCAGTCGCGATGCCCGCCCGTGCCCGGAACGCCTCCGGACGACGACCCCGCGACCGGGCAGTTCCCCCCTCGCGACCCGCTCCAGCTCTCGGAACCCACGGACTCCACCGACTTCGCGCTCTCTGGCGACTCGAACGCGGAGTGGTTCTCCTTGAACGCCGTGGCGGGGCACGCCTACCGCTTCAGCTGCTACCCGGGAAGGTTCGAGGGCTGCACCCTGCGGTCCTGGGACTCCCAGGGCCACCTGCTGACCGAGACGAGCCAGTCCGCCGCACCCGTGTCCCTCCTCCTTCAAAGCCCCCAGGGGGAGCCGTTCTTCATCGAGGCTTCCCTGTCCGGACATGACGCCGACGATGCGGGATTCTATTACTGGCAGTTCGAGGCCCTCGGGCCCGACGACCACGGCAACGCGCCGCGGATGGCCACGCGGCTCGAGCCCTCGCCCACGGTGACCTTCACCGGCCATTTCGAATTCCCGGGGGATGAGGACCTCTTCTTCCTCGAGGCGCAGGCGGGTCTCTCCTACGCGCTCACCTGCCACCTCCCGATGGGCATCGACCGCTGGGAGCTGGGCCTCTGGAGCGAGCAGGGAAAGCTGCTCGCGCATTCGGAGCAGTACATCCCCCAGCCCGACCCCTCCGTCTCGCTCCTGGTGAGCACCCCGGGCCGGCTCTTCTTCTCGGTGGCCGAGGAGACCAGGGGCATCAACGCCGACACCTCCCTCCCCTACACCTGTACGCTGGAGGGGCGCGCGGATGACCACGGCGACACGCCCGCCACGGCCACCCCCATCACCCCCTCCTGGATGCCCCGCCTGGGATATTTCGAGCACACGTCCGACATCGACGTGCTCTCCGCCCCGCTCCTCGCGGGCCACTACTACCGCGTCGCGTGCGCGCTGGGGGTGGACGGGACGGGCAGTGCCTGCCTCGAGTCCCTCCAGGATGCCTCGGGCGCGCGCGTGCGGCTCGAGTCCAGCCCGTCGCAGCCGCACCTCCAGCAGTTCAAGGCACCCCTCACCGGCACCTACTACAGCGTGCTCACCCAGGCCTCGCGCGCGAGCGTCTGGCGCTACCAGCTCGAGGACCTCGGCGCCGACGCGCAGGGCGACTCCCGGGTGGACGCCACCCCGGTCCCCGGCACCGGGACGGTCACGGGCCTCGTCGAGTCCCCCATCGACCAGGACGTCTTCTCCTTCACCGCCAGCGAGGCGGAGCACGTCTGGCGCTTCGGCTGTGATGCCGCCTCGACGACCTCGCCAGGATGGAACCTCCGCTTCGAGAACGACGCGGGAGACACCCTCGACACGGCGCTCCTCGCGGCCGGGAAACCCACCTGGGTCATTGGGAAGGTCTCCACCCCGGGGAGCTACTTCGTCACGGTGTCCTCGGAGGTACTGCGCTTCGCCTATCACTGCCAGCTCGAGGATCTCGGCCCGGAGGACCACGCGGATACGCTCGCCGGGGCCACGCCCCTCACGCTCTCGCCCTCGGTGATGCTCTCCGCCCGGCACGAGACGCGGAGCGACAAGGATGTCTTCTCCTTTAGCGTGCAGGCGGACCACGTCTATTCGGCCCTCTGCGGTACCAACTGCGTCCTGCAGCTGAAGGACGCCTCGGGCACCCCGCTGAGCCCCCCCGCGTCCACCTGGGCCGGCAAGCTCACGCGCGAGGGGACGTACTTCCTGGAGACCTCGACGACATCCACCACCCCGGGCGGCTACACGCTCCAGCTCGAGGACAAGGGCGCGGACGACTACGGGGACACCGTGGACACCGCCACCCCCCTCTCCGTGGGCAGCAGCATCACCGCCTGGGGTCATCCGGGAGACGTGGACAGCTTCTCCTTCGCGGCCACCGCGGGCACCTACTACCGCGTCAGCTGTTCGTCCTGCACGCTCTCGGTGGGCTCGCCGAGCGGCACGGTCGCCACCGTCTTCACCCGCCTCACCTACTTTGAAAGTCGCTATGAGCTCGATGCCTTCCAGACGGAGACGGTCACCCTGCTCGTCCAGGGCGACCTCTCCGGCTACACCGTGAAGCTCGAGGAGCTGGGCACGGACGACCATGGGGACGACGCGGCCCACGCCACTCCGGTGGAGGTCGGCACTGCGGTCAGTGGGACGCTCGAGCACATGGCGGACACGGACGTCTTCGCCCTGTCGCTCACCGCGGGACAGCCGTACTCGCTCCAAGGCCTCGACAACCTCTTCCTCTTCGTGGCCACGATCCGGGCTCCGGATGGGACGGTGGTGCCGAGAAGCGCCAACTCCTTCACGCCCACGCTGAGCGGCACCCACTTCCTGGAGATCAAGACCCACTCCAACGGGGAGAGTCGTCCGGCCGGGCCCTACACGTTCCAGGTGCGGCCCCAGTAGGCTTCCCCGCCGAGGCTCGCGCCCCGGGAATTCAAGCCTCCGAAAGGAGCCGTTGCCCGAAAGAGCCCGTTCACGGGTCTCAAGCGGCGACGGCACATCCATCACCTCGCGGAGACCCCCATGCCGCTGCTCGGCAACGAACCGGCTCGTTTGAACCGCGGCTTCTCGGGCACGCGGATGGGCCTGCTCCTGTATGCGCCCGACGAGGTCCGCGACCTGTACTACACGGTCTCCAAGGGGTGGAAGTATCGGGACGTGACGGAGTCGAAGGACAACGTCAAAGCCCGGCTCGAGAAACGGGCGAACAAGGGGCTGATCGATAACGCCCTCGCTCACCCCCTCGATGTCGGCCTGAGCCTCGGGCTGATGATCACCTTCACAACCTCGTGACCGGGCTCATGAAGGGAACCTACTCGGGTGCCCTGATGGGATTGGCCTCCAAAGACTTCATCGGCGTGGCGGCGCACGAGCCCTACGGGTACATCGCGCTAGTGCGGCGCAACCCGAGCGTCGCGAGGACGAGCAGCACCAGCGTGCCCAGTGACACGGCCACCCCGGCGAAACGGCCGGGAGTGCGGTAGGAGAACACCACCCGGTGCGCACCGGCGGGGACTCGCACGCCGCGCACCGCGACGTTGGCCGGGAGGACGGGAACCGGCTCCCCATCCAGCGTGGCGCTCCATCCGGAGTACCAGGCGTCGTTGAGCACGAGCACCTCGGGGCCGGGGGCCTTCACGTCGAGCTCCACGTGCTCCGGCTCGTAGCGCAGGAAGGCCACCTGCCCGGGCTCGCCGGACGCGGGGAGCGGTGGGTCCTCGAGGCCGGCGCACTCGATGACCGCCTCCCGGCCGGGCTGGAAGGACGCGGAGAGGAGGTGCGCCCGCGCCGAGCGCGCATCGGGGACGCACACGGGCGGGGCCAGGTAGGCGCGGGGAAGGGCCATGGGATGCTGGAGCAGCACCAGGCCCATGGAGCGATCCACGGAGACGACCTGCTCCCGCGGGGCGCCCATCTGCTGGAACGTGCGCCCGTCCACGGTGAGGTAGCGCACGTCGAACAGGCCGGCGAAGTGGTTCCACCACGTGTCGAACGGGAGGGACGTGTACAGGTCCGCGTACCGCTGGGAGGCGGCGGGCAGGTAGGGCGTGGCGCTCTCCAGGTTCCAGAGCGCGGGGATGTCCGGCTCGAGCGCCGCGGAGAGGTAGAGCGACGCGACGTCCATGGGGCCCAGCCCGGGAATCTCGGGCGGGGAGATGTGGCGCACCCCGTTCACGGTGCGGGCCCGTCCGGCGCCCGTGTCCGGCGCGTGCTGGTGGAGCTGCTCCACGAGACCAGGGGTCTGCTCCAGCACGTCCGGGTAGGTGACGTGGTACGTGTCCTGATTGGACAGGTAGAGGACGCCGAGCTGCATGGCGGCGAGCAGGCCCACGCGCGGGCCGGAGCGCTCCACCCCCAGCAGCACGAGGCTGGAGAGGAGGAAGGCGCCGGCCGTCAGCAGGGACATGCGGACGACGTTGCCGTGGATGAGCTCCAGCACGGCGGGGTCCGGCGTCGCCCAGCGCGAGCCCACCACGCCGCGCGAGAACAGCCCGCCCCACCCTTCCGCCAGCGCCAGCCCTCCGCAGAGCGCCGCGAGCCCGAGCCCGGCCAGACCGAGCCGCCGCCGGAGGGAAGGCTCGCGCTCGAGGGCCTCCAGTCCGGCGCCCGCACCGAGCGCGCACGGGAAGAGGAAATAGGGCAGCAACTTCTCCGGGTAGCGGAAGGAGCCCCAGAGGGGGAGCCACCGGTAGAGCCACCCATACAGCGGCAGGGAGCGGCCCATGGACAGGAGCAGGAAGAAGAGCGCGAGCCCCGCCACCCACCACACCCGGGGCTGGCGACGGTGCGCCCAGAGAGCGCCGAGCAGCAGCAGGCAGGCCGTGGCCCCCAGGTGCACCGAGTCCACCCAGAGCGTGCCCATGCCGGAGTCGAGCACCTGGTCCGCCAGCCCGGGCGAGCTCACCGCGCCCACCTCGGGGTCGACGAAGAGGGGCCCGAGCACCAGCTCCCCCAGCCGCAGCGGATGGAAGGAGAAGCGGGTGGCGACGTCGAGGGTACCAGCGGACGGGTGCGCCTGGCCGAGCACGTGAAGCGTGGGAACGATCTGCACCGCGGACAGCAGCGCGCCGAGCACGATGAGCAGCGCGGCCCACGGCAGGGCCCGGGCGCCCCTCCCCTGCCCCGGCCGCGGCAACGCGAGCACGAGGAGGAGGCCGTTGCACACCGCGAAGCTCTGCGGATCTCCCCCGAGGAGCACGAGGCACAGCGGGAGGGCGGCGGCGGCGGCCCGGCCCGGAGAGGGCTGGCGCAGGAAGCGCTCGGCGCCCCAGAGGGCCCACGGGAAGGTGGCGGCGGCCATGAGGTAGAGCAGGTTGTTGCTGATGCCCACCATGTAGCCACACAGCGCGTAGGAGAGCCCCGAGAGCAGCGCGGGGCCCCGTCCCAGGTTCCACGACCGGGCGAAGAGGTACGTGCCGCCCAGCGCGGCCACGTAGGACAGCAGGGTGACGGCCTTGAGCGCCGTGCCGAGCGGCAGCAGCAGGTAGAGCAGGTTGGCCGGGTGGAACGTGCCGGAGATGGGCATGCCCGCGTAGGGTTGCCCCAACCCGTCATAGGGGTACCAGTCCGGGAACTGGAGCTGGGAGACGCGCTCCACCCAGTACTTCCTCAACGGGTAGTAGACCCGGAGGATGTCGCGCGAGATGAAGATCTCCTCCGAGAACGCCGCCCGGTGGAAGAAGAGGAGGGGCACCACGAGCGCGGTGCCCACCAGGGCGGCGCGAGTCCTGGCCTGCTCGGAAAGGCTCATGCCCGGCGGAACATACCGGCTGACCCGGGAGGAGTCGCGCCCCTCAATTCGTGCAGGCGGCCTCGCAGCGCGAGTCGCGGCAGATGACGAGGCAGCGTCCGCAGTCGAGCCCATTCACCGGGCAGTCATTGGTGCAGCGCACGTTGGAGCAGTTGGGCCCGTCCTGCACGTGGGTGGGGTTGGTGCCCAGGCCGCAGCATGCGTTGCCCGTGCAATCCGCGTCCGTGTAGCAGATGCGGTTGGACAGCGGTGCCGGGTTCTCGGTGAAGTTCGACTCGACCGGGCCGCACCCGGCGGCCATTCCGAGCACCGCCCCCAGGGCGAGGACGGTGATTGAAACAGAACGGGTGCGGCGCATGTGCCGACTCCCTACCGGTGCTACCGGTTCATCGAGCCGAGGAATTCGGCGTTCGTCGCGGTCGGACGCATGTGCTTGAGCACAAATTCCATCGCGTCGATCGGCGTGAACGGGTGCAGCACCTGACGTAGCGCGGTAATCCGGATGAGGTCCGACTGGGAGAGCAGCAGTTCCTCCTTGCGCGTACCGGACTTGTTGATGTCGAGCGTCGGGAAGATGCGCTTCTCCATCAGCTTGCGGTCCAGGACGATTTCCGAGTTACCGGTGCCCTTGAACTCCTCGAAGATGACCTCGTCCATGCGGCTGCCGGTGTCGATGAGCGCGGTGCCGATGATGGTGAGGCTGCCGCCCTCCTCGATGTTGCGCGCGGCGCCGAAGAAGCGCTTGGGCTTGTGCAGCGCGTTGGCGTCCACGCCGCCGGAGAGGATTTTCCCCGAGGCCGGCACCACCGTGTTGTAGGCGCGTGCCAGACGGGTGATGGAGTCCAGGAGGATGCACACGTCGTACTTCTGCTCGACGAGGCGCTTGGCCTTGTCGATGACCATCTCCGCCACCTGCACGTGACGCGTGGCCGGCTCGTCGAAGGTGGAGCTCACCACCTCGCCGCGCACGTTGCGCTCCATGTCGGTGACTTCCTCGGGGCGCTCGTCCACGAGCAGCACGATGAGGTAGACGTCCGGGTGGTTCTTGGAGATGGCGTGCGCGATGTTCTGCAGCAGCACCGTCTTACCGGCCTTGGGGGGCGCGACAATCAGGCAGCGCTGGCCCAGGCCGATGGGGCAGAACATGTCGATGATGCGCGTCGTCATCTCCGACCCCTCGTGCTCCAGCTTCAGCTTGCGCGTGGGGTAGAGCGGCGTGAGGTTGTCGAAGAGGATGCGCTCGCGCGCCGCCTCGGACAGCGGGTCGGTGAAGTTGACCTTGTCCACCTTCTGCAGCGCGAAGAAGCGCTCGCCCTCGCGGGGCTGGCGGATGGGGCCCGTCACCGTGTCGCCGGGGCGCAGGTTGAAGCGGCGCACCTGGGAGGGCGACACGTAGATGTCGTCCGGGCTGGGCTGGTAGTCGCTGTCCGAGCTGCGCAGGAAGCCGAAGCCGTCGCTGAGCAGCTCCATCACGCCCTCGGCGTGCACCTCGAAACGCTTGTCCGCGATGCCCGACAGCAGCGAGAAGATGAGGTCCTGCTTCTTCAGGCCCTGGTAGCCCTCGACGCCGAAGTCGTGGGCCATCTTCGCCAGGTCGGTGATCTTCATCCGCTTCAGGTCATTGAGCTTGATGACCTGCATGGGGGCGCCATCGCGCGTCACCTCGGTGAGGACGGGCGCCTCGACGGGCTCGGGGGCCGCGGGCTGCACGGCGGGCTCCTCCTCGTGCACGGCGTGGGCGCGGACCTCCTGGTACTCCTCGTCCCGCACGGGGTGGGAGGGCATGGGCGTGAGCACCGGGCGCGGCGTCTCGGGGACGGCGGGCGTCTCGGCCTCGGCCTCGGTGTCCTCTTCGCGACGGGCCGGGGCCGCGCGGCGGCGGGCCGGCTTCTCGGTGTCGTCCCGGTCGGCCGTCTTGGCCCGCGCCGTGCGGCGCTTGGGCTTCTCCTCCTCGACGACTTCGACGGTGTCCGGGATCTTCTCTTTGGGGGAACGGGCTTTGGCCATGATGGGGGGCTTGGTGCTGGCGGGCGCCTGGGGGGCGCGCTCGGGAATGTCGTGGAAGTCGTCCGTGGGGTACGCGGAACGCGAAACACCCTCAGGCAGGCACCCGGGATCCCTTCTTGCCGGGACCTCGCGGGTGGTGGAACCTAGTGCTGGGAAGAGAAGGCGCTTGAAGGTGGGACAACAACCCTCATGAGCCGCCGCAAGAGGTTATTGACCACCTCCGGAGCTGTCAAGGCATCCTCGCTTCCTGCCCAGCCAGGCAGCCGATACCCCGCGTTTTTCAGTCCAGCCGCCGAGTCCTCATCCGTGAACTCCTCGAAGACCGCTGATGCCACCCGAGTCGAGCAGCTCCGCAAGGAGCTGGCCCACCACAACTACCGCTACTACGTGCTCGACTCGCCGGAGGTCAGTGACGCCGAGTACGACCGGCTGATGAAGGAGCTGCAGGAGCTGGAGGCCCGCAACCCGGAGCTCGTCAGTGTGGACTCGCCGACCCAGCGGGTGGGCGGGGCCGCGGCCGAGAAGTTCGAGAAAGTGGTCCACCGCGTGCCGATGCTCTCGTTGGCCAACGCCTTCAACGACGAGGAGCTTTCCGAGTTCGACGAGCGGATCCGCCGCCAGACGGGCCTTTCGCAGGTCGCCTACGTGTGCGAGCCGAAGCTCGACGGCCTGGCCATCACCCTGCGCTACGAGCAGGGGCGCTTCGTGCGGGGCGCCACCCGGGGCGACGGCACGGAGGGCGAGGACGTGAGCGGCAACCTGCGCACCATCCGCAGCCTGCCCATGGAGCTGCTGCCGCAGGACGGGGTGCGGGTGCCCGGGGCCATCGACGTGCGCGGCGAGGTCTTCATCTCCAAGAAGGACTTCAAGAAGCTCAACGACAAGCGCGAGGAGGAGGGCGAGCCGCTCTTCGCCAACCCGCGCAACGCCGCGGCCGGCAGCCTGCGGCAGTTGGACCCGCGCATCACCGCCTCGCGCCCGCTGTCGCTCTACCTGTACGAGTGCGTGCCGGGCGAGGGCGTGCCCGCCTTCCGCTCGCACGCGGAGAAGCTCGAGTACCTCAAGTCGCTCGGGCTGCCGGTGAACCGGTACGTGCGGGTGGAGAGCGCGGAGGGGGTGCGCGAGCAGTACCGCAAGTCCCAGGAAGGCCGCCACGCCCTGCCCTTCGAGGTGGACGGCATGGTGGTGAAGGTGGACTCGGAGGACCTGCGCCAGCGGCTGGGCCAGGTGTCCAAGAGCCCGCGCTGGGCGGTGGCCTACAAGTTCCCGCCCGAGGAGGAGTCGACCCTCGTGGAGGACATCCAGGTGTATGTGGGCCGCACGGGGGCGCTCACGCCGGTGGCGCACCTCAAGCCCGTGAAGGTGGGCGGCGTCACGGTGAGCCGCGCCACGCTGCACAACGAGGACGAGCTGCGCCGCAAGGACGTGCGCAAGGGCGACACCGTCTTCATCCGCCGCGCCGGAGACGTCATCCCTGAAATCGTGAAGGTGGTGGAGTCCAAGCGGCCCGAGGGCGCCCAGCCCTTCATGTTCCCCACCGAGTGCCCCGTCTGCCACGCGGCGGCGGTGAAGGACGACGAGGGCGCCATCATCCGCTGCACCGGCGCCACCTGCCCCGCGCAGATGGTGGAGAAGGTGCGCCACTTCGCCTCGCGCACCGCCATGGACATCGACGGCCTGGGCGAGAAGCTCGCCGGGCAGCTGGTGGAGCTGGGGCTGGTGAAGACGTTCGCGGACCTCTACCACCTCACCCGGGGCAAGCTGCTGGAGCTCGAGCGCATGGGCGAGAAGAGCGCCGACAACCTGCTGGCCAACATCGAGCGCTCCAAGCAGACGACGCAGCCCCGCTTCCTCTACGCGCTCGGCATCCGCCACGTGGGCGAGGCCACCGCCAAGACGCTCGCCGAGTCCTTCCCGGACGTGCGCCAGCTCTACGAGGCCCCCCTCGAGGACATCACCCGCGTGAAGGATGTGGGGACCACCATGGCCCAGGTCATCCACGCCTTCTTCCGCGAGCCGCAGAACCGCGACGCCATCGACGCGCTGCTCGCCGCGGGGGTCACCCCGGCCGCCCCGCGCGTCGTCAAGACGGGCCTCTTCGCGGGCAAGACGGTGGTGCTCACCGGCGGCCTGAGCGGGATGAGCCGCGACCAGGCCAAGGAGGAGATTGAGCGCCGGGGTGGCAAGGTGTCGGGAAGTGTCTCTCGCAAGACGGACATGGTGGTGGCGGGCGACGACGCCGGCACCAAGCTGAAGAAGGCCCAGGAACTCGGGGTAAGAATCCTGGACGAGCAGGCGTTCCTGCAGCTTCTTCAGAACGACGCCAGAGGGTAGAAGGGCCGGCACCATGGACAGGCGGCGAGCAAGCCTCCGGATTCGAGGCAAGGTGCAAGGGGTGTTCTATAGGGAGAGCGCCCGCACCGAGGCCCTGCGTCTCGGCCTGACGGGCTGGATACGTAACCTCTCGGACGGCTCGGTCGAGGCCGTGACCGAGGGAGCGCCGGAGGCCCTGGAGGCCTTCGTCACCTGGTGCCACCGGGGCCCCACCCAGGCCCGGGTAACGGATGTGGAGCGCGCCGATTCCGAGGCGCGTGGGGAGTTCAGCACCTTCACCGTGGAGCGCAGCTCATGACCCCCTACGCGCTGGCTTCGCTGCCAGCCATGTTGGGCATCAAGGCGGGCAGCAAGGTCTCGGTCATCAACCCACCCCGGGGCTTCGTCCAGAAGCTCAACCCCCTGCCGGACGGGGTGGAGTTCCTCATCACCGCCCAGACGGGCCTGGACGTCATCCTCTTCTTCACCCAGGACGCGCACGAGCTCGTCCAGCGCCTGCCGGCCCTCTCGCGCGCCATGGCGCAGACCGGCGGCATCTGGGTGTGCTGGCCCAGCGGGGAGGGAATCAAGACGGCCCTCTCCGAGGACTTCATCCGTCAGGCCGCCCTGGACATTGGTCTGGTGGACAACAAAATCTGCCTCATCGACAGCACCTGGACGAGCCTGCGCCTGGTCCGCCGCCCGAGGGGGGGCCGCCTGGAGAAGCCAGAGAGCCGGAAACGGACCCCCACCGCCCAGGCCTAGGGGGCCCCCGGGCTGCCAGCCGGCCGACATTTTCCATGTCTCGCCTTTACAGGTCGTATCAGGCGTGAAAACCTTTTGCTGTTTTCGGGCCTTGGGACGTTCCACTCGGAGTGGGGCGTTTGGGGTCCATGGATTCTTGATTTTTGAGACGGGTGCGTTCCCAGGATACCAGGGCGCGCCGACTGCACCGGGACTCTGTCGCCCCCCCAAGGCGCCCGCGGATGGGCTCCGACCGGGAGTGGAAGGAAGAGGCCGGGCGGTACGAGCGTCAGGGCGGCTTCGAACGCTCGATGAAGTCAGACCCCGCCCGGCAGGGTGCCGGCAGCCGCGGGGCGTCATGAACTCGGAGGAGCAGGCTCTGGTCCCCTCGACCCACACCCGCATGGAGACAACCGGCCCCCAGCCTCATGGGCCGTCCTCCGTCCGTGTGCGTGGAAGAGACGGGGCGGCCGCTCCCCTCGCAGCGCGCTCGGAAGCGGGAGACGCCGTCGCCTCCCGTCCGCCGGAACTCACGCATCCGCGCGCGCGCCCAGGATTCGTCAATGAGCAGCATCCTCGTCATCAACGCGGCGGGCCGGGAGACCCGCGTGGCCCTGGTCGAAGGTGGGCACATCGCGGAGTTCTACCTCGAGCGTAAGAAGGACAAGGGGATCGTCGGAAACATCTACAAGGGCCGCGTTGTCCGGGTACTCCCGGGCATGCAGGCGGCCTTTGTCGACATCGGCCTGGAGAAGGCGGCCTTCCTCTATGTCAGCGACGTCGTCTACGACCCGGACTTCGCGCGCGCCCAGTTCGAGCTGACCGAGGGCGAGCACGACGAGGACGCCCCGGACGTACCCGAGGAGTCCGAGGCCGTGGCCGCCGAGGCCGCCCACGAGGCGGGCGCCGAGGTGGAGGCCGAGGTCCGCGAGCACGCCACCGCCCCCGCCGCCGAGGCGGCCCCTCCGGTGGAAGCCGCCGAGCCCCGCGCCGAGGCACAGCCAGAGCCTCGCGCCGAGGCGCAACCGGAGCCTCGCGCCGAGGCGCAGCCGGAGCCTCGCGCCGAGGCGCAGCCGGAGCCTCGCGTCGAGGCGCCCGCCGCCGCTCCCGTGGCGGCCGAGCCGGTGTCGGTGTCCGCACCTACCGAGGCGGTGAATCCCACCCCGGTGATGCCGGTGGCTCCGCTCGAGTCCGAGCCCCTGAGCGTGGCGGCCCAGGCGGCTCCGTCTACGGAAGCCGCTGCGGTCATGCCCACCACCGAGGGTTCGGTGGCCCTGGCGCTCTCGCCCGAGCCGGCGCCCGCCGCTCCGAGCGAGCCGGCCCCCGTGGCCCCCGCCGCTCCGGCCGAGGCCGCCGCGCAGCAGCCGCGTCCCGAGACGGCCGCCGGCGAGCGCCGCGCCCCACGAGAGAACCGCGAGGCCGCGCGTGAGGCCCGCGAGGGCCGCCGCGAGCAGAAGGACCGCGAGCGCGAGAAGGACCGGGACAAGGACAAGGACAAGGACAAGGACAAGGCCCGCGGCAAGCAGCGCGACGAGCAGCCGCGCAAGCGGGACGAGGAGAAGTCCAAGCCGCGCAAGACGGCCAAGATTGAGGAACTGCTGAAGGTGGGCCAGGAGGTCGTGGTCCAGATCTCCAAGGACCCCATCGGCACCAAGGGCGCGCGCCTCACCTCGCACATCTCCATCCCCGGCCGGCACCTGGTGTTCATGCCGACGGTGGACCACGTGGGCATCAGCCGCCGCATCTCCAACGAGAAGGAGCGCAAGCGGCTGCGCGAAATCGTGGACCGGCTGCGCCCGCCCGGGACGGGCTTCATCGTGCGCACGGTGGCCGAGAACGTGCCGCAGGAGAAGCTCGAGAGCGACATCCGCTTCCTCATCGAGGTGTGGAACCAGGTGGTGCGCCGCAACGAGAAGCGCGGTGGCCCCGGCCTGCTGCACCCCGACCTGGACCTCATCCTGCGCGCCACGCGCGACCTGTTCGCCCACGACGTGGAGAAGCTCGTCGTGGATGACCGCGAGGAGTACGAGCGCATCCTCGGCTTCGTGAACGCGCAGGACCCGGCGCTCAAGGACCGGGTGGTGCTGCACGAGTCGGACGAGCCCATCTTCGACGCGTACGGGATTGAGCACGAGCTGCAGCGCGCTACCCAGCGCAAGGTGTGGCTCAAGAGCGGCGGCTACCTCATCATCGACCAGGCCGAGGCGCTCACCGCCATCGACGTCAACTCGGGCCGCTACGTCGGCAAGAAGAGCCTCGAGGAGACGATCACCAAGATCAACGTCGAGGCGGCCAAGGAAATCGTCTACCAGCTGCGGCTGCGCAACATCGGCGGCATCATCATCTGCGACTTCATCGACATGGAGAAGCCGCAGAACCGCGACAAGGTCTTCAAGTCGCTGCAGGAGGCGCTGGGCCGGGACAAGGCCAAGACGAACGTCCTGAAGATCTCCGAGCTGGGCCTGGTGGAGATGACGCGCAAGCGCGTGCGCGAGTCCATCGGCCGCATCCTCCACGAGGACTGCCCGTACTGCGACGGCAAGGGCTTCGTGAAGACGGCGACCACGGTGGCCTACGAAATCTTCGGGGAGATCCGCCGCGAGGCGCCGGGCTACAAGGACCCCACGCTGGTCATCAACTGCAACGCCGAGGTGGCGCGGCTGCTCCAGGGCGAGGAGCGCCAGGAGCTGCGGCACCTGATGGACCGCTACAACAAGTCCATCCAGGTGAAGGCGCAGCAGAACTACCACCGCGAGCAGTACGACATCTACGGCCGCAGCGCGCAGGGCGGGGACCACAAGGTGGCCTCGTCGCCGGGCTCGGGAGATGGCGAGCTGTCCATGCAGCGCCGGCCCGAGAGCGGCGGTGGCGAGCGCGGCTTCCGCGAGGGTGGCGGCGGCCGTGACCGGGGTGAGCGCGGTGAGCGGGGTGGTGGCCGCGACCGCGACCGGGGTGACCGGGGCGGCGGCCGTGACCGCGAGCGGGGTAGCGGCGACCGCGAGCGGAGTGGCGGCGACCGCGAGCGGAGTGGCGACCGTGACCGGGGTGAGCGCAATGACCGGGGTGGTGGCCGCGACCGCGACCGGGGTGACCGGGGCGGCGGCCGTGACCGCAACCGGGGCGAGCAGCAGCGTCGGCCCGAGCAGCGCGAGGGACGGGGTCAGCAGCAGGCACCGGCGAGCGAGCAGCCGGCCGCCAGCAGCACGCCTCCCGCGTCCTCCGGCGGCGGCAACGGCGGAAACACCGAGTCCGGCGGCAACTCCTGAGCCGGCCTCTCCTCTCCTGCCCTGAGAGGAACGGGAGGAGGGTGACAGACCCACCGGGGGCAACCCCGTGGGTCTCGGGCACCCGCTCCCCCTGGCCGAGCCTCCCCGGTATTGGCTAGCCTTGGCGCCCCCCGGATGCGCTCCTTCTCTCCCCTCTTCCTCCAGCGACTGCGCGCCCGAGCCCTACAGTGGGCCCGGCGTACCTGGGCTCCGCTGGAGCGGACCCGGACGGGCCGCTTCGCGGTGGACACGGTGCTGGCGGTGCGCAGCCTGGCGCGCGGCTTCCAGGGCGAGAACATCCGCCTTCGGGCCGCGGCCCTCACCTACATCAGCGTCTTCTCACTGGTTCCGCTGCTGACGGTGGTGCTGGCCCTGCTGGGCGCCTACCACCAACAGGCGTTCCAGCAGCGCCTGCGGGAGATCATCTTCGCGGTGCTCGCCCCCGGAGTGCGCGAGGAGTCAGCGGCCTTCCTCGAGCGCTTCCTGAAGCCGGGCCACACGACGGCCATCGGGAGCGCGGGCTTCATCGGCCTGCTGTTCTCAGCGGGCTCGCTGCTGCAGAACATCGATGTCTCGCTGAACGAAATCTGGGGCGTGAAGAACCACCGCCCGTGGCTGGTGCGCGCGCTCATCTACGCGGGGCTGCTGGTGCTGGGGCCGCTGATGCTGGCCCTCTCGTTCACCGGGACGAGCGTGGTGCACTCCCTCCTGGAAGGCACCCCTTCCCCGCTGCTGGGCCTCTACGAGTTCCTGTTCGGCGCCCTGTCCCCCATCACGGCGGCGGCCGGGCTCACCCTGCTCTACTACGTGACGCCCAACACCCACCTGCGCCTGCGCTCGGCGCTGGCGGGAGGACTGGTGGCGGGCGCGGCCTGGAGCGTGGCGCGGCACGTGTACACGGGAGCCGCCGCGTACAGCTTCCGCAACAACCCGCTCTACGCCTCGTTGGGCGCCCTGCCCATGTTCCTCGCGTGGCTGTACGTGGACTGGCTCATCTTCCTCGTGGGAGCCCGCCTCTCCTACGCGGTGGAGCACGCCACCTTCCGCGACTCGCTCTGGGCCTTCGGCGCCCACCCGCGCGCCCGGGAGCTGGTGGCCGCCCGGGTGGCCCAGGAGACCACGCTGGTCTGGCTCGACGGCGGGACGCCGCCCCTGCCCCGGGAGCTGGCGCGCCGCCTCCGGGTCACCGAGTCGCTCGTCCACGAGGTGATGGACGACCTGGAACGGGCGAGGCTCCTCGAACGACATCGCCGGGGAGGCTTCCTGCCCGCCCGTCCCCCGGCCGAGCTGACCCTGGCCGACCTGACGCTCGCCGTGCACGGCGTCTACAACCCCGTCGAGCCCGGGACCCGAAGCAGCCCGCGCGCCCCGGGCTTCGAAATCCTGGACGCCTTCTTCCGCGAGTCGGACCGGGCGGGCCTGGACGTGCTGCGGCAGACCCGGTGGCTGGACCTCGCCATCCTGGTGCGCCCCGGGCTCGCGGAGCTGCCGGTGGCCCCCGTCCTGGCCGAGGCCGCGACGGGAAGCGGAAATCCGTAACGTTTCCGGGGAGTTGTCCCGCCTCGCGGCTTGCACGCGGGATTCGATCTGTTATGTTTCCGGGATTCGACCACTGGGCCACGCGCCCTGTTTCCGAGGGGTTACGCGGTTTGCGGGAGCGAGCGATGCTCAAGTCCGATCTGATCAACGTCCTCGTCGCCAAGAAGGGGATGACGCAGAAACAGGCCGAGGCCACGGTCGAGACGATCTTCGAGTCGATGAAGGATGCGCTGTGCCGCGGGGAGAACATCGAGATCCGCGGGCTCGGCGCCTTTCACGTGAAGAGCTACCAGGGCTACCAGGGCCGCAATCCGAAAACGGGGCAGATCATCCCCGTGAAGCCCAAGCGGGGCCTGCTCTTCCGCACGGGCAAGGAGCTGCGCGACCGGGTGAACCGGCCGGCGCCCCAGACGCCTCAGTCCGACATCTCGTTCGACCCCAAGAGCGGCAGCGGCACCAACTACTAGCCCCCGCTCATCGCCCCAGGGCCGCGGGTGATAGGCGGCCCAGCGGGCGGATCTGCAGGTTCATGTCCAGCTCGCCGTAAGTGAGAACCGCGACGTCCGGGAAGGAGCCCTCGCACAGCTTGCGCAGGGTCCGCCGGACGTCCGGCGCCGTCAGCAGCACCGTCTGCCCTCCCGTGGAGATGCGCTTCACCCCCTCCAGGATTTCCGCCACCCGCTCGGGCGAGGGCGCCGGCCCCCGCGGCCCACCGGAGCGCAGCGTCTCCTCGATGTCCGGGTCCACCAGGTAGGCGAAGAGCGGCCCGGACGGGGCGAACTTGTGGCTGAGGTAGCGGTACAGCGCCTGCCGGCAGCGCTCGGCCAGGGCCGTGGCATCGCCCTCGGTGGTGGGGGCCACCAGCGCCTCGAGGATGGCGCGCATGTTCCGGATGCTCACCTGCTCCTCCACGAGCTTACGCAGCACCTCGGTGAGCAGCGGCAGCGGGACCTTCTGAAGCGCCTCCTTCACCAGCGCGGGAGCCTGGGCCTCGAGTCCGTCCAGCAGCCCCTGTACCTCCTGGATGCCCAGGAAACCCGCCGCGCGAGCACGAATGACGCTCCGCAGGTGCTCGGCGATGAACTCCCCGGCGCTCCGCAGCGGCACCTGGGCCAGCTCCAGGCGCGCACGCCCCTCGGCCGGCACACGGCTGATGGGCTTGCCGGTGGACGGGTCCATCACGGGCTCCGCCTTCACCTCCAGGAAAGCCAGCTCCTCCGGCTGCGCCAGCGCGTAGAGCGCCCCGGACTGGACCTGTCCCATCCCGGCGGGGACCTCGTCGATCAGGATGCGGTAGCTCCCCGCGGGGAGGTACGCGGCCTCGGTGCGCACCCGGATGCCGGGCACTCGCACTCCGAGCTCGTAGAAGACCTCATCCCGTACCCGGTTGAGCACCTGGTGCACGAACGCACCGCCCTGCTCTTGTGCCAGCGGAGTGAGGTCCGGCGCGAGGTCCACCGTCAACGGAGCCACTCCCACCGGCGCCGCCGTGCTCTCGGGAGGCGCACCCGGCCCACCTCGCGCAGCCGCTCCGGCTTCGGGCGTGCCCTCGACCTGGGCCTGGGCCTCGGCGGCATCCTCCTCCGCCGCGGCGGCCTTCACGCGCGCCAGGGAATGAGCGAGCGCCCCCAACGCCGCGCCCAGCCCGAGGAACGTCAGGTGGGGCATCCCCGGCATCGCGGCGAGGGCCACACAGAGCGCGGCCACCACCCAGAGCGCCTTGGCCTCGCCAAAGAGCTGAGAGCCAATCTCCGCGCCGAGCGAATCGTCCTCCTTCTCCGAGGCCACACGCGTGACGACGAGGCCCGCCGCCACCGCGATGCACAGCGAGGGAATCTGCGACACCAGGCCGTCGCCGATGGCGATGAGGGCGTAGGTGGAGGCCGCCTCGGCAATCGTCATCCCGTTCTGCAGGATGCCGATGCAGATGCCGCCCAGGAGGTTCACCGCGACGATGACCAGACCGGCGATGACGTCTCCCTTCACGAACTTCATGGCGCCATCCATGGCACCGAACATCTGGGACTCGCGCTCCAGGTTACGCCGACGGCGGCGAGCCTGCGCCTGATCGATGGCTCCCGCCCGCAGGTCCGCGTCGATGGACATCTGCTTGCCCGGCATCGCGTCCAGGGTGAAGCGCGCGGAGACCTCGGCCACGCGCTCGGCGCCCTTGGCCACCACGAGGAACTGCACGAGCGTGAGGATGGCGAAAATGACCGCGCCGACGACGTAGTCGCCTCGCACCACGAACTCGCCAAAGGCCTGGATGACCTCTCCCGCATGTCCCTCGGCGAGCGCCAACCGCGTGGACGACACGTTGAGCGCGAGCCGGAAGAGCGTGGTGAACAGCAGCAGTGTCGGGAAGGACGTCACCTTCAGTGCGTCCTTCGCGTAGAGCGCCGCCACCAACAGCGCCACCGCCGCCGCCAGGTTGATGGCCAACCCCAGGTCCAGCAGCCAGGGCGGCAACGGGATGATGAGCGCACCCAGCACCGCGGCCATCGCCACTGCGAGCACCACGTCCGAGGACTTGCGCGCCCTCAAGAGAATCTTCACCAACCTGTTCATGACGTCTTCCTCCGTGGATGGTCGTCCACGTCCTGCGACTCCTGCGCGACCCGGAGCACCGCCGCGGCGGCCTGATACAGCTCCTCGGGGATCTCCTCCCCGACGTCGTAGTGGATGAGGCCTCGGGCCAGCGGCACGTCCCGAACCACGGGAATTCCGAGCCGCTCGGCCTCGCGTCTCAACGCGAGTGCGTCCGCCTCGCGCCCCTTGGCGACGAGGTAGGGCGCCTCACACTCTTCCGTGGCGTAGCGGAGCGCGACCGCGATGTGCGTGGGGTTGACGACCACGACGCTCGCCTTCTGCACCCCCCGTGCCGCGCCTCCCGCGGCCAGCTGGCGGTGCCGCGCCTTGCGCTGGCTCTTGTGGTGCGGATCGCCCTCGCTCTCCTTGTGCTCGCGCTTCACTTCCTCGCGCGTCATCATCAGCTCCTTCACGTGCCGTCGGCGCGCGAGTGCGTAGTCCCCCACGCCCAGCACCACGAGCACCCACGCGAGCCGGAGCGCGAGCGGCCCGAGCCGGCCCACGCAGTGCTCCAACCCGAGCGTCCCCTCCAGCCAGGCCGTGCGGAGCACGTCCGGTCCGGCCTCCACGGCCGCGCTCCAGACGATCCACGTCACCACCGCGGCCACGAGCAGCGCCTTGCCCAGTTCAATGAGCGGCTTCACGCTGAAGAGCTTCTTCAGGCCCGCCGCCGGGCTGATACGCTCGAACTTCGGCATCACGTGTTCCACGTTCAGCTCGAAGCCCACCGTGGCCACGGACACCGCGAGGGATGCCAGCAGCGCGCCACCGAGCGGGGGGCCCACCAGGAGCGCCAGCACCCTCCCCGCCTCCGGCAGCGCTCCCGTGGGCTCCTGGTGCAACATCAGCCGGGCCGTCCAGTCCTTCAGCCGCACGAAGCCCTCGGGCGCCGACGCGCCAAGGCCCAACAGCCCCCCGAGCGTCACCGCGCTCGAGGTCAGCAGCCGGCTGCGCGGAATCTGCCCCTTGCGGCGGGCCTCGCGCAGACGCTTCGACGAGGGTTGTTCCGTCTTCTCGCTCACCGCGCCACCTCGCCGAGCCGGAACAGCGCCCCCTCCACCGAGAGGAAGCCCGCGAGCAGCCGCTCACAGAGGATGCCCACCGCGAGCCACAACAAGGCACCTCCCGCGAGGATGCGCAGCGGCGCTCCCATGTCCTGGAGGTTCACCTGGGGCGCCGCGCGCGACACCATCCCCATCAGGCAGTCCACCGCCATCACCGCCGCGGCGATGGGTGCCCCCACCGCGAGCCCCGTGGCCATCGCTCCCCCAGCGAGTCCCACCACGTGCATCACCGCCGCCTCGGTGGGCACGTACGCGCCGAGCCTCACCCACCCGAAGCCGCGCACCAGCCCCGACAGGACGACGGGCATCAATCCTCCCGTCACCACCAACCCGACGAGCAGTTGGTAGAGCGCATCTCCCGTGGCGGACTCGCGCGTGCCGGCCACGGGAAGGCTCGCCTCCGCCGAAGTGCCCCGGAAGAGATCGATGAAGCGTCCCCCCATCCGCGCCGCGTCGAAGGGCAGCGCCGCCACCAGCCCTATGGAGGTGCCGTAGGTGATCTCCTTCATCGCCAGCGCGGCCAGTTGTATCGGCGTCTCCACCGGCACCGGCAGGGACACTCCCGCAACCTGGTGCAGGAAGAGCGCGAGGCTCAGCACCAGGGCGAGCTTCACCGTCGTCGGCGCCGCCTGTCCTCCCAACAAGGGGCACAGGAAAGCCACCGGCAGCAGGCGCGCACAGCACAGGGCTACCGCCACCATGCTCGGACTCAGCAGGTCGAGCTGCGCGCGAAGGATCTCGAGGTTCATCCCCCCACCTCCGCGATGACCATCAGCACCTGATGCGCGAAAAGGGTGAGCTGTCCGGCGATCCACGGTCCAGCCACCACCAACGCCAGCACCGCCGCGCACAGCTTGGGCACCACCGTGAGCGTGCTCTCCTGGAGCTGCGTGGTCGCCTGGAAGAGGCTCATCAAGAAGCCCACCACCAGGCTCGCCCCGATGGGCGGCAGGGACGCGAAGACCATCAGGAGCAGCGCCTCGCGGCCAAGTACGAGCAGGACATCCTGGGTCATGGCATCACCGGTAGCCGAGGATCAGGCCGCGCGCGAGCAGCGACCAGCCATCCACGGCGACGAAGAGGAGGATCTTGAAGGGCAGGCTCACCTGGCTCGGTGATAGCGACTGCATCCCGAGCGCGAGCAGTACGTTGGCCACCACCATGTCCAGCACCAGGAACGGAAGGAAGACGAGGAAGCCGATCTGGAACGCCTCCTTCAGCTCGGTGATGACGAAGGCCGGGATGATCACGAAGAGGTCTTCCTCGTGGACCTGATCGGCCTCCTCCGGCGGCCGCAGCTCGCGCGCCAGGTCCAGGAAGCGGGCCCGCTCCTCGGCACTGCCGTGCTTCACGAGGAAGGCGCGCAGCGGCTCGGTCACCTTGCCCGCCACGCTGATGATCTGCGCACCGGAGCCGACGTCCTGGTAGACGGCCTGCCCCGCGTCGTACATCCGCTCCATCACCGGGGCCATGATGTGTCCCGTCAGCACCGCCGCGAGCCCGGTGAGCACGATGGTGGGCGGCGCCTGCTGCGTCCCCATCGCCGAGCGCGCCAGCGACAACACCACCGCGATCTTCGAGAAGCTGGTCAGCATCAGCACCGCGAAGGGCAGCAGCGACATCACCGCCAGCATCCCCATCATCGACAGCGGGCTGCCCGCGAAGGACATCTGCGAGAGCGACGTCTCCGCCGCCGACGCCATCCCCGGTGCCAGGACTCCCAGCACGAGCCATGCGCGCCTCATGACACGCCCTCCTTCTCCTGCATGGGCGCCTCGGCCCGCCGCCGCGACCGGGTCTTCACCCGCACCGGAGACCGGGCCCGGCGGATCTCCGCGAAGGAGTCCCCGAAGGCCACCAGATATTGGCTCCCCTCCACCTCCACCAGCGCCAGCCCACAGCGCTGCGACAGGCCCGTGCGCGATACCACCCGCATGCGCTCGGTGAGCGCGAATCGGGACCCGGGCCGGCCACGCCGCACGAGCCACCAGCCCAGGCCCGCCAGCGCCGCGGCCCCCAGCAGCCCCCGGGCCACCGACGTCACCGAGGCACCTCCCAAGGGAGCCAGCACCGCCAGCCCGAGCACGAGCCCTCCCGCCAGGAGCAGCTTGTTCCGCGGAGACGCGGAGTCGAACAGGGTCTTCATGGGCGCGCTCATGGCTGAAGGGTGAGGATCCGGGCCCCCACCTCGCCCTCGAGGTCCACGAGCTCCGCCCTCGCCACCACCCGGTCCCCCACGCGCAACAACACCGGCTCGCTCGCGTTGATGCGCAACGGCAGCAACGCCCCTGGCTTCAGCCCCGCCAACTCGGAGAGCGGCAGCAACAGCCGCGTCAGCTCGATTTCCACTTCCACCGGCAGCGGGGGCATCCCCTCGCTCCGCTCGACCACGGTCACCATGTCCGACTCCTGGAGAAGTCCGCGCCTGCTCGCGCGGTTCAGCGAGAAACCCTCGGGGGTGAAGTCACCCGTCAGCTCGAAGCCGCGCATGACCAGTCGCCCCAGACCCAACAGCTGCGAGCCCTCCCAACGCAGCCCCTCGAAGAGGATGACGTCCCCCTGCCCGAGCGACTCCAGCGCCTCTCGGGACAGCGACGTGCAACCCATGAAGCAGCGGGCCCTCAGCCGTGCCGCCAGCACCTCGGGCCGAATCTCCGTGTCACGCTCCGCCGGAAGCGCCTTCAGCGCCCCCTCGAGCACCACCGAGGGCAACAGCAGCCGCCCGCCCGCCGTCGTCTGACCCACCGTCACCGTCAGCTCCACGCCCAGGTGGCGCTGCCGGGCATCCAGGCGAGACAGCGCCTCCGTGCGATTCATCGTCACGCCGGTGAGGCGCGGACCGAACCGCCGATGCAGTTCCTCCTGCCCTCGCAGCGCGTACAGCGCCGACAGGCCCAGGAAGGCGAAGGAGGCCTCCTCCAGGCGCGTCAGGTCCGTGAGCGGTCCCGGCTTCGTCCCCGCCCCCGCCAACCGCTCCAGCGCGGCGAAGAGCACCGGCGGTTCCAGCTCCAGCACCGCCGTCCCGCCCGTGGCCGCCAGGTCCACCAGCGCGAAAGCCGCCGTGTGCGCCAGCCCCGTCGCCGGCATCACCACTGCCTCCAACAACCGCGCCTCCGCCCGGAAGGCGCACCCCAGCTCCCGGCCGAGTGCCTCGCACACCACCGCGAGCGCCTGTCGCGCGAGCCGCACCACCTGGGGCCGCTCGTTCAGCGTCACGTGCGCTCGCGACAGCCTGCGTGTACCGAGCCGGCGCAATGGCATCGGCTTCAACGTCGTGGACTGCGAGGATTCTCCGAGAGGACTCTGCATGGTTGGCTCCGTGCCGCGGGACGCACCACTCCTGTTCACGGCCGATGCCAACGGCCGCGTCCGCGAAAACAAGGGTTTGCACTTCAGGGGGGCGTCCGGGGTCTGGACGGCAGTCTCACCGCGTGGCTTCGCGGAGGAGCCGCTCGGCCAGCGTGCACACCGCCGGGGTGGCCACCGCGTCGGGCGGCTCCACCTGGCGCTCCGGGAAGAGGCTGCGGTGATAGGGCGGCAGCCTCCGGAAGAGCTCCCGCCGCAATACCTCTGGCGCCTCCTCCATCACCGCTCGCAGCCGCGCCGCCGCGTCCGGCCTCACTCCGAAATCCACCGCCACCCGCGCCTGCCGCCGCGCCGACGAGAGCGCGGCGAAACCGGCCAGGTGTGCCTTCGCCTGCATCGCGTCGGGCTCCCTCAAGCCATCGAGCAATGCCCCCGCCCGCTCCCGGCCGAACACCAGTGCCACCAGGGCGATCCGCTCCAGGGGCAGCGGGACTGGCACCGGGGACTTCATCGGCACCGGGCTCGCTGGCTTCCACGCGGGCTCGGGTAGCGGCGCCCGGGTAGCCCGGCCCGCCACCATCTGCTCCGGTCCCGGTACCTTCGCCGATGGCTCGGGCGGCGAGCTCCTCGGTGCCCGCCCCGCTACCGTCTGCTCCGGTCCCGGCGTCTTCTCACCGGGACGCTCGTTGCGCGTCGCCTCCATGTCTCACCCTTCCAGGAGGCTCACGCCACCTTGCGCGCGGCCCCGGGGGTCACCACGGGTCGCGCGGGCGCGGGGGGAACGGCCGGCTTCGCTTCCGCCCTCGCGCGATAGTGCCGCAGGCGCAGCGTCACCAGAATCAAGCCCACGGACAGTCCCGTCACAGCCAGGGACAGCACCGCCAGCAGCACCCGCAGCCGCGTCAGCGGAGACGTCCCCGGTGGAGGAGCCACCACCCGCGTGGACACCTCGTCCACCATGAGCGACACCGCTTCGGGCGACAGTCCCTCCACCCCTCCGGCGATGAGCGAGCGCAGCAGCTCCCGCGAACCCTTGATGGTGTCCGCGTAGCCCGGCGCCACGCGCAGCATCGCCGAGGCCTTCGCCGGTACCGGCTGCTGCCCGGGCCTCGGCGCCGGTGGCACCACCAGGTGCACTCGCGCCAGCAGCACCCCGTCCACCGTCTGCAGCGTCTTCTCCAGCCCCTGCTCCATCACCCTCACCCGGCAGAGCTGCTCCTCCACCGGCGTCCTCACCAGCCCGCCTCCTCCGAAGACGTCGCAGCCCTCGTCCTCCGCCGGCCTCGGCAACCCCAGCTCGGCCAGGATGCGCACCGCGTCCGAGGACTGCTCCTCGCTCACCTCGATGGCCCACGTGGGCTTCTTGCCCGTCTCGGGCACCTTGCGCGCGTCGAGCCCCCGCTCGACGAGCACCGTCTGCAGCTCGTTGGCCTGGCGCTCGTCCAGGCCGTGTTGGATGCGCTCGCCGCAGCCGGTGGCGCACAGGAGCAGCACGAAGAGACAGCGTCTGATGTCCATGGGTGACTCCTCACACCTGGGTCTGGAGAACCTGCTTGATGCCGCCGGTCGCCTTCTCGACGACCTTCCCGGCGAGATCGAGCTCCTGGGTCGCCCGGTACACGTGCGCCTGGAGCGCGAGCAGCTCGGTCGGCGAGAACGACCTGCCCGACTCGGCCAGCGCCATGACGTGGTCCAACCGCTTCTGCGCCTCGCTCACCCGGTCCAGCATCTGCACCGCCTGCTGCGACCGCGCGCCCCGCACCGAGTCCACCCGTCCCCCCGCCTGCACCTCCGACGTCCCCGCCGGAGCCTTCCCCACCCCCTCCGCCCTGCACGTCCCGCGCGCCGCCTCCGTCCGCTCCGCGGAGGCCAGCTGCGGGGCGCCCTCGGTCGCCACCCGGGGCCCCGGCTGCTTCGCCGGCCCCTTCACCCCCTCCAGGACCTCGCCGAACCGCGCCTTCCCCGAGGGCTCCAGCGCGGGCGTCGCTCCCGCCCCGCCAATCGCCCCCACCTTGTCGATGGCCATGGCGCGCCCCTATCGGATGTTGTTGATGGCGGCCTTCGCCGAGTCGTGGCGGACCTTCATGATGTTGGAGATGGCGTTGTGCGCCCGGCTCTCCGCCTGCATCTCGTTCTGCAGGTTCATGTAGGCCAGGTTCATCTTCGCCCCCTCGGCCTGCATCTCCTTCTGCGCCGCGAGCAAGTCCCACTGCTCCCCCTGCCCCGTGCTGCCCAGCGTGGCCGACGCGCTCCCCGTCCCGCCCGTGCCCCCCGCCGTCACCGAGGCGCCCCGCACCGATGGGGCCGACGAAGCCGCCGTCGACACCACCGCGCTGACGCTCGCCACCGCCGCGCTCACCGCCGGCCCCCCCGGCACGATCGCCGCCACCACTCCCGCTCCCGTCCTCACCACCTCCTGCGCCGTGCGCGCCAACACCGTGCCGAAATCGTTCCGCGGCGTCTGCCTCGCCACCGTCGGGGTGATGGACAGCGTGCCAATCCGATTGCCGTTCTCCACGTGAAGCCTCCTGCGCTTGGGATGTGCCGGGGCTTCTTCAGCCCTCGTGCCAGCCGGCTCGCGCAGTCATCCCGGGCACTTGGCCACCACTCCCCCCGGGCTACCCTCCACGCCGGTGGAGCTCGCATCCACGCGCGTGGACGGTCCCGGACGAAAAGTTGCGACCCCCCGGGCCTGCTCCACACTCGTAGCTCCCTGTCGCACCCCGAGGAGCTCTCGTATGACGCCGTCCACCGGCCCCACCCGTAACCCAGGGCGCTACCACCCGCGCGTCGAGGCCAATTGGATGGTCAAGGTCCACGTTGGCGAGCGCATCGTGCTCGTCAAGGCGCACGACCTGTCCATGGCTGGCCTCTTCCTGCTCGGCCACCCGCCCGACTCCACCAAGCAGCTCACCCTCACGCTGCCCCTGCCCGGCATCGGCGAGCTCACCACGACGTGCGCCATCGTCCGCCGCGAAGCGCACGGCGTGGCGCTCGAGTTCGTGGGCCTGGACTGGGACCACTTCCTGCTGCTGGCGCGCTACCTCCACCCGCGCCTGCCCTGAGCCGGGCCTCGCGAGCCTTCCGCGCCCCGGCGACGGCTCAGGCCACCTGGCGCAACCGGTCCACCAGCGCCATCAGCTCCGCGCCCTTGAAGGGCTTCTGGATGTAGCCATCCGCTCCCGCCATCGTGGCGCTCTCCATGTCCGACTTCTTGGACTTGGCCGTGAGCATGTACACGGGCACCTTCGACGTCGTCGGATCACTCTTGAGCATCCGGCACACCGAGATGCCATCGAGCTGGGGCAGCACCACGTCCATCAGCACGAGCTGGAAGGGGCGGCTCTTGGCCAGCTTCAGGCCCTCGATGCCATTGGCGGCGCACACCACCTCCACCGCCCCGTCACTCAACATGGAACGCACGAGCTCCCGGATGACGGGCTCGTCCTCGACCAGGAGGATGTGGAAGGGATTCTGCAGGTTGGCACCCATGGGACTCACTCGTAGGCGAGCGCCTCCACCACGTTCAAGGCGGCGGCACGACGCGCAGGATACAGCCCGGCCAGGATGGCGCACAGGGTCGAAGCGACCCCCATCGACACTGCCAGCCGGACGGGAAAGATGTAGGGGAAGCTCCACCCCGTGGCTTGACCCCCTACCACGTCCGTGATGAGGACTCCCATCCAAAGGCCCGCCAGCCCGCCGATGAGCCCTCCTGACAGCCCGATGAAGGCCGCCTCGCCGACGAAGAGTCGGACGATGTGGGACCGGGCCGCGCCCACCGCCCGGAGCAGGCCAATCTCCCGCGTCCGGTCCAGCACCGCCGCCAGCAGCGTGTTCACCACCCCCAGCAGCGCCAGCAGCACCGCCACCACCTCCATGGCGTAGGAGATGGCGAAGGCGTCGTCGATCAGCGCCGTGGCCTCCTGGCGCAGGTCCGCGTTGCTCAGCACGTAGAGCTGGTGGCGCTCACCCCACCGCTCGGTGATGGTCCGGCGCAGCTCGTCCAGGCGCGAGCGGTCCGCCAGGTACAGCTCGAAGGTGTCCACCCGGTCGTCCTGGAAGTGCGCCTGGTACACCTCGCGCGCCAGGAAGACGACCCCCTGGTCCGAGGTGTAGTCCACCGCCACCGCCCCCACCGTGTAGGTGCGCGCCCCCGTGGGCGTGGACATCTCGAAGGTGTCCCCGACGTGCAGGGTCCTCCGACGCGAGAGGTTCTCCGAGATGATGACCCGCCCGGCCAGCCGCTCCTCGCGCGTGGGCAGGCGGCCCTCGAGGAGCTCGGGCCGGCCGTAGCGCTCGTAGATTTCCGGGATGAGCGAGATGACGTAGGCGCGCAGGCCGAGCACGTCATGGGGCAGCACCCGCACCCGGTCCACCTCGGCCACCCCGGGCAGCGCCGCGAGCTCGTCCGCCAGCTCCGGCCCCATGGGCTGGTTGCGGCTGCCCGCGATGCGCGCCGCCGAGGTGAGGAAGAGGTCCGCCGGCACCGATTGGTCCAGCCACCGGTGCGCGGCCGCCTGGAAGGAGCCCACGAAGCCCGCGAGGCACACCGACATGGCCACGCCGATGGCCAGCGCGGACACCGGCACCGCCGTACGCCCCGGGGCTCGCGCGAAGTTGTCCGCCGCCAGCCGGCCGCTCACCCCCAGCAGTGCCTCGCCCGGGCGCTGGTACAGGCGCCACAGCACCCGCAGCACTGGCGGGGCGAGCAGCGTCGTCCCCATCAGCACCAGGAAGACGGAGAGGTAGCCCCCCACCGGCAGGTTCTCCAGCGGCGGCGGCAGCCACGAGGCCGGGTAGACGAGCAGCAGGCACCCCACCCCGAGCACCGTGGGCAGGCGCGAGCCCCCCACCTCCGCGCCCTGGGCCGCGTCCCGGCGCAGCGCCTCCACCGGGGCCACGCTCGAGGCCCGCATCGCCGGACGCAGCGCCGCCAGGCCACTGCCCAGCACCCCGAGCGCCACGCCCAATCCCAATTCCAGCGGGCCCACCGTCACGTCCCGCGCGTTCACCTGCACGTAGAGGCTGGAGATGGCCCGGGACACCCAGAGGATGGCCCCCCGGCCGATGAGCACGCCCAGCGGCAGCCCCAGCACCGTGCCCACCCCGCCCAACAGCAGCGCCTCCAGCGTGAAGAGGGCTCGCAGGCGCAGGCGCGTCGCCCCCAGCGCTCGCAGCGTTCCAATCTCCCGCCGCCGCTGTACCACGCTGATGGCGATGGTGTTGTAGACGAGGAACACCCCCACCAGCAGCGCCACCCCGGAGCCCAGGTTCAGCCCCATCTGGAAGCTGCGCACCATGGTGGTCACCGTGCCGCCCCGGCGAGAGGGAAGCTCCACCTCGAAGGCTCCGCCCAGGGCCGCTCGCAGCCGCTCCCGCACCGCGTCCACGCCCACCGCCGGGTCCACCGCCACGTCGATCCGGTCCAGCGTCCGCTCGCGCCCGAAGGCCGCCTGCGCCGACGCCACGTCCATCACTCCCACCGAGCCGCCAAAGGCCTTCACCGGCCCCGCCTCGCGAATGAGGGCGTGCACCACGAAGTCCCGTGGCCCGCCGCCGGTGATGAGCTGGAAGCCGTCCCCCACCTTCAGCCCGTGCTCGCGCGCGAAGCGCTCCGACACCAGCATCCGGTCCGTCGAGTTGAGGAACTCCAGGTCGTCCGCGAGCGAGCCCACGTCCCGGTCCACCCCCTGGTACGTGCGGAAGTGGCCGTCATCCAGCAGGTCCACCCCCATCACGTAGAGGCGCTCGCCCGGCGCGCCCCGCACCGGGGCAATCACCGTCATCGCCCCCGAGGCATGCGCCACCCCGGGTACCGCCCGCACCCGCTCGAGCACGGACTCGTCGAAGCCCGTCTGCGCGCCCGCCACCGTGAGGTCCGCCTTCCCGGAGATGGCATCCACCGTGGAACGGAACGCCTCCAGCACCGAGCCGTTGATGGACATCACGCCCACCATCGTCGCCACGCCCACGGCCACGCCGAGCACCGTGAGACCGGTGCGCAGCGGCGCACCCAACAGGTGCCTCAGGGAGACGAGCCGGAGCAGCGCGAGCATGACGCGCGCACCTTATCCCCTCCGAGGTGACCTGGGGGGCCTGGATGCCGGGCAGGCAAGCCCTCCCAAGGGGCGATGACTACCTTCCGAGGGACATGAGCAAGGCCTCCCCCCCCACCCTCGACGCCTTCGTCCGGCTCCGCGCCTCGTTCTTCGAGCGCTACCTCCAGACCCAGCCCGAGGAGGCCACCACGCTCGGCCGCCACGACTTCGACGACCGGCTCAAGGACCTCTCCCCGTCCGCCCTCGGCGACGAGTACGCCCTCCACCGCGACACCCTCGCCTGGCTGGAGAGCCTCCCCCACGACGCCCTCCCTCCCGATGCCCAGCTCGACCGGCTGGCCATGCTCGGCGTCTCCCGCTTCCACGTCCACGCCCACGAGGACCTGCGCGGCCTCCGCAGCAATGTCGAGCTGTCGACCTATCCGCACACCATGCTGCAGTACCAAATCGGCCAGGCCGAGACGGCCGGGGACTGGTCCGCCCTCGCCAGCCGCGCCGCGCGCATCCCCACCTTCCTCCAGCAGCAGGAGGCGCTGCTCACCGAGGGACTCGCCACCGGCGAGGTGCCGGACGTGCACGTCGTCCAGGACTTCGCCGAGGACCAGCTCCCCGTCATCGTCCGCTACTACGAGCACCTCCCGGCCCTCCCCGACGCGCACGGGGTGACGCTCTCCCACGCCGAGGCCCGCGCCCTCCAGCACGCCGCCCACGCCGCCCGCGAGGCCTTCGCCGCCCACCACCGCTTCCTGCGCGAGCGCGTGCTGCCCCGCGCGCGCCCCGGCAGGGTGCTCGGCGACGACGAGTACCGCTGGCGGCTGCGCCACATGTTCGGCCTCACCGCCTCCCCCGAGGAGCTCGTGCGCCAGGCCGAGGAGGTGCTCGCCCGCACCGAGGGCTCCATCGTGCTGCTCGCCGCGCAGCTCTCCGCGCCCCTCTCCAACCTCGCCGAGGCCCGCGACCTGCTCGCGCGGATGGAGACGGAGCACCCCGCCCGGGACGAGGACGTCATCCCCCTCTACCGCCAGCTCATCGCCCGCGCCGACGCCTTCGTCCACGAGCATGGGCTCTTCAACGTCCCCGAGGGCTGCCGCCTGGGCCTCAAGCCACTGCCTCCGGGCATGGTGGACGTGCGCGGCACCAACTGGCCCGCGCCCCTGTTGGACCCACGCAAGCCCGGCTGGTTCGTCCTGGCCCCCATGGCCCCCGCGCACCCCACCGTCTGGGCCGCGCTGCTCGCCGTGCACGAGGGCATCCCCGGCCACTTCCTCCAGAGCGTCGCCTGGCAGCGCGCCTTCTCCCAGCACCCCGCCCCCGTGCGCTTCCTCCTCGTCACGGACCACGTCGCCATGGCCCGTGGCCACTTCGGCCCCATGCTCAACATCGAGGGCTACGCCACCTACGCCGAGGAGCGCATGCGCCGCGCCGGCTTCTACTCGCCCGCCGAGGCCCTCACCGCACTCATGGCCCGCGCCCTGCGCGCCGTGCGCGTGGTGGTGGACCTCGGCCTGCACACCCGGCGCATGGATGACGAGGCCGCCGTGCGCTACCTCATGCGCCACGCCTGCATGCCCGAGCCCAACGCGCGCCGCGAAATCCTCCGCTACAAGCGCATCCCCATGCAGGCCATCACCTACCTGCTCGGCGCGCTCGAGCTCGAGCAACTGGAAGAGGACTGCCGGCGCGAGCGCGGAAGCCGCTTCGACGAGCCCGCCTTCCACGACGAGCTCTTCTCCTACGGCCCGGTGCCGCCCGCGCTCCTGCGCCGCTTCATGCTGGCGGACGCGTGAAGCCGGGCAACCACCCCACGAAGCGCGTGGCCCCGCCCCGCTTGCCGCGCAGCAGGTGCAGCACCCGCTTGAAGAGCGCGTAGACGCGGAAGAAGGTCTCCAGCCCCACCCGGTCCACCGCGCGCATCGGCCGCGTGCTGCAGATGACCTTGGGGTCCTCGCTGCCCGCGTCGAGGAAGGCCAGCACGCCCACCACCGGCATCCGCACCCGCTCGCCCCGGCGCAGCCGCGGGCCCAGCACCACCACGTCCAAGGGGTCCCCATCCCCCGAGCCCAGCCCGGGAATGCAGCCATAGTTGTAGGGACACGGCAGCGGGGAGATGAAGTCCACGCTCCCGTCCGCGCGCCGCTTCACCACGGACCAGCGCGGGAACTCGACCAGGACTTCGGGCTCGCTCGGAAGCTCGGGCGGAAGGGAGAACTCGGACACCCGGCCTGTGTAGCACGAAGTGCACCCCCGCTCGTCCAGCAACCAGGGGAGCGGCACTCCTGCGCACCCCGGCTCTCCCACAGCGCCTTCCCACCACCGTCCGCGAGGGGACGCTCGTGCTGGGGAGTGCTCCACACAAGCCGCCGGGCTCTGTGCACCCGGGCACGTCCCCACGTCTGGAAAATTCGGCTTCCCCTGGCTTCTCGCGTTCTGCCTGCGCACCTCTGCCCGCAGGTGGAAGAAGGAGGGCGACGATGCGGCGGTGGGCACAACTCGGGCTCCTGGCCCTGGCGGCGTGTTCGGGCGGTAAGGACTCCGTCGAGGAGCAGCAGCACGAAGAATGTGACGGTGTGGAAGCGGGCGCCCTTCCCGAGCAAGCACAGCGCAGTCCGTTCGACATCCAGCGCGCCCAGGCCACGGAGGGCCGCGAGGCCGTGCTCGTGCGCTACCGCGCCAAGGGCCGGGTGAGCGCGGCGGCGGTACAGCGCCTCGGGGGCCAGGTGAAGGCCCAGTACCACCTCGTCCCGGCCGTGGCCGCGCGCGTGACGCCCGAGGAGCGGGCCCGGCTCGCCGCGGATCCCGACGTGGAGAGCATCGAGCCGGACGTGGAGGTGCACGCGCTCGGCATGCCGGTGGCGGCCGGCTCCGTGGACGAGTACACGGACGCGGTGCGCATGGTGCAGGCCCCCAAGGTGTGGGACGCCAACGAGGACGGCGTGCTCGACACGGGAGCGCCCACCGGCGCGGGCATCCGCGTGTGCATCATCGACAGTGGCCTCGACCGGCGTCACCCCGAGCTCGCCATTCCCTACGCGGCCGGCCACGACTTCGTGGACAACGACGAGGACCCGAGCGACGAGACCAACGGCGTGAGGGGCATTGGCCACGGCACGCACGTGGCGGGCATCATCGCGGCGCAGCTCGGCTCGGGCGGCGCGTCCTGGCCGAACATGAGCCGGGGCGGCATGGTGGGCGTGGCGCCCGGCGCGGAGCTGCTCATCGCCCGGGTGCTCAACGTGCACGAGACGGCCAGCATCAGCGACGTGCTCTCCGGGCTCGAGTGGTGCCAGAGCCAGGGCGCGAACATCGCCTCGCTGTCGCTGGGCACGTCGATGGACATGGGGCGCACCGCGCGAGATGCCTTCCAGGCGGCCCGGGACGGGGGAATGCTCATCGTCGCGGCGGCGGGCAACGACAGCGAAGTGGGCCACGAGGCCCCGCTGAGCTTCCCGGCGGCCTACCCGTCCGTGCTGGCGGTGGGCGCCGTGGACACGGGCGGCCAGTTGGCCTTCTTCTCCAACCGCGGCGCGGGATTGAGCCTGGTGGCGCCCGGCGCCAACGTGTACTCGACCATCAGCATGCAGGGGGCCACCACGCCGGACATCGAAGCGGGCGGGCAGCACTTCACCTCGCGCTCGCTGCTCTTCGCGCCGGCGGGTGATTTCACCGGCGAGCTGATCGACTGCGGCCAGGGCGAGTCCGGAGCGTGCAAGGGCGGCACGTGCGCGGGCTTCGTGGCCTACGTGCGGCTGTCCGACACGTACCGGCTCAACGCCATCGCGCAGAACGTGATGAAGCAGGGAGCGCGGGCCATCATCTTCGGCATCGAAAAGTCGGAGACGGAGCCGTGGCTGATCGGCCTGGACGGACCGGGGCGCAAGTGGGTGCCCACGGTGGCGGTGGGCCGGGAGTCGCGGGCGGCCGTGCTCCAGACCCTGGGCCAGCAGGTGCACGTGAACCTGCGCGGGGTGGACTACGCGTGGTTCCCGGGCACCTCGATGGCCACGCCGCATGTGACGGGAGTGGCGGCGCTGGTGTGGAGCGCGCGCCCGTCGATGACGGCCACCGAGGTGCGCACGGTGCTGGAGAGCACCGCGAAGGACCTGGGCGAGTCGGGACATGACCCCCGCTACGGCTACGGGCTGGTGCAGGCCAAGGCGGCGCTCGACGCGCTCCCGCCGGTCCAGGCGCCCGCGCCGTAATCACCCCCGGGCCGGCTCCGGGTCCTACTGCCTTGGCGGTGGAGAGGCGCGCGTCCTGACAATCCACGCGTCGACGCGCCGCTCGAGGAGCTCCAACGGGAGCGAGCCGTCGAGCAACACCACGTCGTGGAACTCGCGGACGTCGAAGCGCGCCCCCAGCTCGCGCTCGGCGCGGGTGCGCAGCTCGCGAATCTTGAGCTGCCCCACCTTGTAGGCCAGGGCCTGGCCGGGCCAGGCGATGTAACGGTCGACCTCGTTGACGACGTCCAGTTGCTGGCGCGGCGAGTTCTCCAGGAAGTAGTCGATGGCCTGCTGCCGGCTCCAGCGCCGGGCGTGCATGCCGGTGTCCACCACGAGCCGGACGGCGCGCCACATGTCGTAGGCGAGCTGGCCAAACTTGTCGTACGGGTCGTCGTACAGGCCGAGCTCGTCCCCGAGCGTCTCACAATACAGGGCCCAGCCCTCGCCATAGGCCACGTGGTAGCCGTAGCGCCGGAAGTCGGGGAGCTGGCTCTGCTCGGCGGCGAGCGACGTCTGCAGGTGATGCCCGGGCACGGCCTCGTGCAGAGTGAGGGGCACCATCTCCCAGACGGGCCGCGTCTCGGGACGATAGAGATTCACCAGGTACGTGCCGGGGCGGGAACCGTCGGACGCGGCGGGGTAGTAGAAGCCGGTGGTGACATCCGGGGCCATGGCATCCGGGGTCGGCTCGACGCCGTAGGGCTGCCGCGGCAGGGTCTTGAATAGCTTCACCAGGCGCGGGTCTATCTGCTTGGCGAGACCGCGGTAGCGCAGCAGCAGCTCCTCGCCGCTCTTGCAATAGAAGCGGGAGTCCGTGCGCAGGAATTGGAAGAACTCGTGGAGCGAGCCCTGGAAGCCCGTCTTCGCCTTCACCGCTTCCATCTCGGCGCGGAGGCGCTGGACCTCGGACAGGCCGAGCTCGTGAATCTGGTCCGGCGTCAGGTTCGTCGTCGTGTACTTGCGAGCGAAGAAGCCATACAGCTCCTGCCCCTGCTGCAACTGCCAGATGCCCACCTGCTCGGGCGCGGCGGGGAGGTACTCGGCTGACAGGAATTGATGGAAGCGCGTGAGCGCGGGCAGCACGCCTCGCGCGATGGCGGCACGGCCGGCCTCGGACAGCCGCTGCTGCTCGGCCGGGGGGATGCTGGCGGGGAAGCGCGTGAAGGGGCTGTAGAAGCCGCTCTGCGTGGGATCGTCCACGAGCTGCTTCGCGATTTGGGGCGGAATGCGCTGCAGGACGACCTTGGGATGCATGAGCCGCTCACGCATGCCCTCGCGCATGAGCGCCATCACCTGGTCCACGTAGGTGCCGAAGCCCTCGAGCCGGGCAATCCACTCCTCGTAGTCCTTCGCCGTCGAGAAGCGCAGCGTATCGGCGAGCTGGTAGGCCGTCTGGATGCCCGGAGGCTGCTTGACGCCCTCCGGGAGCCCGCCCGACTGGTTCGTGGGCAGCAGATACCACTTGAACCGGTGCTCTTCGATCCACAGCTCGTAGTCGTGGCGGAACAGGTCGTAATTGAGCTGGTCCGCGGGCGGGAGCTGCGTGCGCTCCAGCTTCTGGAGCTGCGCGAGAATCTGGAGGTTGTGCTGGTGGTCCGCCTCGATGGCGGTGAGGCTCCGGTCGTCCCAGCGGCCGTTCCAGCGGCGGTCACCCAGCACCGATGCATAGGTGGGGCTGTGCTCGAGCTGGTACTGCCACTCGCGATCCATCAGGGCGTGGAGCGTGGCCGTGGCGGTGTTCTTCTTGTTCGCCTCGGCGGTGAGGGGGAGCGTCGCGATGAGCCCCACGGCGAGTCGCCGGACTGCTTGCAGCATGGACCGTCCTCTCTGTGTGGCGGCCAGCATACCCCCACCCTCCCGAGGAGGGGACGGATGAGGGTAGTGTCCCGATGAGCCATGCCTTCCCTGCCCACCCTGCCGCGCTACATGACGCGCTTCCGCTGCATCGCGGAGCGCTGTGAGGACTCCTGCTGCTCGGGGATGAAGGTGCCGGTGAGCGAGTCCCAGTGGCAGCGGCTACAGGCGGCGGAGTCGGGGAGCCCGGAGCACGCCGAGCGCCTGCGCCAGCACGTCTCCCTCAATCCTGGCGGAGCCTCGTCGGAGCGAGCCTTCATCGAGGTTCCCCTGCACGCAGACTGCCCCTTCCTGGACACGGAGCGGCTCTGCTCACTCCAGCGCCGCCACGGGGAGGCCGTGCTGCCGGACATCTGCGCCAACTTCCCGCGCATCCTCACGCGGTGGGGCGAGCGGCTGGAGGTCTCGGGGACGCTGGCCTGCCCGGAGGTGGCGCGCCTGTGCCTGCTGGCGGAGGACGCACTGGAGCCAGTGCCCGTGGACTCGACGTCCACGTTCGTGCCCCGGCCGGAAGTGGCGAGGCCCATTCCCGTGAACTCGGAGGACGCCTACTGCCTGCATGCGGAGACGCTCCGCGACGCCATGCTCCGGCTGCTGAGACAGAGCCAATACCCGCTCGCCTCGCGGCTCGCCATGCTCGGGCAACTGGCCTACGGACTGGACGGCTTCTACTTCCGGGGCACGGAGTCCTTCCGGGGAGCGGAGCGCGCCAGTGCCCGGGCCCGGTTGAAAGAGGAGCTCCAGCGCTTCGACATCCCAGAAGTGCTGGACGCGGTGCACGAGGACTTCACCGGGCTGTCGCTCCCGGGAGGGCCCTGCGTGGGCCTGTTCAGCGCGGTGCTGAAGGCGCGGGGGGCGACGGGCCGGGGCGAGCGCTTCACCACGTGGGTGCGGGGCGTCCTGGAATCACTCCAGCTCGAGGACGGTGGCGCGAGCGGCCCGGAGGCGGCCTGGCGAATCTACGTGGAGCGGTGGCAACACCTGGAGACCCACCACGGCGAGCGGGTGCGCCAATACTTCCACAACGCCGCCCTCCACCACCTCTGGCGCAGCCCGTTCACCGACTCGCCGAGCCTGCTCGCCTACGTGCTCCGCCTGGCCCTGAAGGTGGGGCTGCTACGCCTGACGCTCGCGGGCCATCCCCGGGTGGCCGCGCTCTGCCCCGAGCCCGCTTCCACCAGTGAGGCCCGGGAGCAACTGGACCTCGCGGCGGTGGAGACCTTCCAGCTCGTGGCGAAGCACGTGGAGCAGGCGCCGGAATTCCTCTCGCTCGCCGAGGGCCTCTCGGGCACGGGACGCGGCGCGGACACGCTGGGCAAGGTGCTCGTGTTCGCCACGTTCTGAGCGCCGGGGCGCGTACCGCCGTCAGCGAGAGACGCGCTCGACGGAGAGCGCCGTGCCCGGCGGGCGGTGGCTCCACTCCAGGAAGGACGCGCGGAACTCCTCCACCGTCCGCGCGAGCGCGCTCCCCGGCCGCATCGAGAGCGCCTCGCCGCCCCCCGCCCCCAGTGAGGCGAGGCCAATGACGAAGGGGCTCTCCGTGCCCGGGAAGGGCCGGGCGAAGAGCCCGCGGTCGGCCTCCATCCGGTACACCAACGCCGTGAGATGCCCGAGCACCCAACCCGAGGCCCTCTCGCGCGCCTCGGGCGAAGGTGCCTCGACGGAGATCACCAGCCGCACGGGTAGCTCGCGCTCGAGGTCCGCGGGCTCGAAGAGCGCCTCCCAGGCCGCCACCGAGCCCTCGGCACGAGCCCTCCGCACCACCTCGCGAGCCCGGGCGAGCTCCTCGCGCAGCACCCGGAGCGTCGAGCGCGACACGTTGCGAGCCGAGTTGCGCATGGGCAGCGTGGGCGCCACCACCGGCATGACGTCCCGCTTGTTGCCGAGCGGGTAGTGCGCCGTCTCCGCGGTCAACGTCAGGGGCTTGGGCCAGGACCAGGCGGAGAAGGTCTCGAAGAAGTGCGCGAGCAACCCGCCCTCGGAGCCCGCCGCCTCCCGGGGAGCGCGCGTACACGCCCAGGCCGCCATCACGGCCCAGGACAACCCGCCCAGGTACCCGAGCGCGTGCGAGTACACGCCGCGAGCCTTCGCCCACGAGCGCACGGCACGCAGCACGGTGCGGAAGCGCTCGGGCCCCGGCCCCTCCCGCTCCACGCAGTCGAGCAGCGCCCGCGTGTCCGTCCAGCCGTTGAGCGCTCGGAAACTGGCGGTGTCCAGCCGCTCGCCATGGCGCGCCAGCAACTCCGCCGGAGGACAGGGCTCCACGCCTTCCGGACGGCTCGCATAGGACAGGTCGAAAGACACGCCCTCGAGCGACAGCTTCACCATGGGAAGCGCGGCATCCGCCACGAAGCGCCCACTCGCGGGTCCCCGCTGCTCGGAAAGGAGGCCGATGAGCGCCCGAGCGAAGTCCTCGCGGGACAGGCTCGCGGGCCCGACAGCCACCGCGTCCACGTCGCTTCTGGCAGTGTCCGTACCGAGCAGGTACGAGCCATACGGGTGGAGCTCCGCTCCGAGCCGGGCACAGAGGGCTCCGAGCCGGCCCACCACCGCCTCGCGCGCGGCACGGGTCTCCTCGGAGGAACACTCTCCGCGAGCCGACAGCACGGCCCGGAGCGCGTCCTTCTTCTCGAGCTTCTCGGGAGTCGGCCGGCGTGGCCGTCCTCCGAGCGGCACGCGCCGACGTACCTCGAAGGGCCCATCACCGCGCCGGCTGACGAGACACACCTCGCCCACCTCGAAGCGGAGCGGACGCCAATCCCGCTCCCAGGCGGCCAGCGTGCGCCGGAGGTCCGCGGCCGCCGCGCGCGGGAGCTGCCCGACCGTCAGATGCGGAATGAAGTCGTGGACGAACTCGCGGCCATGCCTGCCCTGGCCTGGGAGGATTCCCTCGAGCGCGGCGTGCAGTGCCTTCACCGCGCCATGCGGGTGGGCATCCGGGCGGAGCCACGCCGTCACCTCCGAGCGGTGCTCGAAGTAGCCGAAACCCGAGAGCGTTACCTCGAAGGGCTCGAGGTCCCGGAGTGCCTCGGTGATGAGCACCTCCGCCTCGGCGAAGTGCTCCTCGGGCACGAAGGGGTAGAGCAGCGTCACGTGGGGCATCCAGCGCTCGAACTTCGAGTCGTGCACCGAGCGCAGGGCCTGGATGGGAGCCCACAGCTCCTCGGGAGGGATGAGCACCACGACCGACTGGTGGACGAGCGGCGCCGTGAGCTCCCGGGGCGCGGCCTCGACGGGCCTGGGCGCCGGGGCTCGGAGGGACGAAGTGCCACGGCGCAGCACACAACTCAGCCCGAAGTGGTCCGAGGCGAAGAGCGCATCCCCGCCAGGGGCTGGGGCACCTGGGAGGGGCTCCTCGGCGAAGAGGCCCACCTGGTGCGGAACGAACCGTCCCGAAGCCGAGCGCACGAGGACGCGATCGAGCCGCTGGCGCTTACCGGAGGTCGTCGTGAACGCGGCGAGAGCATTGCGCGAGGGGTCGAACGTATACCCCGCGTCACCGGGCTTCAGCGCCGCCCAGGCATCGACGAAACCGGCGCGCTGGAAGAGTTGGAGCTCGGGCGCGTCGTCGCCGAAGTTGAAGTCCCCCACGAGCGCGACCTCGGGCGAACCACTCCCCTGCCCTTCGAGAGACCGGGCCCAATCGAGGAGTGTCTGGACCTGGGTGGCGCGAGCCGCACCGCCTGAAGCCACCCGATTGCTCGTCAGGTGGAGCGTGGCGACCCACAGCGAGCCGCCCGGAAGCGCGAGCTCGCCCGCGATGATGCGCTTGTCCCGGGTGAAGACGCATTGACTCAGCGAGGCGAACGGGAAGCGGGACAGGAGCACCTGGCCATAGGGCTCGACGGTGGAGGCGGCCGGCCCCTCCGAGACGAAGTAGTGCTCGCGCACCCACTGTTTCTCGAGCAGCGCGTGGAGGAAGGGCTCGGTGACCTCCTGCAGGGCGATGACGTCGGCATCCACCGAACGCAGCAGGGAGAGCGCCGCGGCGGTGCGCCTCCGGGTGGCGAGCAACTCCGGGTCGTACAGGTCGAACAGGACGTTGAACGTGGCGACCGAGAGCTCCGCGGGAGCGGGATGGATTTCGGAGCCACGGGCCGGCCGTTCCGCCTCGACCCAGGCATGGGTCCGCGCGTCGTACCGGTAGACAGGCAGGGGCGTGAAGCGCGGAGTGCCCTCGGCAGAGGGAGAGGGAGAGGGAGACGGAGACGGAGACGGAGACGGAGGAGGAGGAGGAGGCGGCGGCGGCGGCGGCTTCACGGACGCCACCGGGGATTCGAGCGTGAGCGAGTCCGTCCGGTCGATGCGCTCGCGGCGGTCCCACACCTTCTGGTGGCCGCGCCGGAAGTACCAGACGCGGTGCCAGGGAATGTCCCCATCGGGGACGAAGGCCGCGAAGGGAACCTCCTCCATCTGCTCGCCCCGGGCGTCGTAGCCGATGACGAACTCGTGGGCGTCGAGCCGCGAGTCCCACCGGATGCGGTGGTACACCTCGCGGCTGGTCTGGAATCTGTCCTGAGACATGGCGGTGGCCCTCGCGAAACGAATGGAGACTCGGAGGGCCCTCGGATTCAGGGCGGGAGCAGCCGAGTAAGCACGAGTGTTGTGGACCTCGCGCGCCCCACCTGACGCG
The DNA here is from genome assembly GCF_045802675.1 of Archangium sp. Taxonomy (GTDB): domain Bacteria; phylum Myxococcota; class Myxococcia; order Myxococcales; family Myxococcaceae; genus Archangium. The sequence continues at coordinate 143,778 of NZ_JBJMQO010000005.1, read as the reverse complement.
ACGCCCGTGCCGGGCCTGACAAGAGGCTCAGGCCGCCTGCTCCTGGCCACGAGAGAACAACCGCCGCAGGTTGCGATGCCTCCAGCGGAAGGCCAACCGGAAGACAGCGAGGTGCAGTGCCCCGAGCAGGCGCAGCCTCGGGATGAACCGGACCGAGTCCGTGAGCCGGCACCCCGTCGCGGTGGGGGTGAGGATGCGCTCGTGGACCCACTGCTTCTGCGAGAGCATCACCGAGCGCTCGAGGAAGCGGCGGCCGGATTCGAACTCGGCGAAAGAGAGGTCGTCGTAGTCGATGGGCAGCAGTCCGAAGAGCAGGATCCAACTCCGGAACAACCGCTGGCCAAGTGGCGGGGACGAAGGCAGCCGGCCATCCGGCACGGGACAGCTCATGCGGACCAGCGGGAAGAACTCCCGATTGACGCCCCGCATGTCGGTCGCATGGGACCAGACCTCTTCGGGCGGCGCTCGAAGGTCGGACGAGAAGGAGAAACCGTACTCCTGAGTTGGCCCTGACATGTACTCGGCTCGTTTTCAGGCGGCCTGATCCTGCACCCGTTCGTCGCCGACGATGCGCCCGTCCGCCAGGCGCACGATGCGGTCTCCCACCGCCGCGGCCTTTGGATCGTGCGTCACCATCACCACCGTCAGCCCGCGCTCCCGCGTGGCCTCGCGCAACATCCGCAGCACCTCGGCACCCGTGCGCGAGTCCAGGTTCCCCGTGGGCTCGTCCGCCAGCAGCACCGCCGGCTCCATCAGCAGCGCCCTCGCCACCGCCACGCGCTGCATCTCTCCACCGCTCAGCTCGTCCGGCCGGTGGTGCGCCCGTCCTCCCAGGCCCACCATCTCCAGCAACACCTCGGCCCGCCGCCGCAGCTCCGCCTGCGCCCGCCCCGACAAGAGGCCCGGCAGCATCACGTTCTCCAGCGCCGTCAGCGTGGGCATCAGGTTGAAGAACTGGAACACGAAGCCCAACCGCTCGCGCCGGAAGGCGGACAGCTCGTCGTCCTTCATCTTCGACAGCTCGCGCCCGTCAATGCGCAGCGATCCCGAGCCCGGCACATCCAGCGCGCCCAGCAGGTTGAGCAGCGTGCTCTTCCCCGAGCCCGACGGCCCCATCACCGAGAGGAACTCGCCCCTCGGCACGCTCAGCGACACCCCCGCGAGCGCCCGCACCTCCGAGCGCCCACGCCGGTACACCTTCATCACCTCGAGCGCTTCGATCATATCTCCGCCACGCCGTCGCGCTCGGCCCAGCCCTCGAGGCCGTTGGGCAGGCGGATGCGCACGTAACGCCCCGTCTCCTCCATCACGCGCACCTTCAGACCCGGGTGCACCTCGAAGGACACCTTGGCCTCTTCCTTGGGGAACTCGCGTGCGCGCAGGGTGGGCGCCACCACCACGGCCTCGTGCAGCGTCTCGTGCACCCAGATGTGCAACGCCAGCAGCGCGCCGGACGGCACCGACGCCACCAGCAGCAGGACGCCCACCACCGCTGCCCAGGCGCGCCGGCCCGGGCGCAGCACGCGGAAGAGCAGCAGGAAGGCGAAGGCCGCCCCCCACGTCCCGAGGAACAGCCACGCCACCAGGTTGCCGCTCGTGGCGGCGACAATCCGGTGCTGGAAGGGCTCCTCGGGCGCGTTGCCCACCACCTTGTCGAGCTGCTTCGCCCGCGCCAGCGAGAGGTTCGCTTCCAGGTCCGGGCCCTCGCCACCGGCCCGGCGCGAGCGCTCGAAGGCGAGCACCGCGCGCCCCAGGTCTCCCTGCGCCAGGTACGTGGTGCCCAGGTTGTACTGGATGTCCGGGCCGCTGAAGCCGTGCGAGAGCAGCTTCTCGTAGCCCTCGCGCGCGGCGGTGTAGTCCTGCTCGAGGAAGGCCTCGTTGGCCTGCTGGAAGAGGGTCTGCGCCTCCTCGGGCGAGTAGTACCCCTGCCCCAGCAGCGTGGCCACGAGGATGGCGGTAACGGCGGCGCTCACTTGTCCCAACCCTCCATCACGGCCTCGGCGTCATCCAGGATGCGCTCGCGGGCGGCCGGCTCGGCACCGGGGGCGAAGCGTCCGGCGTCACAGGCCTCGAGCACGAAGCGCACGCGCTGGCGGCGCTCGGCATCCACCCGGGCCTCGGCCAGCTTCGCGTCCAGCGCGTCGCGCGTGAGGCCACCCACCGGCGCGTGCAGCCGGGCCTCCAGGAAGTTCAGCACGGCCTTCTCCACCTCGCCGTAGAAGGCGCTGGAGCTGCCTCCGCGCAGCTTCTCCGCCTCGGCCAGCCGCTTGCGCGCCGCCTTGGCCCGCTGCCGGTTGCGGCTGCCCTCGTCCTCGGTGGACAGCCGCCCGCGCACCAGCCCCACCAGGCCCAGCGCCATCAGCAGCCCCACCGGCGTCAGCACCGCCGGCACGAAGAAGGGACGCTGCCACACCGCGGCCGTGGGCTCCTCGAAGCGTGCCTGGTAGCGCAGCGGGCGCAGGCCGCTCGCGGTGAGGACGTTCTTCTGCTCGGACGCGGCGTCCGTCAGCCCCGAGGGCGAGGCCGTGGACCCCGAGGAGGACGCCACCCCACCCGCTCCCGGCTCCACGAGGATTTCCACGGGCTCGGTGCGGGACACCTCGTAGCGGCCCACCTTCGGGTCGAAGTAGGGGAACTCGAGCGCGGGCAGCGTGAACGAGCCCGTGCGCTGCGGCATCACCAGGTACTCCTGCACCCGGCGGCCCTGAATGCGCCACTTGTTGGGCACCACCTTGTCGGTGGTGGTCGGGTCATACACCTTGAGCGCGGCGGGGGCCTCGAGCCGGGGCGGGGTGACGTTCTTCACGTTGCCCGAGCCGTCGAGGATGACGCGCACGGTGACGGGCTGGCCCAGCTCCACCTTCGTCTGGGACACCTCCATGGACAGCTTCCAGTCGCCCACGTTGGCGCTCGACAGGCCCTTGGGCCCGCCGGGCGGCAGCGGCTTCACCTCGACCTCCAGGGTGTTGGAGACGCGGTGCACGCGGTGGCCGGCGAAGAGGAAGCCGGTGGTGATGTCCGCCTCGGCGGCGGTGATGGGCAGGGTGCCGCCCTTCATGGGGAAGAGCGCGCGCCGCCGCAGCAGGTAGGTGCGGTAGGGGATGCCGTTGACGATGCGCTGCTCGCCCGAGAGCTGGGTGGGGCTCTCCACGTCCTCGCTCCAGAAGCCCTCCAGCTTGGGCATGGTGACGGCGTCCACGCTGGAGAGGTCCACGCGCGAGTAGATGTAGAGCGAGAGCGTCACCTGCTCGCCCACGTACACCTGCTTCTTGTCGATGGTGGCGCGCAGGAACAGGTCCGAGTCCCCTCGGGGAATGCGGATGTCCTCCTGCGTGCGGCCCCCCGGCTCGTCGTCCTCCTCGTCGGCGAACGGGTCCTGCATGCCGCCGAGGCCCGGGAAGTTGCGGAAGGGGTCGGGCGGAGGCTGGCGCTGGGCCTGCGCGGCGCCGCCGACGTGGCCCTTGCGCACCGACAGCTTGACGGGCTCGGTGCGCCAGGTGCGGCCTCCGGCGGTGAGCACGGCCGGGGGGATGGTGAGGGCGCCGGGGCGGTTGGCCCGCATCAGCAGCACGTGCTTGCGCACCGTCTGGATGACGGGAGGCCCGCCCCCGCTCATCTCGATGGAGCGCTGGGTGCTCTGCGAGGACGACAGCACCTCGAAGTCCTCGGGCGCGGGGAACTGCACCTGCGCGGTGTCCGGCGGATCCACCACCACCACGGTGAGCTGGAAGACGTCCTCCGTGCCCACCTCGGTGCGATCCGCCGTCTGGTAGAACTCGATGCCCGCCGCCCACACCGGCAGGGCCGCCATCAGCAGGGCAAGCGCGGCCAGTGCCGCGAGGCCGCTACCAGTCCTTCTCATTGGGATTCCTCTGCCGCTTCTTCTGCTGGAAACGCCACAGCTGGAGATTCTTCTCGTTCTGCTTCATCGCATCCAGCAGGCGCTCGGCCTCCTGGCGATTGAGGTCCGCGGGGTTGACACCGGCATCCACCTCGTCGGCCTCGCCCTCGGTGCCACCGTCCGACTCGTGGCCCTGGTCCTCGCCCTCACCCGCGTCGCTCTGGCCCCCGTCCCCCTGGCCGCCACCGTCGCCCGGCCCGCCATCCTGTCCCGCGTCGGCGCCCCCATCCTGCTGGCCTCCGTCGTCCTGGCCGCCATCACCCGGGCCTCCGTCACCCGGGCCTCCATCCTGCTGGCCGCCGTCGCCCTGGCCGCCATCCTGCCCACCGTCCTGGCCTCCATCCTGCCCACCGTCCTGGCCCCCATCGGAACCCCCATCGGTGCCGCCGTCCTGGCCCGCATCCGCTGGCGTACCCCCATCCTTCTGACCCGCATCCGGACCCGCATCCGGGCCAGCGTCCGGGCGGCCGCCATCCTGGCCCCCGTCCTGCCCGGCGTCCTGGCCTCCATCGGTGCCACCATCCGTCCCGCCCTTCGGCGGAGGCAGGTTGCGCAGCAGCACCTCGTAGTTGTGCCGGGCCTGCTCGTCCGAGGGGTCCATGGTGAGCGCGCGGCGGTAGGCCTTGAGCGCCTCGCGCGTGTCGCCCAGCTGCGCGTGGAGGTTGCCCAGGTTGTACGTGGCCTTCTCGCGCAGGTCCGGCCGGCTGTTGGCGTCCGCCACGCTCTGGAAGGCCTGCTTCGCCTCATCGAGGCGGCCCATCTTCATCAGCGCATCGCCGCGGTTGAACTCCACCGCGGGGTCGCTCGGGCGCTCCTTCTTCGCCTGCTCGAAGGCGGAGAGCGCGTCCTCGTAACGGCCGGCGTCGAACGCCTGGCGCCCCTGCTGAATCAGCGGGTGCTCCTTCTCCAGCAGCCCCGCGGCCCGGGCCCCGGACGGCAGCACCAGACCCAGGGCCAGCAGCACCAGCGCACCCACGCGCATGCCCATGACTCCCCTGCTCACGACGACCTCCGGCGCGAGGATGGCAGCAACAACATGCCCAGCACCAGCAGCGCGAGCCCCGGCATGGCGAACCACTGGTAGCGCTCGTCGTAGCGGACGGTGACGCGGCTCTCCAGCTCGCTCTTCTGCATGCTCTCGACGCGCTCGAGCACCTCGGCCATGGCCACGCCGCGCGGCTGGTAGAAGAAGGCGCCGCCCGTGGCCTCGGCGATGCGGGTGAGGCCCGCGCGATCCAGGCGGGTAATCACCGTCTCGCCACTGCTGTCCTTCTTGTAGTCCACGAACTCGCCGCGGCGGTTGTAGACGGGGATGGGCTCGCCCTGCTCCGAGCCCACGCCCACGGTGAGCACCTGGACGTTGGCCTCCTTGAGCGCGCCCACGGCCTCGTCCACCTCGCCCACCAGGTCCTCGCCGTCCGAGAGCAGCACCACCACGCGCTCCTTGGCGCCGCGGTCCGCGTTCTCCAGCACCTGCTTGGCCAGAATGAGCGCCTCGCCGATGTTGCTGCCGCCCTGGGGCATCTGCTCGGGGTCCACCGCGCGCAGGAAGAGCTTCACCGCCGAGTAGTCCGAGGTGAGGGGCGACTGCACGAAGGCATCGCCCGCGAAGGCCACCAGGCCCACCCGGTCTCCCTTCAGCTCGTCGAGCAGCGCGGTGAGCTCCAGCTTGGCGCGCTCCAGGCGGCTGGGCTGCACGTCCTTGGCGAGCATGGACTTGGAGGCATCCAGCACCACCACCACGTCGATGCCGCGGCGCTTCGTCAGCTCGCTCTTGGTGCCGCACTGGGGCTGGGCCAGCGCCAGCCCGAAGAGGAGCAGCCCGAGTCCCTGGAGGCCGCCCTGCACCGCCGGGCGCCAGCGCGAGGTGCCGGGGGCGAGCTTGTCCACGAGCCGCGCGTGGAGCAGCGCGCCCACGCGGGTGCGCCGGCGCAGCGCCGACACCAGGGCCAGGGTACCCACCAGCGCGCCCACCACGCCCAGCGCGAGGTAGAGGGGCGTCGCGAACCCCATCTGGTAGCCGAGCAGGGTGAAGCGCCAGGGCTCCGACAGCGTCTTCCAGAGGTCCGCCAGTATCACGGGAACACCCTCAGGAAGGTGGAGCGCAGGAGGAGCTCCAGCGCCGCGAGTGCGAACGCCGCCAGCAGGAGCGGCTGGTAGTCCTCGTGGTAGTTGGCCGAGGCCCCGCCCTCCATCAGCTTGGAGCGCTCCAGCGAGTCGAGCACCTTCTGTAGGCCCCGCTTGAGGCCCTCGGGGTCGGTGGCGCGGTAGTACTCGCCGCCGGTGGAGTCGGCGATGTCCTGGAGGAGCTCGGGGTTGATGGGAATCTCCGTCTCGCGCCAGACGGTGTTGCCGAACAGGTCCGTGCCCTGGGGGAAGGGCACCTTGCCGCCCTTGCCCACGAGGATGGTGTAGATGGGGATGTGCAACGACTTCGCCATGCTGGCCGCGTCCAGGGGGGAAATCTTCCCGGCGTTGTTGTCGCCGTCGGTGATGAGCACCACCACGCGGCTCTTGGCCTCCGAGTCGCGCAGGCGGTTGAGCGCGGTGGCGAGCGCGTCGCCGATGGCGGTGCCGTCCTCGAGCACGCGGGTGCGCAGCTGCCGCAGCACCTCCTTGAGCACGCCGTAGTCGAGCGTCAGCGGCGCCTGCGTGTAGGCCGCGCCGGCGAACACCACCAGGCCGATGCGGTCGTTGACGCGGTTGGTGATGAACTCGCTGAGCACCTCCTTGGCCACGTGGAGGCGGTTCTGCGGGCGGAAGTCGCCGGCCTCCATGGAGGTGGACAGGTCGAGCGCCACGACGATGTCGATGCCCTCCACGCTCATGTCCCGCACGCGCGCGTCGCGCGACTGGGGCCGGGCGATGGCGAAGATGGCGGCGGCCACGGCGAAGGCGCGCATGAGGGGCAGCAGGGGCAGCATGTACGTGCGCGCCCCGCGGCCCTGCCGGGCGAGCAGGGTCGCCGCGGAGAAGCGCAGCGCGGCCCGGGAGCGCCGCTCCAGCCAGGCCCACACGAAGAGGACCGGCACGATCAGCAGCCCCCAGAGGTACTCGGGGTTGTTGTATTTATCGAGGTCCAGAAACATGGGACACGGGGGCCGCCTCGGGAGGCGGTGGAGGGGGCCAGGTCTTCGCCAGCAACTCGTAACCAAAGGACAGCGACTGGCTGCACATGTCCGGTGAGGACTCGGCCCGGGCGTACTTCACCAGGTCCGACTCGGAGATGAAGCGCATGAGCGCGTCCTCGGGCAGGCCGGGGGGATTGAGGCGCCGCAGCTGCGCCATCAGCTCCGAGCTGGTGCACTCGAGCGCGTCGAAGCCATAGCGCTCGCCGAGGTAGCCGCGGACGACCTCCGACAGCCGGAAGTAGAAGTCCTTCACCTTGCCCTGGGCGGGAAGGTTCTCGGACATGAGGGTGTCCAGCGCCCGGCGGGTGCGCACGTCCAGCGGCTGCAGCGGCTGCACCAGCGCCCTGGGACGGTCTCGGTACTTCTTGAAGAGCAGCACCGCCGCCACGGCCAGCAGCGCGGCGGCCACGAGCCCCAGCACCCAGAACACGAGCGCCCAGGAGCGGATGGCCACCTCGGTGGGCGGCTGGATGTCGTGCAGGTCCTCGCCCTTGGCGTCGGCGTCATCGGGCAGGGTGGAGCCCACCTCGAGCGTGCGGCCCGGGGCCACGAAGCGCTTGGGGCCTTCCGTCGGCGAGGACACGAGGAAGGAGAGGTTGGGCAGCGTGAGCATGCCCAGGTTGAAGGCGGACATCTTCAGCCGGAACACGGTGACGGCCGGCTCCTTGCCCGTCTGAGGCGGCGTGCGCGACTGCGACAGCACCTCGAAGTCCCCCAGCTCCGAGGGCAGCTCCAGCTCGTAGCGCTGCTCGGAGGGGTGGGTGATGACGAGCTCGTAGACGAAGGGCTCGCCCACCACGACGCGCTCGGGCTGCACGCTGGCCTGGAAGCCCTGGGGCTCCACGTCTGGCAGCTTCGCGCTCGACGGAGCCGCGGCGGGAGCCGGCGCGGCCGGGGCCTGGGCGAGGGCCGGCGGCACGAGGAGCAACGCGGAAAGAGCCAGCCACCTCATGCCGCCATCCTCCGGGAGCGGGCGCGGAAGAAGCGCACCAGGGCCATGCCATGGTCATCGCCCGTGCTCAGCTCCACGTGGTCCAACTCCAGCTTCTTGAAGAGCTTGCGCCGCTCCTCGCGCTGCGCCTGCATGGCGCGGGCGAAACGGCCCCGGACGAGCGGATCACTCGTATCCACCACGAAGCGCTCGCCCGTCTCCGGGTCCTCCAGCTCCACCAGCCCCAGGCGGGGAAACTCCTGCTCGAGCGGATCCGCGACGACCACGGGCACCAGGTCGTGCTTGCGGCCCACCAGGCGCAGCGGCTGCTCGTAGCCCTGGGTGAGGAAGTCCGAGATGAGGAACGTCACCGTCTTGCGGCGCGCCACGCGGTTGAGGTACGTGAGGCCCGCGGCCAGGTCCGTCCCCTTGCCCTTGGGCTGGAAGGTGAGGATGTCGCTCACCAGCCGCATCACGTGCGAGCGGCCCTTGCGCGGCGGCACCACCTTCTCCACCCGGTCCGAGAAGAGGATGAGCCCCACCCGGTCGTTGTTGGCGATGGCGCTGAAGGCGATTTGCGCGGCCACCTCGGCGGACACCTCGGCCTTCGAGCGCTCGCGCGAGCCGAACTCCTCCGAGGCCGACACGTCCACCAGGAGCATCACCGTGAGCTCGCGCTCCTCGGTGAAGACCTTGACGTAGGCCTCGTTCATGCGCGCGGTGACGTTCCAGTCGATGATGCGGATTTCGTCACCGGGCTGGTACTGGCGCACCTCGGAGAAGGCCATGCCCCGGCCCTTGAAGACCGAGTGGTATTGGCCCGCGAGCATGTCCGACACCACCTTGCGGGTGCGGATTTCGAGCTTGCGGATGCGGCGGATGATGTCCTTGGCGAGCACGGCGCGCCCCCTGGCCTCTCCCCTACCCGGTTATGGAACCTCGACGCGGTCGAAGACGCGCTGGATGAGCTTCTCGGTGGTGAGCTCCTCCGCCTCGGCCTCGTAGGTGAGGGCGATGCGGTGGCGGAGCACATCGAAGGCCACGGCCTTCACGTCCTCGGGCGTCACGAAGCCGCGATGGCGCAGGAAGGCGTGGGCCCGGGACGCCTGGCTCAGCGCGATGGTGGCGCGAGGGCTCGCGCCGAACTGGATGTAGTCCGCCTGGTCCTTGAGGCCGTAGCGCCCCGGCTCGCGCGTGGCGAAGACGACGTTGAGGATGTAGTCCTTCACCTTCTCGTCCATGTAGATGGAGTGGACGAGCTCGCGGGCGCGCACGAGGTTCTCCAGGCCGATGACCTTCTGAGCCTGCGGGGGCTTGCCGCCGCTCATGCGGTCCATGATGACCTTCTCCTCCTCGCGCGTGGGGTAGCCGACCTTCACCTTGAGCATGAAGCGGTCCACCTGGGCCTCGGGCAGCGGGTAGGTGCCCTCCTGCTCGATGGGGTTCTGCGTGGCCAGCACGAGGAAGGGCGAGGGCAGCGGGAAGGACTGGTCGCCGATGGTGACCTGGCGCTCCTGCATGGCCTCGAGCAGCGCGGACTGCACCTTGGCGGGGGCGCGGTTGATTTCGTCCGCGAGCACCACGTTGGCGAAGACGGGACCCTTGCGGACGGTGAAGTTGGCCGCCTGCTGGTTGTAGATCATCGTGCCGACCACGTCCGCCGGCAGCAGATCCGGCGTGAACTGGATGCGCATGAACGAGGCATTGATGCTGTCGGCGATGGTGCGCACCGTGAGCGTCTTGGCCAGGCCGGGCACGCCCTCGAGCAGGACGTGGCCGTTGCACAACAGGCCGATGAGGATGCGCTCCAGCATGTAGCGCTGGCCGACGATGACCTTGCCGACCTCGTGGTTGAGGACCTCGACGAAGCTGCTCTCCTGCTGGACGCGCTCGGTGAGCGCCCGGATGTCCGTGTTCATATGTGCCGTCTCGACTGTCCCTGGAGGAGGCGGGCAGCCTAGGGGGTGTAGGTACGCGGCTCAACAACGCAGTACGCCGCGCATTCCTGTAATTTCGGGAGTCTGTACCACCCCTCGGAGGGAGGCGGAATGGCCGGAACGAGAAACCCGCACGGGGTAGCCCCGTGAGCCCTCGCGAGCCGGGGCCGGTGGAGTGGCAGATGCTGGAGGCGTGGGCCCCCGAGCTGGCCGCCCGGAGGTGCCCCGTGCCGGGAGGCGGGGAGCTGCGGCTGCTCGAGGGGGGAGAGGGCTCGCCGGTGGTGCTGCTACACGGGCGGGGGAACGCGGCGAGCATGTGGTTGCCACTCCTCCCGGAGCTGGCCCGGAGGCACCGGGTGCTGGCGGTGGACCTGCCGGGCTTCGGGTGCTCCTCGGTACCCCAAGGGACACTGAGGACGGCCGAGGACGGGCTGCGCTTCTTCGTCGAGCCGGTGGAGGCGCTGCTGTCCGGGCTGGCGCCGGGGCCGATGACGCTGGTGGGGCACTCGCTGGGCGGGCTGGTGGCGCTGGAACTGGCGCTGCGACGCCGGGTGCCGGTGAAGCGGCTGGTGCTGGTGGACGCGATGGGCCTGGGCCCGGAGATGGCATGGGATGCGCGCCTGTTCTTCCGCGTGGGTCCCGAACGTGTGGCGCGAGTGCTGGGGCCGAAGCGCTTCCGGCGCCTCGCGCCGCTGCCGGACACGCCGGAGAACCGGAGGCTGGAGGCGCTGGCCTACGAGCTGCTGACGGTGCCCGGAGGCAGACCCGAAGCCACGCGGGCCTTCAACACGCTGGTGCCGCTCACGGGCGGCGTGTTCCACCGCTTCGAGCGGCTGGGCGAGGTGAAACTGCCCACCCTGCTCTACTGGGGCGAGCACGACACGGTGCTGCCCGTGTCACTGGCCAAGGCCGCGGTGAAGGTCATGCCGGAGGCGAGGCTCGTGAGGGTGCCGGCCGGGCACAGCCCTCACCTGGAGCAACTGGACCGCACCCTCACGGAGTTGAAGGCTGTACTCGAAACGCAAGCGATTGCGTAAAGGTTTCCATCACTTTCACAGCCCCATCAAGACAATGCGTCAGTAGACAACGCCTTCGCACTTCTCGATAGCGGCCTTGAGTTCATCCTCGGTGGTTCCGCACCGCTTCGCCTCCATCGGAGCGAAGAGCGACACGGCCATCGTGGAGGGCGGGTCCCTGTACTGGCCCTCCACTACGATGGGGCGAAAGCTTCCCGGCCACTGGATGCGGTCGAGTTCCTGGCTCCTGCCAATGGGGTCCAAGAAGGTGAAGCCGGGCCACTTGGGAAAGCGCAGGGTCGTGGGGTCGCAACCCATGAAGCGGCAGCCGTCGAGGCGGGCCTCGGTGAAGTCGCAGCCCTCGATGAAACCGTGCTGATACCACGGCAGGCTGCTGTATTCGGGCCAGTGGCCGAAGTCACACCCTGACAGCCGACCCTTGAACCGGCAGCCTTTCAGGGACGCGGCCACCCAGCTCTGGTAATTCTTCAACTCCTGCCTCACCTCGAAGGTGCAGTCGATGAAGCGGGGCTGCTTGAGACTCAGGTGCCGAGCGGACACCTTCAGCACGAGGGTACAGTTCTTCAGCGTCAGGTTGGGGCCGAGGATGTAGTTCGCCTTCTTGTCCGTCAGCTCCAGCCGCTCGTTTTCGATTTCCCGGTCCTTGAAGACGACGTTACCGAGCCAGTCCATCGCTGCCCCTTTCAGAAGGTGAGCATCCGGAAGAACTCGCCCGCCATGCGCCGACCATGCCGCGCCAGATTCGACGCCGATCCGGAGAGAATCTCGTACCGGGTGCCCGTTGCCGGGTCAACCACGTCGACGCCCTTGCTCAGGCTGAAGTCGTAGAGGAGCTCGAACTGCTCTTTCACCCTGACTTGTACGTAGCGCCCCCGGGCCTCGCGCTCCAACAACCGAGCCAGCCAGTATTCGCCCTTCTTGACGGCCTCGTCGATGGCCTTGCGCTCATTACGCGAGAGCTTGTCGGGCCCCCATTCGTTGGCTGCGCGGGTGACAGCTTCCTGGAGCATGTCCCCCACCTTGTCCTCGACCGGGATGTCCGCGAGGGACTTCCCGCGTGGGAGGTGCCAGCGTTGTCCATTGGCAAGCTCCACTTGCATGTTGCCACCCCGATGGCGCATGACAATGGTGGAGCCGCGTCCTCCCGAAGTCGGCCCACCAACCCCACCCTTCTTGAGCATCACCACCGCGAGCGGGCCTTGGGGCGAGACCGTTACCGTTTCCACTGCCGCCACTGCCCGCGCAAGTGCGCTCTCCTGGGCCAGTACGCCCTCCATTGCGACCTCGGGCGCCAACACGGCAGCCCCGCCCTGTGCCTCCCACTGAGTTCCCGCCAGACTGAAGCCCGGCAGTAACTTCACCCGCACGGCCACTTCGCCCAGCGTGCGTCCCGTGAGCGCCCCCACCGCCAGAATCATCGCCCTCGCCGCGTCCGTGCCCAGAACCTTGGCGAACCGCGCGCCCGCCTCACGCAACTCCGCGAAGGTGGTGGCCTCATGCGCCCGGGTGACCAGGAGAGCCCACCCATCCAGCAACCCCCACAGCGTGTCCACGCCCAACCACGCCACGAGAATCACCGTCAGTCCTGCGGCAAGCAGCTTGGTGGTCGGCTCGGGCACCAGCCAGGACGTCAGGTACAAACCGACGGTCCACACGCACATGGCCATCAGCGCGCGGGGATTGAGCTCCCGCCCCAGCGCCTCGCGCGTCTCGTCCAGCACCGAGCCAAAGGCCAGCGCGAGCGCCAGCGTGTATCGGTCGTCCGCGTGCAGGTAGGGCCCGTCGTCGAAGAAACCCAGGCAGTCACCCCCGCCCCAGGGCCTGCACCAGTCTTCGTACCTGGCACGTAATGCAGCATCCGCCTGGGGCGTGAGGAGGTTGCTCTCGTCCACGGGCACCAGGGTGAGAACTCGACCCCGGCTCACCTCCGCCAGCCAGGTGCCACTCAGTTCCAGGCTCGTACCCTGCTGCGCCATCTGCTCCTTCAACAAATCGAGCGCGGCCTGCCGGGGTGTCTTCCCATTCAACTGCACCTCACGAACGAGCCGCTGGAAGGTGCGCTGGAATGCGGCCTTGTCCACCGGCACCGGCCGGGTGGCCACCATTCCCGGCTCGATGACCGCTACGTCGTACTGCCGGGCATCCACGGCATCGCTCGGAGGCGAGCCACGAGAGTGCACTCGGGGAGCACTCGCGCAGGCGGTCAGCAAGATCAGCAGCGCGGCTCCAGCTTGGCGCAATGCCATGGCCCACCTCCCGTGTGGAATGGCCGACCTGACAGAGTAGAGAAGCACGCCGCCACGAGGAACGATGCTCGCGGTCTCTCCCCGCGCCCCTCACTTCCAGGTCAGCTGTCTACTCAAGAGGTCATGGGATGATAGGGTCGCGCCGGACAAGCGCATCGGAGCCCATCGTGCAGATCACGACCTGGTTCATCGCGAAAGAAGACGAGGCGGAGGCGATCGAGTCCATCGTCACGACCGAGGAGCACTCGCCTGAGGATTGGACATACATCGAGCTTCCACTCATCGAGATGGAATTGATGGCGCTCTCCGCCGCGCTCCGGAAAACCGAAGACCTCACGTCAGAGCGCACCTTGGAGAAACCGCTCATCTTCCGCGAGGAGGACGGTCTCATCATCGCGCGCGTCACGGATTCCTTCATCCAGGCGCTTGCCCAGGTCACGGACCAGAACCTGCCCGGCCTCGCCGACGCCTGGGAGGAGCGCATCGATGAGGAGAACCTCGAGCCGGAGCAGCTGCGCGAAACCCTCTCCAACCTCGTGTCCTTCGCACACAAGGCCGTGGTCCGCCGCAGCCCGGTGCTGTCGCTCGCGACCTTCTGACGGATGGCCGTCAGGAGTCCCCGCCAGTAACGTCCATGGGAATCCTGTACTCCCCACCCGGAGACGCCCATGACCCGCGGACACAAGACTCCCGAGCAGGACTCGACCGAGGGAACGGCCCGTCTTCGTGGCTACGAGCAGGTGGACCGGCTCTCCGTCCCCCTGCCCCACGGTACCGAGGTGACGACGCGCGTGGAGCGCGTGGCCGGTGACCGGCGCGTCCCCCAGGGCGTGGTGGGCCGCGTGGTGCGCGCCCGCGGCGGTGGCTTCGACGTGCAGGTGGTCGGCGTGGGCGAGCTCTGGTACGCCCGCGACGAGCTCGTGCCTCGCAAGCCGGGCCAGCTCCAGTTCGCGCTCCGGCGCGCCGCCACCTGGGACGCCCTGCGCCCCTGCGTGGTGCTGGAGACCGTGGTGGGCTCGCAGGCCTGGGGCCTCGCCAACGAGGCCTCCGACGTCGACCTGCGCGGCGTCTTCGGCCTGCCCCTCCCCTGGCACTTCGGCCTCGCCGACAAGGCGCGCGACCTCGTCAGCGCCGATGGCAGCCACACGTACTGGGAGCTCTCCAAGGCCGTGGAGCAGGCCCTGCGCGCCGACCCCAATACCCTGGAGATGCTCTTCGTCCCCAGTGCCCGCGCCTCGGACGAGCTGGGCGAGTGGTTGCTCTCCGAGCGCGACGCCTTCGTGTCCAAGGCCATCTTCGGCAGCTTCGGCCGGTACGCCATGAGCCAGCTCGACAAGCTCACGCGCAGCCAGCGGCTCGCCGAGCACCGTGACCTGGTGCTCGAGTGGCTGTGCGAGGAGCCCGCGCCGAACCTGGACGAGGTGGCCCGGCGGCTCGCGGCCATCTCCCCGCGCCAGGCGCCCTCGCCCGAGGACGCGCTGCTCGCGGCCAAGACGTACCTCAAGCAGCTCTACCGCTCGCTGTGGGACCAGGGCCTCATCGAGGCCAACGACTTCGCCGCCCTCACCCGCTATGCGCGCGGAGGCGGCCAGCGTCCGCCCAGCGCTCGCGAGCTGCGGCCAAAGAACGCCTACAACCTCTTGCGCCTGGTGGTGCTCGCCACCGGGTGGCTGCGCGAGGGGGTGCCCACCTTCGAGGTCACCGGCACCTACAAGGCGCGCATGTTGGAGATCAAGGCCGGACGCGTCCCGCTGGAGGAGGTGCTGCGGGACGCCGAGGCGCTCGCACCGGAACTGGAAGAGGCCCACCGCACCAGCACACTGCCGCAGCTCCCGGACTACGGGCGCGCGGACCGGCTGCTGCGGCGCGTGGGCGAGGAGCTCGCGCGGCGCTGGGTGCACCAGGTGCCCGGGCCTTTCGGCAATGAGGCCCCGGCGCCTCCCGCCGTCGAATGGAAGGAAGAAGAGTCATGACGGACCATCTGATGACGGAGCACCAGCGGCGCGTGGCCCACCGTGCGCTCGACGAGGAGTCCGCCAGGCGCGAGCACCTCGTCGTGTCCCTCTCGGGCGCGCACGCGTATGGTTTTCCCTCGCCCGACAGCGACCTGGACCTCAAGTGCATCCACATCACCCCCACCACGCAGTTGCTCCGGTTGGAGCAGCGCGGCGGCGCCAACGCCGAGCGGCTGGAGATGGTGGACGGCGTCGAGGTGGACTACTCGTCCAACGAGGTCGGCCCCGTGCTGTTCGGCGTGCTGCAGGGCAATGGCAACTACCTGGAGCGGCTGCTCGGGGCGAACACGCTGCGCGGCTCGGCCGAGCTGGAGTCCCTGCGTCCCGTGGTGCGCGGTGTGCTCTCGCGGCGGTTGCACCGGCACTACCGCGGCTTCGCCCACGGCCAGCTGCGCGAGTGGGAGAAGACGGGCTTCCGCTCCACCAAGAAGCTCCTCTACGTGCTGCGCACGACGCTCACCGGCACGCATGCACTCCTCACTGGCGAGGTGGTGATGGACCTCACCGCGCTGATGGACCGGTATGGCTTCAGCGCGGCGGGCGAGCTCGTGGCTTGGAAGCGGCGCGGAGAGCGCAGCGAGCTGCCCGAGGGGCTTTCCGAGCACTGGCGCGGTGAGGTGGAGCGGGCCTTCGAGCGGCTCGATGCGGCGCGTGAGCACTCGGTGCTGCCCGAGGATCCCGTGGGCACCGAGGAGCTGGAGGCGTGGCTGCTCGAGCTGCGGCGCTCGCGGTTCTGAGGCAGCACGGAGGGGAAATCGGGGTCCTCGCTCCCCTCACCCCGTCCCTCTCCCGGAGGGCGAGGGAGAGGGTTTCATGTAGTGCTCGCGCCTCGCCTTCGGGAACTTCTCGATGGCGTAGCGCAGCATCGTCCTCGGCATCTCCCAGGCATGGCGGTCGAGGAAGGACTCCTCGCTCGCCAGGTCCTTGTTGCCCACCTCGCGCAGCATCCACCCCACCGCCTTGTGGATGAGGTCGTGCTCGTCGTGGAGCAGCACCTCCGCCAGCTTCAGCGTGTCCGCGAATCGGCCCTTCCGGATGAAGGCCAGCGTCGAGAGGATGGCGATGCGCCGCTCCCAGAGCACCGGCGAGCGCGCGAGCTCGTGGAGCAGCGGCTCGAGCCCGGGGTGCTCGAGCAGGTACGGGCCGATCAGCTTCGGCGCCACCGTGTCCACCAGGTCCCAGTTGTTCAGCCTCGCCAGGTGCTCGCGGCAGAAGGCGAAGAGGCGCTCACGTCCGGGCGTGTCCGCGCGCTCGAACTGCTCCACGAGGATGACGAAGCCGGTGAACCGGTGCTCGTGCACCTGGCTGTGCACCAGCTCGCGCACCTGCTCCAGGGGCAGGGCCTTGTTCCTCCGGGCGATCCTCCGCTGCTCCGGGACCGTCACCCCGAGGAACACGTCCCCCTCGGCGTACTCCCCCGGGCCCGTCTTGAAGAACTTGGGATAGAAGGTGGCCTTCTCGGGGTCGGCCGCGCGGGCCAGCTCGTCCTGGATGCTCTGGGCGGAAGGGGTGCTCACGGGGGGGGAGTCTGGCCGGAACGGGGCCCGAGAGGATAGCCTCGCCCGCCGTGTCCCAAGATCTCCTCGACCTCGCCGCCACGCCCGAGCGCCTCCGCGCGCTCGCCGATGCCGGTGTCCTGACCCCCGCCGGCCTCGAGCTCGCCCTGGAGCTCGCGGTCGCCACGCCCGGGAGGCCCGCCTGGCGGCGCTTCCTGTCCGCCGTGCTGCTGGGCTTCGGCTCGCTGCTGGTGCTCTCCGGCGTCATCTACTTCTTCGCCTACAACTGGGCGGCCCTCCACCGCTTCGGGAAGATGGGACTGCTGCTGGTGGCCCTCGTCGGGGCCTGCGTCGCGGCCTGGCGCCTGGGCGAGGGACTCGCCGGACAGTTCGCCCTTCTCTTCGCGGCGGTGCTCGTGGGCCCGCTGCTCGCCGTCTACGGACAGGCGTACCAGACGGGCGCGGACCCCTATGAGCTGTTCCTCGGGTGGAGCCTGCTCGTGCTGCCCTGGGTGGCGCTCGCGCGCTTCGGGCCCCTGTGGCTGCTCCTCCTGCTGCTCGTGGACACTGGCCTGGCTCTCTACGGGGAGCAGGTCGCCGAGGGCCGGGACACCATGCTGTTACTCATGCTCGCGCTGGTGAACGGCGGGGCCTGGCTGGCGCACGAGCTCCTCGCGAGGCGCGTCTCGTGGCTGAACGGCCGGTGGCTGCCCCGGGTGCTGGCGGTGATGACGCTCGGGCCGCTGCTCGTGCTGGCGGAGGACCTGATGCTGTCGCCCGGAAACGCGGACCCCGAGAACCTCGTGGCGCTCGGGCTGCTCGGGGGAGTTATGGTGGCGGCGTATGTCTTCCACCACCGGGTGCACAGCGAGCTCTTCCTCCTCACCCTGGACGCGGTGTGCGTGATGACGCTGCTCACCACCTTCATCGGCCGCGCCCTCTTCGAGTTGGACGGCTTCGAGGTGGGCATCTTCTTCGTGATGGCCGCGCTCATCATCGGCGAGGTGGGGCTCTCCGTCTGGTGGCTGCGCGCCGAGGCCCGTGGCGCGGAGGAGGCATAGCCATGGCGCTCAAACCCTCGCTCCGCGACGTCCTGCCCGCCGCGACCCATGACCCGGCACGTGCCACGCTCGTCTCCCTCCAAGACGCGGCCGCGGGCACTCCCTGGTTCGTGCGCATCCTCACCGGATTCGGCGCCTGGGTGGCCTCCCTGTTCCTCATTGCCTTCCTGTCGCTCGGGATGTTGGTGGGCCAGGAGGCGGGGGCCATCATCCTCGGCCTGCTCATCATCGGAGGTGCCATCACCGTACGGCGCCTGGGGAACAACGTGTTCCTCACCCAGCTCGCCCTGGCCACCGGCCTAGCGGGACAGGGGCTCTTCATCGGCGGCGTGGGCGTCCTCTCCGAGAGCCCGGAGGTAGCGGCCATGGCCACCCTCGTCCTCCAGGCGGTGCTTCTCTTCGTCTACCCGGATACCACTCAACGCTTCCTGTCCTCGCTGTTCGGCGGCCTCGCGCTGCTGATATTGCTGCGCCTGCTCGACGCCGGGGTGCTGATGGACGTGGCGCTGGTGGGCCTCACCGTGCTCGCGCACCTGCTCTTCCTCAACCAGGGCCGGCTCCAGCGAGGGGCCCGGGGCGAGCTCGTGACGCCCGCGGCCTTCGGGCTCGTCACCACGCTCCTGTATTCGCTGCTGATGCGCTCGTGGCTCCATGATGCCTACGTGAGCCTCTTCCGCGAAGGCACCGCCGAGCTGCCGCCCGGTGTGCTGACGCTGGGGCTCGCCGTGGTGACGCTGTACTCGGCCTGGCGCGTGCTGCAGGAGACGGACTCCAACCCCGGAGGCGCCACGGGCGTGACGGCCTTCGCCGCGCTCGGGCTCCTCGCCGTCCTCACGCTCCAGACGCCCGGAGTCATCGCCGCCACGGGCGTGCTGCTGCTCGGCTTCCACCGGCGCAGCGTGGTGCTGCTCGGCATGGCCGTGGTCTTCATCCTCGTGTTCGGCGTGGGCTACTACTACGACCTCCAGCTGTCGCTGCTGGCCAAGTCGCTCGCGCTGCTGGGCAGTGGGCTGGTGCTGCTCGGCCTGCGATTCTTCATCCTGCGCCGCTTCCCCGCGGCCGAGGAGGTGCGCTGATGCGCGCCCGCGTCATCTTCGGCGGACTGGCCCTCGTGGTGGTGGCCCTGGTGGTGCTCGTCGTCCGCAAGGAGCAGGTGCTGGCCCAGGGCACGCCCGTGCTGCTGGAGCTCGCCCCGGTGGATCCGCGCTCGCTCATGCAGGGCGATTACATGGTGCTCGACTACGCCGTCAGCCGCGAGGTGCGTTCCTTCGATTCCGCGAGCGCTGGCGCGGAGGCGGAAGACGGGCGGCTGGTGCTCCGGCGCGACGAGAACGGCGTGGGACGCTTCGTCCGCTTCGACACGCCCGGCACCCCGCTCGCTCCGGGCGAGCTGCTGCTGCGCTACAAGGTCCGCAAGTATCGCGTCCGCCTGGGCGCCGAGTCCTTCTTCTTCCAGGAAGGCCAGTCGGACCTCTACGCTGGAGCGAAGTACGGCGAGCTGCGCGTGGCCGGTGATGGCTCCAGCGTGCTCGTGGGCCTGCGCAACGCCGCGCGTCAGCCGCTCGGCCGCGCGGTGCCGTGAAGCACCGCTCCTGATTCAGCAGCCCCCCTGCTGGGAGGCCCCTTCTCGGGCCTCCGTCAGGGCTTCTGGTCGAAGTCGAAGGCGGCGGTCAAATCAGCCGCGGCGGCGTCCCGGGTGCCGAGCGGCTTCAAGTCCCAGCGATGCTCGATGAACGCGAGGACAGAGGTCGTGTCATACGGGGTGTGGTCCACGAATCCCTTGCGCGCGTACGGCGAGATGACGATGGCCGGGATGCGCGTGCCGGGGCCCCACGGGTCCGTGGTGGGAGGCGCCACGTGGTCCCAGAGGCCGCCGTTCTCGTCGTAGGTGATGATGATGGCCGTGTCGTTCCATTGCGGCCCCGAGCGCACCGCGTTGATGAGCTCAATCACATGCTGCTCGCCGTCGATGATGTTGGCGTAGCCGGGGTGCTCGTTTTCGGGACCGAGCGGCTTCACGAAGGACACCGCGGGCAGGGTCCCCGCGTGGGCGGCGGCCAGGAAGTCCTGCTCATCCTCGAGGTGCTCGGCCCGGCCCGGCGTGCCATCCGCGTAGGGCGCGAAGTAGGCGAAGGGCTGGTGGTGGAACTGGAACTTGGGATCCGGCTTCCCCGCGATGGCGTCATTCCAGCCACCCGAGTACCAGGCCCAGGACTGGCCCGCCTCCGAAAGCCTGTCACCAATCGTTGGTAGCGTCTGGTTGGGCACGAGCTGCTCGGCGGCCGTGGTCGAGGGGTGTGGTGCATTCACCGTGAACGCGGTGTTGACGACGTACCCATCGGGGGTGACGGCGCCGTCCTTCACCAGGTTCCCCTGGGCGTCGAGCTGGGCGACCATGCTGGCCGGCGCGCCGGGGAACACGGGGCTCGCCGCGGCGATGAGCCAGATGTGATTGAGGAACGAGCCCCCGAAAGCGGCGTGGAAGAAGCGATCGCAGAGCGTGTACTTCCGGGCCTCGGCGGCCACGGGCAGGCCCTCGGTGTGGTAGTAGCCCATCACCAGACCCTTCGCGTCGCTGACCTGGGCGAACCTGTCCATCCTGCCGCCGTTGATCTGCCGCTGCTCCTGGTAGAAGCGGTGCACGAGGTCGCCCGTGGCCTGGTCCGCCGGGACGTATTGGTCGATGTTGAAGGGCGCGTTGGGCAGGTCCGCCGGGAAGCGGCTGTCAGGAACGGCGGGGCTCACGGACGTGTTCATGGGCTGCGGCAGCACCGCGTACGGGCTGCCATCCGGGCCCACCTGGGGAGGCGCGTTGACCGCGTTCGCCAGCCCGTCGGCGCCAGGGAACTCGCCATACAGGTTGTCGAAGCTGCGGTTCTCCAGGAAGAGCACCACCACGTGGTTGATCTTCTTCCTCAACTGCTCCTGGGGGGTGGGCTCGTCGTCGCAGGAGAGCAATCCCAGGGAAGCAACGGAGAGCGTGAGCAGCGTGAGCCGGCGGATGGGAACGGAGAGAGTCATCGCGGAGGAGCCTTTCGGCGGAGCACGCGCACCCGTGCTCCGCCTGGCCTACGTGAGCAGGACCCGGGGGGCCACCTCAACACCAGACGTGACGGGAGCACGGCGGAACGCTGACGGCTGAACAGGCGCCAGCCGCCTCTGCGCCCTATTCGCCGGCGGACGGCAGGGAGACGATGAAGGTCGCCCCCTGGCCCTCCTGGCTCTCGACACGGAGCATCCCGCGATGCCCCTGCACCACGATGTCGTAGCTCAGGGACAGGCCCAGCCCCGTCCCGGCGCCGGGAGGCTTCGTCGTGAAGAAGGGCTCGAAGATCCTGCTCTTCGAGGCGGCCGGGATACCCACACCGTTGTCCTCGACGAGGATCTCCACGTTCTGGCCCTGCCCGCGGGTGCGGACGGCGACCTGGGGGACGTACTGTCCATGGGGCGAGGAGAGCTGGCGCTCGCGAACGGCATAGAAGGCGTTGTTGAGCAGGTTGACGAGCACACGCCCGATGTCCTGCGGAACCAGCTCGGCCTTGCCGGCGGCCCCGTCATAGGCCCGCTCGAGCACCACGCCGCCTTTCGCCTCCAGCCCCTTGAGGCCGTGCCGCGCCAGCTCGACGTACTCGTCCACCAGCGCGTTGACGCCCGTGAGCTGGCGCTCGCCGGAGGCCCCTCTCGCGTGCTGCATCATGCCGCGGACGATGTCGTCGGCGCGTTTGCCGTGCTGGAGGATCCGCTCCTCATTGGTCCTCACATCCGTGAGCAGGCTTTCGATGTCTCTCGAAGAGAGCGAGGAATTGTTCTTCAGCTCATCGAACAGTTCCCGGATGAGCTCGACATTGAGCTCGGCGAAGTTGTTGATGAAGTTGAGTGGGTTCTTGATTTCGTGCGCGATGCCAGCGGCCAGTTGCCCCAGCGACGCCAGCTTCTCCGCCTGGACGAGCTGGAGCTGCGTCTCCCGGAGGTGCTGGAGCGCGGACTGCAGATCCGTGTTGCGGGCCCGTAGCTCCTCGGTCCGCTTCTCCACCTTCTTCTCCATCTCGTCGTAGAGCAGCGCGTTCTGGATGGAGATGGCGATCTGATGCGACAGCAGCCGCAAGAACTCGAGCCGCTCGGGCGTGAAGGCGCCGGTGGTGAGGTTGTTCTCCAGGTACAGGATGCCCACCATCTGCCCCTGGTTGATGAGGGGCGTGCCGAGGATGGAGCGGGGCTCGGCGCGGGTGACGTACGGGTCCCGCGTGAAAGCTCCCTCGTGGAGCGCGTCGTTGAGGATGATGCTCTCCCTCGTCCGAGCGACGTAGTTGATGAGGCCCCGCGCGATGGACGGGTAGCCCTCGGCCGCCGTGGGGATCGTCTGGGCGCCGGGAGGGCTCCCCGCCTCCAGGCCCGCGTCGAGGTGAACCATCCATTGCCCGTCTTCCTCCAGGAGGAGGACACCCCGCTGGGCTCCGGCGTTCTCAATCACGAGGCCCATCAGCTTGGAGAGGAGCTTGTCGAGCACGATCTCACTGGAGATCGCCTGGCAGGCCTTGACGATGCTGATGAGATCGAGCGCACCGGAAGCCCCCGGCCCCGCGTTGCTGGAAGGAGCACCGCCAGTCCGGGTTTGCACCGGGTCTCCGCGGAGATGGGGATGCTGCGCGGCCAGGTCCTTCACCTTGTGAACGGCCCCCCACAGCCGGTAGCGGTAACAGGCGGCCTCCAGCAGCTCGCGGGCGCGCTGTTCCTGGCCTCGCTCCCGGCAGAAGCGCGCGGCCAGCTCGTTGGCCAATGCCTCCTGGTGGGGAAAACCGTGCTGGTTGGCCAGCGCGATGGCCTGCTCATACAGCCCCATCGCCTCGGAGTGCTCGCCAGACAGACGCGCCATCTCCGCCGCCACCAGGGCATGCATGTGGGCGTAGTTCGCGGGGCAGAGCTCCGCCCATTGCTTCATCTGTTTCTGATTGGCCTCGAGCCGGGCCCAGGACTTCCGCTGCTCCTCTCCTGACTGCTTCGCGGACTCCGCGGCGAGGCACAGGGAGGTGTAGAAGTTGTGCTGGGCCACCGCCGCGCCCGCGATGTTACGGATGTGTTTCTCCGCATGATTCGCGGCCTCGAGCGCGGCGGCGGTCTCCCCGTGGTGACAGAGCACCAGGGTCTTGAAGACGTAGAATGCGCTGATGGCTGGAAAGCTCTTTTTCGTCTGGCATTGTGCGAGGAACGTCTCCTCGGTCAGACCGTCCGCGCTGAAGTCGAGCCGGCCCGCCGTTGTACCGCTCAGGTTGGCCACGATGAGCTTCATCCCCAGCATCACGTCCCCACCGAACTGATGCTTGACCTTCTGCGCGAAGAGAATGAACTGTTGCAGGTCCGCTCGCACCTGGGAGAGCGGCATGCCCTCGTAGAGCTGGTAGAACAGCTTGGAGAAGAGGATGGCACTCGCGCACCCCAGTTCCCCCGATTCGAGCCCCGCCTGGTAGCCGACGTCGTGCAAGGGATAAGCGTCCCGGAGGTGCTCCACCCAGGGGGCCAGGTTGTTGACGAGGAAGCGGATGACCCTGCACTTGCTCGCGAGGTTGCCGAACCGCTCGCTCAGCTTCAGCCCCAGCAATCCGAACTCGTGACCGGCGCGGTGCTGGCCCGTCATGGCGCCCAGCAAGTACCCATAGCCGGCGAACAATTCCAGGGACTCCGGATGGGGCCCGTGCTGGAGCATCAAATTGACGGCTTTGAAGATCATCAGCCTGTACAGCGGCTGATCCACGATGAGCGCGGGGAGCAGGGCGTCACCGATGAGCCGCGTCATGCGTCGGGCATGGGGATCTGACATCGGAGGCAGGTGCAACAGCGAGGAGGGGTCACACCCTCCCAGGCGCTTCTGGACCTGGGCGAACTCCGCCTGCATGGCCGCTGTCGCGTCCCCCTCCGGGAGGTCCATTCCCAGCAGCGCGAGGCCCTTCCGGGCATCCTGGAGCGCCTCCTGATACCTGGCCCATATCGAAAGCTGGAGCACCAGCAGGTTGTGGATGTTGGCCTTGTCGAGCGGCGTCTGGGCACGTTCCAATGCCAGCCGGAGGAGGGGCTCGGACTTGTCGCGGTTGCCGTTGAGGTACTCGATGTCGCCGAGCTCCTGGTGCAGGTGGAGCGTCAGCTCGAATTGCTCTTCCCAGGCCCGGCCGGGTAGCAGTTCCATGGCCACGGTGAGGTACTCCCGTGCCGAGGCATAGGCGATCGCGGCCCGGGCATTCATCGCGGCCTCCCTGTTCAACCGCACCAGCGCGAGCCGTTCCCCTTCATCGGTCATCAGCGTGCGCCCCAGGTTCAACTGGCGCACGGTTTCGAAGACCTGCTCACGGCGCTCCCGCCGCGCCGGGTTCGCGAGCATCAACCGGCCGATCCGCAGATGGACCGCCTTGCGCTCGTCCTCACCGATGAGCGCGTATGCCGCCTGCTGCACCCGGTCGTGCACGAATTTGTAGTCGTGGACGAGCAGGGAGGGCTCACCGTCCTGCCCGGTCCGCACCTCGGGCTCGGAAGCCATGAGGAGGAAGCCTGCCTGGAGCGCCGGGGCGAGCAGCTCCGCCGTGTCCACGAGCGTCCGCTCCTGGATGATGGCCAGCGTGCGCAGGTCGAAGGTGTGTCCGAGGCATGCCGCGAGCGTCAACGCCTGTTGCGTCGGCACTGCCAGCCGCTTCAGGTTGCCGGCCAGCAGCTCCACGACGTTGTCGGTCAGGCCCTTCTCCTCGATGAGGGCGATGTCCCAGCGCCAGCGGCCTTCCCGTGCGTCGAAGGTGAGCAGCCCCTCCTGATGGACCTGCTTGAGCAGCTCACCGACGAACAGGGGATTGCCCTCGGTCTTGCGGTGGACGAGCTCCGCCAGTGGGCTCACCGTCTCCGGTGTCTGCCCCACCGTGTCGGCGAGCAGCTCCGCGGTCTGGGCGAGGCTCAGCGGTCCGAGGTGCAGCTCCTCGAGAACGGTTCCCCCCTTATCCAGCGAGTCGAGGAGCATCGTCAGTGGGTGGGCGGGGCCCACCTCGTTGTCCCGGTACGCACCGATAAGGAAGAGGTGGCGGAGCTCGTCGTCACGCATCACCAGCCCGATCAATTGCAGGCTGGCGGAGT
This sequence comes from Archangium sp., assembly GCF_045802675.1. Lineage (GTDB taxonomy): Bacteria > Myxococcota > Myxococcia > Myxococcales > Myxococcaceae > Archangium. Next base: position 118,916 of record NZ_JBJMQO010000005.1, on the reverse strand, counting down.
CCGCCCACTGGAGATCGTCGAGGAAGAGCACGAGCGGGTGTTGAGGCTGGGCGAACACCCGCATGGCGCGCTGGAAGACCAGGTTGAAGCGGTTCTGCGCCTCGGCCGCTCCGAGCTGCTCGACAGGAGGCTGCGCGCCGATGAGGAGCTCCACCTCTGGGATGAGCTCGATGAGGACGCGCCCGTTGGGGCCGAGCGCGGCCAGGAGCTGCTCCCGCCACTGATTGACCTGGGCCTCGCTCTCACCGAGCAGCTGTTTCACCAGCGACCGGAACGCATCCGCCACGGCGGAGTACGGCGTGTTCCGCTGGAGCTGCTCGAACTTCCCCGAGCTGAGGTAACCCCGCCGGGCCGTGAGCGGCTTGTAGAGCTCCCGCACGAGCACCGACTTGCCAATGCCAGGGTGGCCCGTCACCCGCATCAGCCCGGCGCGTCCCGGGGCCGCCGCGACCCGGTCGAAGGTGGCGAGCAACCGCTCCAGCTCCTTCTCGCGGCCATAGAGCTTCTGCGGAAGCTGGAAACGCTCGCGGGTGTCCTGCCGCCCGAGGGGGAAGTCCTCCACCGTCCCACGCGCCCGGAGCGGGTTCAGGCACTCGTGAAGGTCGGCCTTGATGCCGTAGGCGCTCTGGTAGCGGGACTCGGCGGTCTTGGCCATCAGCTTCATCACCAGCAGCGAGACGGGCCTGGGGATGGACGGGTCGAGCTCGTGGGGCGGCGTGGGTTGCCGGGCGATGTGGCTGTGGACGAGCTCCAACGGATCCGAGGCCTGGAAGGGCAGCTGGCCGGTGAGCAGCTCGTGGAGCGTCACGCCGAGCGAGTAGAAGTCGGAGCGGAAGTCGAGGGTCCTGTTCATCCGCCCCGTCTGCTCGGGCGAGATGTACGCGAGCACTCCCTCGATGACTTCTGGGTTCCTCGGAGGCGCGCTCTGCCGTGGGAGCTCCGTCGCGATCCCGAAGTCGATGAGCTTGAGCTCGTGGCGCTCCGGGTTCCAGACGATGTTGCCGGGGTTGATGTTCTTGTGGATCAAGCCGCGCTGGTGCACCTGGCCCAGCGCGTTCACGAGCTCGATCGCCAGCGAGAGCACTTCCTCCAGGGACAACCGGCGCCGCCGCAGGATGCGGTCGAGCGACTCGCCCCCGAAGTCCTCCAGCACCATCACCCAGCGGTACTGGCTCGTCCCCAGCTCGTGGGCCTTCACCACTCCGTGGGTGTCCAGCGCGCGGAGCAGCTCGTACTCGCGCTTGAACCAGGCGATCTTCTCCGGAGGTGGATAGGCGGGCTTGAGCTCCTTGAGCACCACCGCCCGTCCGTCCGAATCCCGTATGCCCCGGTAGACGTTCGAGCCCTGACCTGTGTGGAGTTGCTCCGTCACCCGATAGCCGGGCATGAACGTGACCATGTCGGGTTCTCCCCTGTCGCTCTTGCTGGAACCGGTGGCGCTGGAGGCCATCCGAAGCTCAGCGCGTCAATCTAGCCGGTCCCCACAGCGGCAGGAATCGAGGCCCCTCCAGCGCGTGGCGCCCGCCTCACGCGGCGTTCTTGACGGGCCGCAGCACGAAGATGCTGTCGAGCCGGACCTCGCCCCGCTTGCGCGGCACGTCCACCTGGTAGTCGAAGTCGTAGATGGCCCGCACCTCGAGCCCGGCCCGGCGGAACAGGCGCCGCGTCTGCGCCAGGTCGTAGGTGCGGAAGTACCAGTGCGTCTCGATGAGCAGGTCCTTCCCCGGCCCCGTGATTCGCAGCCGGTTGCGCATCTCCGAGCGCCTCAGGCGCGAATCCGGCAGTCCCTCGTGGGTGTTGCACACCACCGTGTCCTTCCCGAGCTTCTCCACCCAGCGCTCGTGCTCCGGCTTCTTCCGCCCGTAGTCCGTGAGGTGGAAGCCGAGCACGTAGAGGCCCTCGGGACGCAGCAGCCGCCGCGTGCTCTCCAGGTGCGCGAGCGCCGCCTGCTCGCTGTCGAGGTAGCGGAACGTGGACACCAGGTTGAAGGCCAGGTCCACCTTCCCCTCCAGCTCGGGCCGGTGGAAGGTTTCCATGCGAGCCTCGTGGAGGCTCACCCTCCGGCGCTGTGCCGGAGTGAGCCGCCGCCGCGCATGGGCCAGCATCTTCTCGGAGATGTCGTAGCCCACCACCGGGTAGCCCCGGCGCGCGGCCTCGGCCACGAGCCGCCCCGCCCCGCACGCGGGCTCCAGCAGTTGCTTGCCGCCCGTGCCGTACCGGCGCCCCACCTCCAGCAGGAAGTCCAGCTCCTTCGCGGTGTCCGTGCCGAAGATGGCCTCGTAATACTCGGGATGGTCGTACCAGTCGGAGAGCTTTTGCATGGCCAGGGTGCCGCGCTCGCGGCGGCGCGCATCCTCGGCGCTGCGGCCTGAAAAGCAAGCGGTGCATAGCTTCTCCTTGGGCATGCCCGCGAGGAGGACGCCATGGCCACACTCATCCACCGCATCCTGGTCCCCACCGACTTCTCGGAGCATTCGCAGCGCGCCACCGAGTACGCCCTCTCCCTCGCCGAGCGGATGGGAGCCTCGCTCGACGTGCTCCACGTCTGGGAGCCCCCGGCCCACATGGAGCCGGAGACCCTCATCCTGGTGCCCGGGGACCTGGGGACTCAGCTGGAAGTGGCGGGGCTCGCGCAGGCGGGCCGCCTCCTGCATGCCTGGGCCGGGCGTTTTCAGTCCAGCCCCGTGCCGATGCGCGTGCATCTGGAGCGCGGGCCCGCGGCGGACACCATCGTCCGTTTCGCCGAGGGCGGGTATGACCTGGTGGTGATGGGCACGCACGGACGCACCGGGCTCGCCCGGCTCTTCATGGGCAGCGTCGCCCAGAAGGTGGCCGCCCGGGCCTCGTGTCCCGTGCTCACGGTGCATGGGACGCAGGCCCCGGAGGCGGCGCGGCCCGTGGGGTGAGTCAGTGGCGCATCTCCTTCTCCAGCAGGCGGTCCGCGAGCCGGATGAGGTCCGTCTCCGTGAGGATGCCCACCAACCGGTCCCCGTCCTCCACCACCGGGACGCAGCCGAACTTGTGATCGAGCATCTTGTGGATGGCCTCGTGCACCGAGCTCTTCGGCCGCAGCGTCTCCGGCGCGTGCGTCATGATCTCCCGCACCTGCACCGGCGGCTTGCCGGGGAGCCTCTCCTGGCGGGCGAGCGCTCGAATCAGGTCCCGCTGGCTCACCAGCCCCACGAGCTTCCCTTCCTTCACCACCGGCAGGTGGCGGATGTCGTATTCGGCCAGCAGGTCATCCCCGCGGACGAGGTCATCGTCCTCGCTCAGGGTGACCAGGTCCCGGGTCATCAGTTCCTCGACGGTGAGCATGGACTCCTCCGGCTCGCTCCTGGGTCCATGACTCAGGGTGGGCCTTCGGCGCCTTCCCTGCACCCACGCGACGCCCGGCGTACCCGGGGCTGCTCCCGCCGGCTGCTCACCGCGTGGCCGTCCGTCCGCTCGACGGACGCGCCTCAGGTGTGCCCCGGCATCTCCATCACCCGCGCCAGCGCGAGCATCAGCAGCAGGCCCGCCGCGAGCGCCAGCAGGTTGCGCCCCCGGTTGTCCTTGCCGTGCCGGTTCACGTGCGGCAGCAGATCCGACACCGCCACGTAGAGGAAGGTGCCCGCGGAGAAGGCCAGCGCCTTCGAGGCCAGTGACTCGAAGGCCAGCACCGCGTCGAAGGCGAAGTAGAGCACCGCGCCCACCGGCACCATCAGCCCGTAGAGCATCGAAAAGCCCAGGATGCGGCCCGAGCTCTTCCCCTCGGCCTTGAGGATGGAGGCCAGCGACAGCGACGAGGGAATCTTGTGCGAGGTGATGGCCAGCAGCGCCATCAGCCCCACGCCCTCCTTCACCGCCGAGCCCAACGCGATGCCGTCGAACAGCGTGTGCGCCGACAGCCCCAGGAACGCGGTGAGCCCCAGCGCGTGCCCGTGCACGTGCTCCTCGCACTCCGGCGGCTCCTCGCACGCGTGCGTCAGCACGTAGCGCTCGAGCACCATCAGGAAGACGAAGCCCGCCGGCACCAGCGCGAAGGCCCAGAAGCCGCCCCCGTGGTAGGCCTCGGGCAGCATGTGGAAGAAGGCCGCTCCGAACATCACCCCCGCCGCGAACGCCAGGAACGTCACCAGCTTCGTCGGCGTCTGGGTGAACACCACCGCCAGCGCGCCCACCAGGGCACCCAGCAGGATGATCAGCGAATAGGAGGAGAGGGCTACCGCGAAAGACATGGGGGTCCGGATTGGGGACCGGACACCTAGCACAGATTGGCGCCAGCGGAAGTCATCCTCTCCCGGCAGTCTCGGGCGGATGGACTCCCAGTCGCAGCCGCGCCCCACGCGCCGCTACCAGGTGACGGGCACGTTCTCGGACTTCCTGCGCACTTCCTTCTCGTCCCTCCACGCCACGCGGCCCGTGCGCACGTCGTTCAGCGTCGCGGTCACCCTGTAATAGACGAGCGTATCGCTGCCGGTCCGCTGGACGCTGGAGGTGAGCCCCCCCGTGAGCAGGTAGTCCGCGCTGGCCTGTGAGCCCGGCTCCCCGGCGGCGGAGAGGGAGAAGCGGCCCGTCTGCGCCAGACCCGTCTGGAGCTCGTCTCCCAGCGCGGCCAGGTCGATGGACTCGGACGTCCTGTTCTCGAGCTGGCCCACCCGCACCACCGGCAGCCGCGGGCCCGGCCGGGCGAAGCGCGGCACGTTGGCCAGCGAGCGCACCAGCTTCCTGGCGAGGAGCCGCAGGCCGTGCTCGTCGAGCTGAGCTGGCGGTGTCTCGGGGGTGTCCGGGGCCCCGTGGGTGCCGCCGAAGAGGACACGCGGCGCTCCACAGGCCGCGAGCAGCCCGGCGAGCAAGACGGACACGATGAGACGGGTCTTCATGGTGGAGCGCCCTCCGGCTTCCCTTCGCAATCGAGACCGGTGCTCAGGCCCGGGGAGGAGTGGGTGGTGGGGGCCCTGACTCCTCGCCCGCCTTGGGAGGCACCGCCGGACGGGACTCGGTGCGGGTGGTGGGCAGCCACTGGGGCCGGGTGCGCAGGTACTCCATCATCTTCTCGCGCACGAGGCACCGCAGGTCGAAGAGGTCTCCCGGCGTGGCGCTCAGCAGCACGCGCACCTGCAGCGTCCGGTCCAGCACCTCCTCCACCACGATGGTGGCCACCTTCGCGTCCCACAGCGCCTTGCCCTCGTTCTCCAGGATGCGCCGCAGCTCCGCGCGCAGCGCGTCCATGTCCGTGGAGAAGTCCACCAGCAGCCGCACCGGGCCCAGCATCGACTGCCCGCCCTTGCTCCAGTTCTGGAAGGGCTTGTCGAGGAACTGCGCGATGGGGATGACCATCCGCCGCTCGTCCCACACCCTCACCACCACGTACGTGAGGGTGATTTCCTCCACCGTGCCGAACTCGTTCTCCACCACCACCTGGTCCCCAATCCGGATGGGCTGGGTGATGGACAGCTGGATGCCGGCCAGCAGCGAGGAGATGGACTTCTGCGCCGCCAGACCGATGACGAGGCCCGCGATGCCCGCCGAGGCCAGCAGCGACACGCCCACGTTGCGCACCGTCTCGAACTGCATGAGCAGCAGCGCGGCCGCGATGATGTAGGTGGCCGCCTCGAACACCGAGCGCAGCACCGCCAGCTGGGTGTGCAGCCCCCGGGCGCGCACGGCGTCCTTCGTCCCCTTCGTCACCGACTGCTGGACGACATGCGACGTCACCCGCAGGAAGCGCAGGACGAACCACGCCACGCTCACCACCGTGAGCGTGGTGAAGAGGTGCGTCGACAGGAACCTCATGGTGGGCGGCAGCAGCAGCACCGACGTCCCCAGCGCCCCCAGCAGCGTGAAGTACAGCAGCCGCAGCGGCCCCTTCCCCGCCGACACCAGCGCGTCGTCCCACGTCACCCCCGTCCACCTCGCCAGCCGCCCCGTCAGCGCCAGCGTCAGCCGCTCGAGCACCACGCTCAGCAGCACCGCCCCCACCAACGTCCCCACCAGGCCCAGCCACTGCCACAGCTCCAGCCCCAGCACCGGCCGCTCGAAGAACACCGGCGGCAGCACCTCGCCCACCAGCGGGCCGTACTCCTCGTAGAGCGGATCCACCGCCCGCACCGTCGCCTCGCTGAACACCCACACCTGCTCACCTGGACCGACCCGCACGCGGGACAGCCGGATGGGGTAGACGGTGTCGCCCACGGTGAGGGCGTCGATCTGGTCGAAACGGGGATTCTCCGGGTCGCCCTCGGGCTCCTTGCTCAGGTTGGCGATGACCCCCAGGGGCAGCTTGTGGTCCAGGACGTACTTGAGCCGCCTGGCCAGCCGGGCCCCCTCCTCCTTCTGGCGGGCCAGGGGGAGGAAATCGAGGTCCAGGTAATGCGCGGCCAGCTCGTAGTTGCCTCGGTGGACGGCGTCGGAGAAGCCCTTGGCGGAGGCGTAGGGCGTGGACCGGTCCACCGTCCCGGGAGGCGCCCCCAGGCCGTTGTTGAGGGCCCAGGCCCCCAGCGGGAGGACGACGGACAGCAGGAGGCACAGTCCAGTCAGGGCGCGGCGCATAGGCAGCCCTTAGTGCCCACACCGGACTCGACGGGCAACACCTATTGTGCTGGAAGGTCGCCTGCCTTCCAGGGTAGCTGTCGGGTCGTCTCCCCCTGGATTCCACCCGGACGGGAAAGCCTTGGAGCCATCAACAGCGATGGGCTAGAAAAGGCCGCCAAGGAAGAGGTCGCCGTGCACGAGAAGCGCAAAATCCTCCTCATCGACGACAGCGAGATCACTCTCGCCATGGAGAAGGCCGTGCTGGAGGCGCGCGGCTATGAAGTCATCGCCACCTCCACGTTGATGGAGTTCGAGAAGACGTTGCAGACGTGGAAGCCGGACCTCATCCTCACCGACATCCACATGCCCGAGGCCAAGGGCACCGACATCTGCCGCACCCTGAAGAACGAGTACGGCACCCAGGACATCCCCATCATCCTCTTCTCCAGCCTCCCGGACGACGAGCTGAGCAAGCTGGCCGAGCAGGTCGGCGCCGACGGGAGCCTGTCCAAGGTGAACGGCCTGGAGAAGATGGGTGAGAAGATCGACGAGCTGGTGCAGAGCATCATCTGGTGACGCGGTGAAGCGGCGGCTCGTCACCGGCCTCCTCCTGCTGGCGGCGCTCTCCTCGGGGTGCTCGCGCGACAAGGAGACACGGGCCGGCGAGCCGCGAGCGGCCTCGGGTACGGCGGCCTCCGCGAAGGCGGACGCCCCGGGCGCCATCCTCTTCTTCTCCGCGGACGTGCGCGGCTACCTGGGCCCCTGCGGCTGCAGCGAGAACATGCGCGGCGGCATCGAGCGCGCGGCCGCGCAGGTGCGCGAGGCGGGCAAGGGCGCCCTGCCCGTCCTCTATGTGGACGGCGGTGACAGCCTCTTCGGGGAACACACCCTCAAGCCCGAGCAGGTGCCCCAGGAGGAGCGCAAGGCACGGGCGCTCGCCGACGCCATGAAGCGCATGGGCCTCGCGGTGCGCGCGGTGGGCGAGCTGGACGACACGCGCGGCGCCGACTTCCGCCGGGGGCTGGGGCTGCCCGAGCTCGCCCCCGGGGGCTACCAGGTGTTGGCCGCCGGGGCGCGCAAGGTGGGCGTGGTGAGCGCCTCGGACGCGGCCGGAATGAAGCAGGCGGCCGCGAAGGCCCGGGCCGAGGGAGCCGCCTTCGTGGTGGGCCTCTTCCACGGCACCCTCCAGGAGGCCCAGCGGGCCGCCGCCACGCCGGAGCCAGGCGTGGACCTGGTGCTCGCCACCCATACGCCCGGCGAGTTCGACGGCGAGGAGCACAAGCTGGTGCGCGACGCCGTCCCCGTGGCCGCGCTGCAGAGCAAGGGCCGCGAGCTGCTGCGTGTGGACCTGGCCTACGGCCCCAAGCCGGGCGGCCGCTTCACCCTCCAGAAGACGGCGGAGGAAGGTGAGAAGGAGGCCGCCTCCATCGACCGGCGCCTGGCGCTGCTGGACAAGGAGATCAACCTCCCCGGCATCGAGCCCCAGCTCAAGGCCCTCAAGCAGCAGAAGCGCGAGGAGCTGGTGGCGCGCCGGCAGGCCCTGCTCACCGCGCCCGTCACCGCCACCGGGGACAGCGACAGCTTCGCCCTGCGCTTCGTCCCCCTCGAGTCCACCCTCCCCTCGGACGCCGACACCCAGACGGTGGTGAAGGCCTACGACGCGGACGTGGGGAAGATGAACCTCGAGTGGGCCAGGGCCCATGGCCAGGACTGCCCCGCCCCCGAGAAGGGCCAGGCCGCCTTCGTGGGCAGCGCCGCCTGCGAGGAGTGCCACGCGGACGCCTTCCCCCTGTGGAAGGGCTCCAAGCACCACGAGTCCTGGAAGACGCTGGAGGGGGTGGGCAAGCAGTTCCACCTCAACTGCACCGGCTGTCACGTCACCGGCTGGGAGAAGCCCGGCGGGGTGTGCCGCCTGGACAAGACGGCCGGCCGCGAGAGCGTGGGCTGCGAGAGCTGCCACGGCCCGGGCTCGCTCCACGCCGAGGACCCGTCCCAGGACAACATCACCGCGAAGCCGGGGCAGGCCGTGTGCGTCACCTGCCACAACCGGGAGAACTCGCCCCACTTCGACTTCGCCACCTACGTGCCGAGAATCCTCGGCCCCGGCCATGGCCAGCCACGGGCGGTGAAGTCGAAGCCGTGAAACACGTCCAGGTGGTGTGTTTCTTCCCGGCGGTAGCGACCGATGGGAAGATGGCCCGCTTGGATGCTTGTTTGAATGACGCGAAAAGCATCGAACACTTGCGCCTCCAATCAACCCGGCCCCTCCGGCAGCCGGCTCCCAGGTGACCATGCCGTCCTTCAGCCTGCTCCTCCTGGTCCTCGCCTCGGCCCCGCCCTCGCCCGCCGAGGCGGTGCCGATGCCCCCGCCCCCGCCCGGCATGCGGGTGCTCAGCGCCCAGGACAAGCAGCTGAGGGTCGCCTCCGCCCAGCAGCCCGAGGCCCCCGCTCCCGCCCCGGCCGCCGCCGCGGGTGAGGACCCCGCCGAGGTCCCCCTCCAATCCGCCGAGGAGGTGCTGGAGGACCTTCAGAACGACCCGGGTGCCGTCGAGTCCACCGAGCTCGAGGAGATGCGGGCCCTGGAGGGCGCCACGTTGGATCCGGGCGCCCGGCCCAACGCCGAGGTGCTCCAGTCGCTGCGCCGCCTGGGCGTGGCCAACCCGCTGCGCCTGCGCATGCTGGACGCGCTCGAGGAGCCCACCTTCCGCGAGGACGAGGAGACCGGAGAGCTGCCGCTCATGACGGACCTCTCCAACTTCGACGTCTCGCGGGTGCAGGCCCGCTACGACATCCCGGTGGAGATGCAGCCGCTGGTGGCCCAGTACATCCAGTTCTTCCAGGGGCCGGGCCGCAAGTGGTTCAGCAAGTGGGTGAGCCGCTCCACGCGCTACCTGCCGGTGATGCAGCCCATCCTCGAGGCCCAGGGCCTGCCGCGCGACACGGTGTACCTGGCCATGATTGAGAGCGGCTTCTCGCCCCAGGCCTACTCGTGGGCGCAGGCCGCCGGGCCCTGGCAGTTCATCTCCAGCACCGGCCGCCAGTACGGGCTGCGCCAGGACTTCTGGGTGGACGAGCGCAAGGATCCCATCAAGGCCACCTACGCCGCCGCGCGCTACCTCAAGGATCTCCACAGCGAGCTGGGCCACTGGTACCTGGCGTGGGCGGGCTACAACACGGGCAGCGGCCGGGTGCGGCGGTTGATGGAGCGCATGGGCACCAACAACTTCTGGGAGATCTCCGCCCCCACGGAGAAGGGCCTGGCGCTGGAGACGCGGCACTATGTGCCCAAGCTCATCGCCGCGGCGCTCATCGCCAAGCACCCCGCCGCCTTCGGCTTCTCGGAGAAGGAGTTCGTCTACGAGCAGCCACTCGTCTTCGACGAGGTGAAGCTCAACGACGCCACGGACCTGGATGTCGTCGCCCGGGCGGCCAACGTGAGCGTGACGCAGCTCCAGGAGCTCAACCCCGAGCTGCGGCGCTGGTGCACCCCGCCGGCGAGCCCCAAGAATCCCTACGTGCTGCGCCTGCCCAAGGGCACGGCCCCGCAGTTCGCGGAGAACTTCGCGAAGCTGCCGGCCAAGGAGCGGCTGACCTTCCGCGTGCACAAGGTGAAGCGCGGCGACACGCTGTCGCAGATCGCCCTCACGTACGGCACGGCGCCCGAGGCCATCCTGCAGATGAACCAGCTCAAGAGCCTGAAGACCCTGCGGCTCAACACGGAGCTGGTGATTCCGGTGCCGGCCTCGCGCGGGACGGGCAAGGACGCGGGCACGGACAGCGCGCTGGCGCGCAAGGTGGCCCAGGCGCGGCGCAGCGGCGTGACGGTGCCGCGCCCCGAGGACGAGGTGCCCGCGGGGACGCCTCGCGGCCCGGTGGCCAGCGGCCCCGTCAAGACGGAGACCCTCAACGGCCGCAAGCGCATCACCTACGGCGTGCAGTCGGGTGACAGCCTGTGGGCCATCGCCACGCGCTTCCAGGTGAGCGCGGATGATCTCCGCAAGTGGAACGACCTGAACGCGCGCACCGCCAAGAAGGCCCTGAAGGTGGGCTCGGTGCTGTACGTGTGGCAGGACAACGCGCCCAAGCAGGTGGAGGAGCGCGCGGGCACGGTCATCGCCCAGCGGGCCCCCGCCGCCAACGCGGGCCGCCCCGGCACCGTGCACGAGCTCGCCGCGGGTGAGTCCATCTGGGGCGTCGCCCAGCGCTACGGCGTGACCGTCGAGGACCTCAAGCGCTGGAACAACATCAAGGACACCACCCGGCTGCCCACCGGCATGCGGCTCGTCGTGAAGGCGCCGTAGTTCCCCGCCCCGAGCCGGGAGGCGGGCCAAGGCCTCCTCCCGGCCGCGTCAGCTGAACAGGTGCTTCAGCGCGTCGAGCGTGCGCCCGAGCGCCGAGCCCCCCGGGGCCGGCGCCACCGTGACCTCGATGAACCCGGGGCTGCCGCCGCGCTCCTCCTCGAACATGTTGCGCACGCAGACCGCGAAGCGCGCGGGCGCGGACTCGCCCTTCCCGTTCACGGTCACTCCCGTGGCCGCCAGCGGGATGCGCAGCTCGTGCTCGCCGCCGAAATCGACGGAGAAGCGCTTCACCTGCCCGCCGCCCACCACGCGCGAGAGCGCATCGGGCAGGCACACCCAGAGCAGGTCTCCGGGCTCGTAACCGCTCTCGAGCCGCACCCGCAGCTCCACCGAGTCCGTCGCGGTCAGTGTCCGTGAGACGGCGTTGCCCTTGTGCAGGGAGACCGCGACCGGAAGCTTCGCGAGGAACCCGCCCCAGTCCTCCTCGCGCTGGCGCGTGAGCTCCACCGCCACGCGGGTGTCCAGCGCACGCACCGAACGGACCGCGCGAGCGCTCGCCGCGAGCTCGACCACCGGCACGCGTTCCCCGTCCACCTCGACGGCCTCCGCCCCTCCCCCCACGCCCGCCGCTTGCAACTCGGCCATGAGCGCGATCGCCGCGACCGAATCCACCGTCGAATACAGCCGCCCGTTCTCGCCAAGCTGCGCCACCACCTGGTTGGCGAGCGCGAGCGCCAGCGGGAGCTCCGCCGCGCCTCCCGCCCGCAGGAGCACCGCCGCCGCGTAGGAGAGCCCGGTGCGCAGTTCCACGGCCCCCAGCTTCGCCTCGCGCGACGTCTCCACCCACCGCCGCACCACCTCGAGCGCCTCGGCCTCGTTCCCGCCACCACCGAATCGCAGCGCCAGATAGGCGTCCTCGGGGTTCTGGATGCGCGACGGCGGCCAGGTGAGCCCGTACGCGCGCATCGCGTCCCCGGCCATCTCGAGCCCTTCCTCGACCGCGCGCGAGAGCGCCGGGCCCATCGCCGCCTCGCCCCCCAGGTCCTTCAGCAGCGCGAGGTGCTGGAGATGCATCGCCGCCTTCGGCCCCCAATACGCATGCGGCTCGTCCAAGACCTCCGGGTACATCTTGAACCCGCGGCCCCGGAGGAACATCGAGCGCTCACGTGCGACGCCCGCCAGGATGATGGACTCGGCCTTGTCCCGGACCGCCGCGCCGGTCTCCTGTCCGCTCCCCTCTCCCGCGAGCGCGTACATCGCGCACGCCGCCAGCATCTTCGCCGCGGTCTGCTCGCAACACGCGTGGCCATAGTCGGCCGTTGCCGTCACCAGCGCGCGGAAGGGACTCTTCAGCCCCGGAAGCACGCGCAACGAGACGATCGACGCGTCCTCCTCCACCGAGAACGCCTCTCCCGGCTCGAGCAGGCGCACCGTCCGCGCGAGCCGCCGCAGCCGTCCCGGCTCCTCCACCTGCTTCACCTCGCGCGCCAGGACGCCCGACGGGCCCTCCAGTACCGCATCGTAACGGCCCGGCCCCGCCAGGAACGTCAGCTCCGTGAGGCCCACGCCGAGCGGCTCCCCAGCGGCGAGCACCCGCCCCTCGCGGATGAGCGGCACCTCCACGCCCTCGCGCAGGACACGCACCCGCACGCCCTCGAGCCGCGAGCCCACGTGAAGCCGCGCGAGCGCCGCGTCCTCGGGGTGCACGAACGCCGGCAGCTCCAGCGAGACGAATTGCTCCTTCTCCGCCCGGAAGCGCGCCTCGGCCGGTGCCCAGTCCAGCCCGGAGAGGACGAAGGCCTCGACCAGGTAGTCGGCGAACCCGGGCCCGAGCCGCACCGGCAGCGTGCCCCTCCCGTTCCGGGTCTCGACGAGCCCCGCGAACAACACCTCGGGCTCCTGGGTCACACGCGACGGAGGGGACCCGGCCTCGCGACCGGCTCCGGTGTGCGGCGCGGCGACCTCCGCCAGGGCGGGAGTGCTCTCGAGCAGCACGGCGGAATAGGAACCATCGTCGTCCTCCCACGCATCGCCCGCGGCCACGGCCGAATAGACCACGCCCCGCTCGTACTCCATCTCGAACAACACGGTCTCGTCGGGCACGACCCCGGCGAGACGCGTGTCCACCTTGCCCACGTCCAGCACGCGCCCCGCGCTCTCCGCATGGGCCTTGAGCCCGCCCGCGAGCCGGCTGGCGGGTGTGTCCGTCGAGAGCAGCCGCGCGTCCTTCACCACCACGTACACGGACGCGTCGTCCTCTGCGCGACCCGTGTCGAGCTGAATCCGCGCCTCCTCACCGGGCGTGCACTTCTCCGGCACGGAGATGGACACGGACACCGCAGCCGGTGTCATCACCGCCGCCCAGCCCTCGAAGGGCTCGCCCTGGACGAACGCGCCGAGCGCGAGCAGGCCCATCGGCTCGGGCACATCGACCTCGACGACGGCGCCGCTCGCGAGCGCTCCGAGCACACGCTCCTGGTGCCCCCCCACCGCGTCGAAAACCACGAGGCTCGCCGTGTCGATGGTCGTCTTCGCCGTGAGCCGCGCCTTGCGCGTGTCCACGCGTTCGAGCTGGAACGGTGTGGAGCGGATGGGCCCGCGATCCAGCCACAGCCCACGCACCGGCTGCGATGAGGCTCCGGGCAGCAGCGAGGCTCCCACCTCCTCGCCCAGCTTCGACAGCACCGTGCGCGAGCGCTCCTCCTCGCGGCTGCCCACGATGGGCACGGTCGCCGTGCGCGAAGGGTCGAGCATCAGTTGCGCGTTGATGAAGTGCGGACCGCGTCCCACGAGCTGGAACGAGGCCTCCACGAAGCCCTGGCGCACCACCACGACCTGCTCCGAGAGCCCCATCCCGCGCACCATGAGCTCGATCCGCACGCGCGCGGTCACCGGAAGGCCGAAGCTCTCCAGGAAGAGCTTCACCCCGAGCGTGCTGCCCTCGAGCCGCCGCTCCACGAGCCGCATGACGAGCGGCGCGAGCCGGTACTCGGCGACGGTGAACTCGCAGGCGGGAAACCCCTCCGGCGCGCCCTGGGGACGCACCTCGTAGTCACCCGCGGGCAGCTCGCGCAGGGTCACCGCCGCCGCGCCACGCGCATCGAGCCGCACCGGACGGGTCGCGAAGAGCGCGCCGTGCACCAGCACCTCCAGCACCACCTCGGCGCCCGGCGCGAGCGGATCCAACACGAGCAGGTGCACCTCGTCGCGTCCCTCGCGGTAGAGCGCCTTGTCACTGGTGATCGCCGAGAGCGAGAGCCTGGGCAGAGACGCGGCCCGGACCTTCGCGCCCGGGAGCGCGGCGCCCTCGGGTCCGAGCAGCGAGAGGATCCGCGGCTCCTGGGATTCACCCCAGAGGGGCTCGGTCCACGCGGACGTGCGCTTCTTGAAGAACCGCCGGGGAAGGAAGGCGAACACACTCCCGAGCAGGAGGTCTTCTCCGAGGCGGCGCGCGAGCTCCGCGTTCGTGACGACGAGCCGATCCGAATCGAACATGCCCCCTCCATGCCGCTAGAGTCCCGCGGAGGAGCCATCATGTCCCAACCCATCCTGCACCACTACCCGCTCTCGCCCTTCTCCGAGAAGGTCCGCGCCATCCTCGGCTTCAAGGGCCTGCGATGGACCTCCGTCACCATCCCCATGATCCTGCCCAAGCCGGACGTGATCGCGTTGACGGGTGGCTATCGCAAGACACCGCTGCTGCAGATGGGCGCGGACATCTACTGCGACACGGCGTTGATCGCGGACGTGCTGGAGCGGCTCGCCCCCTCGCCGACGCTGTACCCGGCCGAGTCGGAGGGACTGGCGCGCATCCAGGCGCAGTGGGCGGACTCCACGCTGTTCTGGACCGTCATCCCCTACGTCTTCCAGCCGGCGGGGGTGCAGAGCATCTTCGGCAACATGCCTCCCGAACAGGGCAAGGCGTTCCTCGCCGACCGCGCGGCCTTCCGGGCCAACGTGCCGCGCATGCGCCCTCCCGAGGCCACCGGGGCGCTGCGGCTCTACCTCCAGCAGCTCGAGGCCCAGCTCGCGGACGGCCGGCCCTGGCTGCTCGGCAAGGCCCCGAGCATCGCCGACTTCTCCGTCTACCATGGGCTCTGGTTCATCCAGCGCGCCCAGGCCGTCGCGGGCATCCTCGCGCCGCACACGCACCTGGTGGCGTGGATGAAGCGCGTCCAGGACATGGGCCACGGCACGTCCGACACGATGGAGGGTGGTGACGCCGTCAAGCTCGCCGCCGCCAGCACGCCGGTGTCCACCGAGGGCGAGGACTTCCTCGACCTGCACGGCCTCGAGAAGGGCGAGCGCGTCAGCATCGCCCCCACCGACTACGGCGTTGATCCGGTGGAAGGAGAGCTCGTGCTCTCGCGTCCCAACGAGCTCGCGGTCCGGCGCGTCGATGCGCGCGCGGGCGAGGTCGTCGTGCACTTCCCCCGCCTCGGCTTCGAGGTGCGCAAGGCGGGGTGAGCACCCGAGGGGCTCGGGGTGGGGAGCCACGGCCCCACCCCGGCACGCCTCAGCCCTGCTCGAGCAGCAGCTTCAGCTCGCGCACGCGCCGGGTGATGTGGTCCCGGTCCAGGCGGCGGAAGCTCTCGGGCAGCAGCTCGCGGCTGGTGCACTCCTGCACCGCCACCAGGTTCTGCAGCTCGATCTCCAACGGGTAGCTCGGCGGCACGAAGTCCTCGAACACCGCCTTGAGGTCCTCCACCGTCGCCTGCTCGCGTCCCTGCGCCAGCGCCCGGAAGCGCGTGCGCACCAGCACCGCCTCCATGTCCGCGCCGCTCAGCTGGCGAGTCCCCGTCGGAATCAGCTCCGAGATGGACGACACCTCCAGCTTCAGGCCCGTCTTCTTCTGCATCACCTTGAAGAGCTCTTCTCGCTCCGCCTCCGTCTCCGGATAGAAGAGCGCGAGGTGCTCCTCGGCGCGTCCCTGGCGCTTGAGGTCGATGGGCAGCAGGTCCGGCCGCGCCGTCATCAGGAACCAGACGATCTTCCCGCGGTACACCGTGTTGCCCATGAACGAGGCGATGGAGCCGAACACGCGGCTGCTCGTCCCCGAGTCCCCGCCCGAATCGCGGTTGCCCAGGAACGTGTCCGCCTCGTCCACCATCACCGCCACCGGCCAGAGCGCCTTGAGCAGGTTGAAGATCTTCTCGAGGTTGGCCTCGGTGACGCCCTGCCACTGGCTGCGGAAGTTGAGGAACTTCACCACCGGGATGCCAATCTCTCCGGCGAAGCAGGACACCAGGAACGTCTTGCCGGTGCCCACCGGGCCGCTCACGAGGTAGCCCATGGGCATCACCTCGATGCGCCCCTTCTTCAGCGCGTTGGCCGCGTTGCGCAGCATCTCCTTGGCCTTGCCGTGGCCCGCCACCGAGTCCAGCGTGTGCACCGGCTCGATGAACTCCAGCAGGCCGTGGCACTCGGCCTGGATGAGCTCCTTCTTCTTCTCCTTGAGCAGGTCGCTGGTGATGCGCACGCCCTGCTCGAGCGCCTCGGTGAGCACGCGGTCCAGGTTGATGCGCGACAGGCCCGCCGTCATCTTCGCCAGGCCCGTGAGCGGCACGTCCGACACCGCCGCCAGCTTCTTGCCCTCCAGCTTGTAGCGCACGTACTCCAGCCGCTCCTCCTCCGTGGGCAGGGGCAGCTCGATGGTGGCCACGTACGGGTTGCGCGTCAGGCGCGGGGAGACGTCCGCCAGGTTCTCCGCCAGCAGCACCACGGACATGTCGCCCGCGAGGAACTGCGGGTCGTGCCCCCACTTCTCCAGCGTGGCGAGCACGAAGCGGTCCTCGGTGGACAGGTGGCTCATCTCCCCGCCGGGCACCAGCGTCTCGGCGAAGTCGATGATGAGCGCGAGCGACTTGCCCTCGCTCATCCGCATCCGCAGGAAGTTCTCCAGGATCTGCAGCGCCCGGCCCGGGTCCCTCGGCAGGCTCTTGGCGTAGTCCGTGCCGTAGAGCGCGTCATAGCCGGCCATGTTCCGCTGCAGCTCCTTCTGCGTCTCCGGAGAGCCCGAGCGGATGCCGGACGAGCGATCATAGAAGATGACGTGATCCCGCCCGCCGAAGAGCTCCTCGGAGAGGAACGTGCGCAGCGGCCCGAAGCTGCGGCCGCCGTCCTCCGCGGTGGTGGGCTGCAGGTCCCTCACCGCGCCGTACAGCAGGAAGGTGCTGACGGTCTTCGTGTAGTACTTCTGGGCCAGCTTGCGGGCCCACCCGGGCAGCTCCGCGAGCGGATCCGCCGCATCCACCTTGCGTGACCTGGTCACCAACACACCCCTCCGGCCCCTCGCGAGGCCCCTGGCGCCCACCTCGAACGGGAGGGCGCCTGTCTGAATGATGGGACTACTTGCAGCCGCGCTGCTTCTTCAGCCGCTGCCGCACCGTGGCCGGCGCCCCGTCGCCCGGAGCCACGTCCACGTCCTCGTCCTCATGGCAACGCAGCTTCAGGCTCACCTGTTTCACGCTCAGGGGCAGGCGCACCAGCTTCGGGGTGACGCCCAGCTCCTGGCCCCCCGCGACGATGGTGGCCCCCGAGGGCGTGGACAGCACCTGCACCTCGAAGCCCTCCGGCTCGATCTTCTCGAGCGTGAGCTGCACGCTCGCCGGCTTGTCACCCGCGGACAGCTCGAGCGCCTTCTGCGCGGGCTTGAAGCCCGGAGCGCTGGCGGACACCACCACCTTCTCGCCCGCCGGCACCTCGCCGATGTAGGGCGCGCTGCTGCCCTTCTCGCGCACCACCTTGTCGCCCACCTTCAGCTCCACGTCCGGCGGCTGGGTGACGACGACCACCTGCGCCACCTTCTTCTCGCGCTCGAGCTTCACCGGCACCGGCTGGGGCGTGGCGCCCTCGGTGACCATCACCGTCTGGGTGAAGGTCTTGTAGCCCTCGGCACTCACCATCACCAGGGTGGAGCCGACCTTCGTGGGCTGCACGATGGGCCCGGACCTGGGCAGCTTGTCGACGTCCTGGCCGTTGATGTTCACCCGCAGCCCGGTGCGCCCCTGCACCTCGGAGGGGAGATCCACCAGGATGTACCCCTGGGGCGCCGGCGCCGGCCGCGTCACGAAGAAGCCCACCAGGCCCACGCCCGCCACGATGAACAGGGCGGCGACGGCCGCGATGAGCGGCATGCGGTTGGTCGCGGCGGCCACCGGCGCCAGAGCGGCGGCGGGAGCCGGAGCGGGAATCCTCGGGTTGGTGAGGGATGCGCGCGCCGGAGGAAGCACCGGAGCGGTCTGCTCCATCGGGTCCTCCTCCTCGTGCACCAGCGGCTCGCGCTCCGTCATCACGGGCGGAGGCACCAACGTCGGCGGCTGCGGCCGGGGGGCCGCCACGGCGGGGATGGACGTCATCGAGGCCCGCGGCGGCGGACCCACGGGCGGCTCGGAGACGGGCGTCTCCGTCGACGGCCGGACGGCGCGCAGCCCATCCATGGTGTTGCGGCCCTGGCGGGCCACGGTGGTGCTCTCCGCGGACGGCGGGGGGCCCGGAGGCCTCGGCGGAGGCGACATCACCGGCGGCACCCGCACGCTGGGGACGCGCTGCGGCGGCTGCTCGTCGATGAGGGCCGCGCGCGGCACCTCCACCGGCGTCACCTTGCGCCCGGGGCCCACGAGCCCCGGCTGCGTGGTGGGCTCGCCGATGAGCTCCGGGCTGCTGACCACCATGGTGGCCCCGGACTCCTCCTCCAGCTGCGGTGGCGGGGGCGCGGCGGCCGTCAGCTTGGGCAGCGTACCGAGCGTGGGCGAGCGGCGCACCCCACTCAGCGAGGGCGTGGCGGGCATGGGCGGCGACACGGGCGGCTGGCTCGGCACCGGCGGCGGCGCGCTGACCGGCGGGGCCTGCACCTGCGGCGCCGACGAGGAGCCGCTGAAGCCCATCTCGATGGCGGCCAGCATGCCGTCGGGCGGCTTGATGTCGGCGTACTCCTGCAGCCGCTGCTTCTCGCGCTCCACGTCCTCGGCGAAGGTGGACCGCATGTACTGCTGGAGGTCCTTGCGACTGAAGACGGACTCGGAGGTGAGCAGGAAGCGCTGCAGGTCGTCGCCCAGCTCGTTGGCGTACTGGTAGCGGTCGTCCACGTCGCGCGCGAGCGCCTTGAGGACGATCTTCTCCAGCGCCTCGGGGATGCGGCGGTTGTACGTGGAGGGCGGGGCCACCTCGGCCTTGCGCACCTTCTCCAGCACGCTGAAGTCGCTGTCGCCCACGAAGAGCCGCTCGCCGGTGAGCATCTCGTAGAGACACACGCCGATGGCGAAGATGTCGCTGCGCCGGTCCAACGGCAGGCCGCGGATCTGCTCCGGGCTCATGTAGCCGAACTTGCCCTTGAGGATGCCGGCCTGCGTCTTGGTGGCCTTGCCCGCGGCCTTGGCGATGCCGAAGTCGATGACCTTCACCTCGCCCTCGAACGAGATGAGGATGTTCTGCGGCGAGATGTCGCGGTGGACGATGTTGAGATCCTGCCCCTGGTTGCTCTTCTTGCGGTGGGCGTAGTCCAGGCCCTCGCACATCTTCGACACCACGTAGGCCACCAGCGGCACGGGCGCCGGCTCGCTCTTCTTCCGGCACCGGTCGAAGATGGCCCGCATGTCCTTGCCGGGGATGTACTCCATCGCGATGAAGTAGCTGTTGGAGATCTGCCCCAGCTCGTAGATTTGAGCGATGTTGGCGTGGTTCAGCTGGACGCTGATCTTCGCCTCATCGATGAACATCGCGATGAACTCGTCATCCTCGGCGATGTTCGGAAGGATCCGCTTGATGGCGACGAGGCGCTCGAAACCTCCGGCGCCGAACATCTTTCCGCGCCACACCTCCGCCATGCCGCCGATGTTGATGCGGTCGAGGAGGAGGTACTTCCCAAATGGGATGGGCTGCCGCTTCGGTTGAGTGGTCGTCACGGGGTGCGTGGCTCGCGTGTTTGAGAGGTGAGCCTATCGACCGCCCCTCCATAGGGTCAACCGCGCGAGTTGAACGCCCCTCAGGGAGCGGGAGCCGGAGCCAGTTCCCCCGCGTCCGTTGCCTCGGGGGCTACACCGGGAAGCGGGGCTTCGGGGAGGCCCGGGAAGGGCATTTCCTCGGCCTGGAGGGGCTCGGCCTCCTCGGGCGGTGTGGGTCGTACCACCGCCACGTGCGGCTGGCCGTCCACCGAGAAGACCGAGGGAAGGCCAAAGCGCTCGCCTGCTGGGAGACCGACCAGCGTCAGCCAGGCCGAGGTGCGGCCGGGAGCCACGCAGTAGATGAACGTGCCCACCGCGAGGCCGGGGGCCTGCTGGACGGGCCCCTGGCACTCCTCGCGCACCTGGAGTGACCAGACCGGCACGCGCACGCCACGCACCAGATACGGCGGCTGGCCCAGGTCCGCGAGCAGCGGCTGCAACACCTCCGGCCGCGAGGGCACCGTTTCTCCCTCGGACAGGGCCCCGGCCCTCTCCTGGAACTGACGCATCGCCAGGGCGGCCAGGTCGTCGGAGTGCAGGGGCAATTGGTTCTCGGCGAGCACCAGGTCGAAGAAGAGCGCGCTCACCAGGAGGATGGGCAGCAGCCGGTAGCCCTTGAAGTCCTCGGCGCGGCCGCGCACCAGGCCCCAGAGGACGATGCCGAGCACCCCCCCCGTGGCGGCCAGCACCAGCGCGGGCCACACCAGACGGGGCGGCGACAGGAAGGCGGACACCTCGGCGCCGCGGGCGCGCAGGGCGTCGCGCAGGTCACCACCGTAGAGCCACCCGAGGGTGAGCAGGCACGCGGCGTTGGCCAGCAGCGTCTTGGTCGAGGGCCGCGTCATCCAGCGAGCGTCCGTGCGGGATCCGTGGCGGCGGCGCGATGACTGGGGAACCAGGCCCCGGCCACCGCGGCCAGCAGCCCGAGCACCACGCCCCCGAGCACCACGGGCCAGGGGAAGGAGAAGAAGCTCTCGGGCTTGAAGGGGAACTGCGGCAGGTAGGAGCCCGCGAGCTTGTCCATGAGCAGCGCGAGCAGCATCGCGGCCAGGGTGCCGAGGCAACCTCCGACGAGCCCCACCACGCCCGCCTCGGCCAGGACGATGTTGCGCACGTCCGAGCGCGAGGCGCCCACCGCCTGCATGACGCCGATCTCCTTGGCCCGCGCGCGCACCGAGGCGCTCAGCGCATGGGCGATGTTCACCGCCGCGAGCACGCAGATGAGGATGGAGAGCAGCGCCAGCGCGGACGTGGTGAGCGTCACCGCCGCGCCCACGTTCTCCGCGAGCCGCCGCTCCTGATCGTCGATCTCCAGGCCCATCTCCTTCACCGCCGCCACGAGGCCCGGCACCGCGCCGGGGCTGGTGGCCACGAGCGTAATGCCCGAGTACGAGTCGGTGTCCTGGCCCAGCTCGCGGTTGAGGCGGATGGCCGTGTCCAGGGGAATGGTGACGCCCGCGAGCAGCGCCCGGTCCGAGGCGCCCACCACCTGGATTTGAGACGAGATGACGGGGGTGTTGGGCAGCGCGGCGGACACGTACGAGCGGTTGAAGTCCACCGGGAGGGTGAAGCCGACGAGCATCCCCGGCGTGAGCCTCGGCAGCTTGCGGGCCGGGGCGAAGGTGTTGTTGTAGATTTCGAGCAGCCGCGTGGAGATGAGGCCCGGCAGGGGCTGGCCCGGCCCCGGGTCCACGAACCTGCCCAGCTGCACGTCGCCCTCGACGAGGCCGGGGTCCACCCCCACCGCGAGCACGTCCACGCCCATGCGCAGCTTCCGGCCGAAGAAGTCGCCGTTGTAGAGGCTCGCCGCGGGGGCGCGCACGCTCATCTTCCGGTAGAGCTTCTCCACGTCCGGCAGCGCCTGGAGCCGCTCCACCATGACGGCGTCCAGCTTGCCGCCCCCGAGGAACGAGCCGAGCGACACCGCCGGAGGCACCACGTCCACCAGCCGCGCGTCGTTGGGGAAGATTTTCTCTTGAATGACGCGGCCCACCCCCAGGCCCAGGCCCAGGAAGAAGACGAGCGCCCCCACGCCCATGGCCACGCCGAAGGCGGAGAAGAACGCGCCCCGCCGCTCGCGCGCGAGGCTCAGCCGCACCAGTTGCGACAGCGCCGCCAGCCTCATGACGCACCTCCGGCCAGCGCGGGACGGGACTCCTCGACGAGCCGGCCCTCCTTGAGGCGCAGCACGCGCCGGGCCGCCGAGCTCATCCGCTCCTCATGGGTGACGGCGAGCAGGGTGAGCCCCTCGCGGTGCAGCTCCTCGAAGAGCGAGATGACGCCCGCGCCCGTGGCCGCATCGAGGTTGCCGGTGGGCTCGTCGCACAGCAGCAGCCGCGGGCCGGTGAAGAGGGCCCGGGCGATGGCCACGCGCTGACGCTCGCCGCCGGACAGCCGCACCGGGGTGCGGTCCTTCTTGGCCAGCAGGCCCACCCGGTCGAGCAGGGACTCGGCGCGCTTGCGGGCCTCGAGCGAGGCGGGGCCGAAGTGCGAGGGCATCAGCACGTTCTCCACCGCGGACAGGTTGGGGATGAGGTGGAAGGACTGGAAGACGAAGCCCACGTGCTGGTTGCGGAAGCGCGCGAGCTCCTTGTCCTTCAGGCCGGCGAGCTTCACGCCCGCCACCTCCACGTTGCCCTGGTAGTGCACGTCCAGCCCGCCCAGCAGGTGCAGCAGCGTGGACTTGCCGCTGCCCGAGGGGCCCACCACCGCGACGAAGTCACCATCCTCCACGTCGAGCGAGAGTCCATCGAGGACGCGCACCTCGGTGCCGTCCCCATCCACGTACTGTTTGACGATGTCGCGTGCGCGTATCAATGGGGTGCCAACCAGAGGGTGAGCTCGGCCTGCAGCGCCTTCTCCTTCTCGGAGAGGCCCAGCGTCACCGCGCGGAGGTCATCCGTGGCGTCCAACCAACGCACCGTGGTCGCCTTGATGGCGAAGCCGCCGATGCCCCACGCCTCGGGGGGAAGCGCCTTCACCGCGTCCGACAGGCGGCGCAGGTCCACCACCATGCCCAACACCGGCTCCTTCAGCGCGCCACGCAGGTCCTCGGCCACGGGGCTGGTGCCCGCGGGACCCTTGAGCCGGGTGAGCGCCGTCTCGAGGCGAGACTGCGGCGCGGCGAGCACCACCTTGTCGCCCACCTCGGCGAAGTGCGCGCCCTCGCCCTGCCGGTACGAGGTGAGGTAGACGCGCTGCCCGTTGACGTCCGTGGGCTTCACCTCGGCGCCGAAGTGCTGGGCCACGGCAGGCAGCTTCTCCAGCGCGGAGGCGAGGCCCGCCGCGTCCTTGGACTCGCCCACCACCACCAGGTGCACGAAGCGGAAGGGGTTGGTGCGGCGAGGGTCCAACGACGGCAGGCCGGCCCCGAGTTGCACGGTGGGGGCCAGGGACACGCCCGCGACGGTGCCGGGCTCGAGCTTGTCGAGCAGCTCGGTCTTCAGGTCGAAGCCGGTCTGCTGCATGGCCTGCGTCACCTGAGAGCCGACGAGGTAGGGCCACACCCCGCCGAGCTGCGCGGGGTCACCCCGGTAGCGCGCCACGAAGAAGCTGTCCTCGGGGAGGTAGCCGAGCAGATCCGGCCCCTGTTGCGGCACGAGCGCGGCGAGCGAGGCCTGGGTGTCGGGCCACGGCGAGTCCATGCGCAGCGTCACCGCGCGCTCGCCGACGGAGCCCGTCACGGTGACGGACTGGGTGGTGCCCGCCGGGACGAGGAAGCCGATACCGCCGGGGAGGAAGGCGTAGAAGTCACGCTCGGCGGGCAGCCGGTTGAGGGAAGCGGTGAGGAGCGGCTCCTGGCCGAGCGACTTCTCCGGAGGCAGCGTGGCGTAGCCGGAGAGCTGCGACACCATGGCGCCCGCGCCCAGCAGGGCGTAGCCCTCGGTGAAGAGCAGTCCCAGCGAGGGCTGCGTCGCGCCGGCGCGGCTGAAGGTGACGAGCGTCCCGCCGGGGACCTTCTGCTCGGCGCGCTCCGCGGCTCCGAGGCGATCCTTGGCGAGCTTCGCGAAGGTGTCCGTGAGCGTCTTCTCGTCCTTCACGGCGAGCACGGAGAAGGCCTGGCCTCCGCCGAGCAGGGCCGCGCCAGCGCCCCGGGCCGGGTCGATGCCGGCGGCCTCCATGGCCTGGCGGCTGCGCAGGTCCACGCCCACCTGGCGCATGATGCTGGAGACGTAGGACTCGGCGGATTGAGCGTTCTGGAGCTGGGCGACGAAGTTGGCCAGCTTGAGGTTCTGGAAGCGCGCGAGCTTCTCGCCGAGCGCCCCGAGGTCCGGCACGACGAGGGCGGCCGGGGCGCCGCGAGGCAGGAAGCGGGCGGGATTGGAGCCCCGGGCGCCCACGGACTTCTCGCCGCAACGGGAGCAGCCGGCGAACACGAGCAGCACGAGCACGAGCAGGGGCCAGGGAGGGGCGCGGCGGAGCATGGGAACGGGAGTGCAGACGGCCCGGGGCCTGGAGTCAAATTCTTCCTGCTGGAATCCCGGAGGGGCCGTCCGGGGGCCGACCTTGCCCTACCCGAAGACTCACTGGGAGAGTGGGTGGCCAATCCGCGACCTGATGAGTCCAGGGAAGCGGAGATACCCCCCAGGGAGGCAAGCATCACCATGGACATGAACGATTGCGTCACGCGCAGGGCCGGTTTGCTGGCGGCACTGCTGCTGCTGGTCATGGGCACCACGGCCAAGGCCACCACCATCCGCGTCCACTACGACGTGGGCTACGGCAACCGCATCACCCTCCGGGGCAGCAAGGCGCCCCTGTCCTGGACCACCGGCACCAACGCCACGTGGACCACGGGCAACATCTGGACGCTCTCCTGGGCCGACTCCGTGGGCGACGTGGACGTGAAGCCCCTCGTCAACGACGCGACCTGGTCCACGGGCGCCAACTACCGCCTCAAGGCCGGGAGCACGGTGGACATCTATCCGTTCTTCGGCGCGGCCTCGGGCCGGCTGCAGTACGTGTCCAACTTCTACTCGCCGCAGTTCGGCAACTCCCGCGTGCTCACCATCTACCTGCCCCCGAGCTACTCGGAGAATCCGCTCAAGCGCTACCCGGTGCTGTACGCGCACGACGGGCAGAACCTCTTCGACGTCGCCCGGACCACCTACGGCACCGAGTGGCGCATGGACGAGACGGCCAACTCGCTCATCGGCAGCGGAGCGATGGACGAGGTCATCATCGTGGGCATCGACCACGGCGGCTCAAACCGCATCTACGAGTACACGCCCTGCTGTGATGCGCAGTACGGCGGCGGAGGCGCGGACAAGCACGAGCGGTTCCTGATCGACACGGTGAAGCCGTACATCGACCAGAACTTCCGGACGCTGACGACGAAGACGAACACGGCGCTGATCGGCTCGTCGCTGGGCGGGCTGGTGTCGTTCTACGTGGGGCGGCGCAACCCGACGGTGTTCGGGAAGCTGGCGGCCATGTCGAGCTCGTTCTGGTGGAACAACCAGACGCTGACGCAGCAGGTGGAGACGGCCACGACGAAGGTGGCGGTGCGCTTCTACATCGACGCGGGCACGGACAACGACGGGCTGACGGAGACGACGCGCATGAGGGACGCGCTGGTGGCCGACGGGTACGTGCAGGGCAACGACTTGTACTACTACGTGGCGCAGGGCGCGGGGCACAACGAGGCCTCGTGGGCCGCGCGGCTCAATGTTCCCCTGACGTACCTCTTCCCCTGGCAGAGCACGGCGTACTGAGCATCGCGCTCCTCGCGAGAGGAACGGAGTGAGGGTGCCGCGTCATCCGGGACGCGAGCACCCTCACCAGATGCGGTCGGAGAAGAGGCAATTGAGGAGCTTCACCTTGCCCAATCGGGTGTTGCCCACCTGGAGGTCGGGCACGGGGGTGAAGAGGATCTCATTGGACAACCGGACCGACCCGAACGACTCGCGAGCGAGCGCGTCCAGCAACGCTTCGAGGGGCTGGAGCTCGGGAGGAAGTGGAGGAAACCACGCCTCGGAGTGAGATCGTTCCTCGTCCAGTTCCACCTCTTGAGACGCATGGAGGAAATGCACCGGAGCCAGGATGCTCACGTACACCACGACGCACTTCTTCTCGCGTTGCTCCAACGTGGTGCCAGGCAGATAGACCCGGACATGGCGGCTCGGGTCATAACGAAGGGCCTGTAGATCCCATTGGAGGCAATCGGGGAGTTGCTCGCGAACGCGCTGCAGGAAGCCTTTCCAATCCACGGCATCCTTCATCGCAGCCTGCTTCGCTGCCACCAGCCGTTTGAATTCCTCGCTCTGGCCGTGGCGCGGATCATCTTCATAAAGCCCCGAAGGGTAGTAGCGATGCACGAGTTTGATGAGGGACTCCGCGGAAAAACGCTCATCCATGCTGTTGACCCTCAATCTTCGGGGAAGGATTTCGGTTCGATCCCTGCCGTGAGGAACTTCGTCACCCTGACGCCCTTGAGAGACGCTCTCAACAACACCGACATCTCGTCCCGGAACTGAGCGCAGGCAAGTGCCGAGACGGTTTCGGGTCCACTCAGAACCATTTGAGCCGCTGCATCAGCGGCTTCCGCCGACCGTCTCTGTGCGGTCACGTTCGAAATCGGGCGTTTCTTGTTGATGATGGGCACTCCGACTTCGACGTCGCACCAGGCCTCCAACGGCCTGCGTTGGGACACCCGGCACAACAGGATGTTCACCTTCGCAATCTTCCATCCACCCGCCCCAGGTCCCTGCTCGGACACGACCTCGTGGAACTCGAAGGCCGAAGGCGGGATGTGCCCACCGGGAAGGGTCGCGCACCCCTCCAGCAACAGCGCCATCGCCCCTGACAGGAACACTCGCTTCCAGAGTCCTCGCATCATGTTCCTCCCGTGAGCCTTGAGCCCTCGGGAGTCATGAGACCGGGAACTGTCTGGACACGGAACGGCTCACGCCGCGCGTTGTCGGGAACTCCTCAGCGAACCCGCGTCCCGTGCGGCAGCGGGCCCGAGGTTTCCTCGGTGAAGTCGAGGAAGCGCTCCATCTCGCGCACCGTCTCGTCCGTGGCCGTCGCCTCGGCGCTCAGCGCCTCGAGCTGACGGTTGACGCTCTCGGGGTCTCGGATCGCGATCGACTGCTCGTGCGTCAGCCGCATCAGGTCCTCGATGCTCGCCAACTGGTGGCTCACCACCTCGCGGCTCTCCCCCGCCTGCTCGAAGCGCGCCAGCCGCCGCTTCATGATGTCCAGCCGCTTCTCCTTCACGTCCTTCAGGCGCGGGTTCGCCTCCTGCGCCACCTCCGCCTCCAGCAGCCGCACCTCCTTCTCCAGCGACTGCCGCTCCGCCGAGTTCAGGTACGTGCGGTACTGGTTCAGCGTGGAGATGAGCCGCAGGAACGACGTCAGCAGCGCGTCCAACCGCTGCTCGCTGCTCGCCGCCAGCACCCGCCCTCCGGGCAGCTTCGCGTAGTTGGCGAGAATCTTCTCCTTCAGCCCCACCAGCTGCTGGTAGTGCTCGCGCTGCGAGGCGGCCAGCTCCGACAGGATCGCGTCCACCTGCTGGCGCGCCGCCTCTGCTTCCTTCTCCTCGGGCATCTGCGAGCGCACCGCCCGCTGGAAGCGCTTCGAGGTGGATGCCCCGAGCAGGAACACGCCCTCCACGCCGAGCGCCACCAGCGCGGGCAGGGGCTCGTGCGTGAGCGCCGACGATGCCGCGGCGGTCAACAGCCCCACCAGGTTGGCGGGCATCAGGAAGGCGGCCTTCAGGAAGTTGGGGGTGCGCGCCACGGAAGTCCTCGCCAGGGAGGCGCCTCGCGTTCCAGAGGGCTCAGGGCCCTCGCGCCTCCGACACGTATTTCAGCGCGCCGAGATCGCGGGTGTCCTCGGCTGGCGGTGCCACCGCCGTGCGCCTGATCTTCTGATAGAGCGCCGAGGCGCTCTGGAACAGCTCGTCATAGGTGACGGGCGCCTCGCCGGAAAGCCCGAAGAACGCCCGATTGTCCGCCAGCGTCGCCGGAGGCGCACTGCGGATGGCCTCGGTGGGGTCTCCCAGGTACGGCGCCACCTCGCCCAGCAGCCGCGCGCCTGGCCCGGGATCCTTCTGCACACTGCCGCCCGCGTCCAACAGTCCACGGATGACGCGGCGGACCGCGTCCGGGTAGCGCGCGGCATAGTCGCCCCGGGCCACCAGCACCGTCGCCACCAGGTGCGGCGCATCCGCCGTGGTGGCCAGCACCGCCCCTCCCCTATCACGCGCCGCCAGCTCCACGTCGCCCCACAGGCCGGACACCGCGTCGGCCCGGCCCTCGCGCAGCGCCCGGCCCGCGTCCAGCGTGGAGGGCAGGTCCACCCACCGCACGTCCGCCATGCGCAGGCCCGCGCGCGAGAGCACCCACAGCGTGAAGTAGTACGAGGAGCCCGAGGGGTACACCCCCAGCCGCTTGCCGCGCAGCGAGGACAGATCCGGCACGCCCACCGCCGCCAGCGCCTCCTGCCCGCGGCTGCGTCCCACCAGCATCACCGTGCGCGGCGCCGCGTCCCGCAGCGACGGCAGCCACGCCGCCAGCCGGTCCACCGAGATGGCCGCCATGTCCACCCCGCCGTGCTCCGCGCCCACCGCCAGCGCCTGCCGCAGCTCCTCCTCGCTGGCGAAGACGACGGCGCGCGCGTCCATGGCGTACGCCGTCTTCAGCACGCCCTGCGCCGCGCCCGGAGGCGCCACGGGGTTGTCCAGCGTCGAGGCCCC
Organism: Archangium sp.; assembly: GCF_045802675.1. Taxonomy (GTDB): domain Bacteria; phylum Myxococcota; class Myxococcia; order Myxococcales; family Myxococcaceae; genus Archangium. The sequence goes on along the minus strand of NZ_JBJMQO010000005.1, from coordinate 90,462 downwards.
ACCCGTGGCCAGCAGCAGCGCCGCCGCCGAGCCTCTCGCGGTGAAGCCAATCAGCGTGGGCCGCAGCGGTACCGAGGCCAGGTCCGCCACCGGCGCCGCCACTCCCGCGGGGAAGTCTCCCGGGGACAGGCGCACCGCCTCCTTGGCCGCCGGGAAGAAGCGCGCCTGGAGGCGGTCCAGGTACCCCAGCCGCGAGGCCAGCAGGTACACCGCCCCCAGGAGGCACAACACCAGGAACGGGTAGAGGCCGGGTCCGCGTCTCACTGCCATCCGAGCGGCCTCCTCCCGTCCCCGGGGGGACTACTTGATCTCCACCTTCTTGCCGATCGTCTTCTCGGCGCCGCCACCCACGTCGGACACCGGCGCGGGGCTGTCCAGCCCCATCTCCATCTTCATCTGCTTCACGAGGTCCATCGCCTGCAGCCGCTCGGCGTCCTCCTCGATCTGCACGGCCTGGTGGTCCACCCCCTCGAGCGCCATCTGCATGCGCGCCTCGTTGATGGCGGCCTTCTCGTTGACCTTGCGCAGCATCTCGTCGTGCGTGGCGTCGATGCCGGCCACCTGGAAGGACTCCATGGCGTCCGCCACCTTCGACTGCCACTGCGCGCGCCGCGCGTCGCGGATGGCGTTCATCGCCTCCTGCGTCTTGCGGTCCTTCTCGCGCATGAAGGCCTTCTTCAGGTTCAGCGACTTCTCGTAGGCCACCTTGGCCGTGGCCAGCTGCTGCTCGTTGCGCTCGAGCGCCGCCTTCTCCGTCTGCAGCTTGGTGGCGTACTGGGCCGCCAGGTCGTCACGGCCCGCCTGGATGGCCGCCTTCACCTTCGCCGTCAGCTCGCGGATGTCCTGCTGGTACTTGGCGTTCTCCTTCTCCAGGAGCGTCAGGTTCGCCCGCACCATGGCGATGGACTCGTTCATCTTCGGGACCTGATCGTTCAGGTCACGGATGTTCTGCTCCAGGATGAGCTCGGGGTCCTCGATGGAGGAGACGAAGAAGCCAAAGAAGCTGCGCATTGCCCTTGTGAACCGTTGCCACATGGCGGGTGCCTACCTCCTGCAAATCGAGTCTTGGCGGGGACCTTACACCAACCCACCGTATTCCACGTATGGCGAATGCCTCGGGTCTACGCTCGCGGAACGGCGATGATTGCCGGCCGACGTCCCGGGTGATGCCCTTTCGCTCGGAGTGCGAGCAGGCCCTACCCCCAGACCCCCTCCCGAGCCCTCCCGGCCCTCAGCGGACCCGGGAGGCGATGCGCTCGGCGTGCTGGCGGGCACTCGACGCCACGCCAGCCGCGTCGAGGGTAATCAGGGTGCGGTCCTTGAGGACGGGCTTGCCGTCGATGATGACGTGCACCACGTCGGTAGCACGGGCGGCGTAGACGAGCGGAGAGAGCACGTCGCGGGGATCGGACGGGGTGGAGTGCGGCCCGGAGAGGTCCACCACGGTGAGGTCCGCGCGCTTGCCCTCCTCCAGCGAGCCGAGCTCGGCCTCCAGGCCCAGGGCCCGGGCGCCGCCGAGCGTGGCCATCTCCAGCACGCGCTCGGGAGGCATGCCCCGGGGGCCCACCCGCGGCTTGTGCAGCAGCGCCGCGAGCCGCATCTCCGTGAAGATGTCCAGGTTGTTGTTGCAGGGAGCGCCGTCCGCGCCGAGGCACACCGTCACCCCGGCGTCGAGCAGCTCGGGCACCGGGGCGAGGCCCGAGGCCAGCTTGAGGTTGGAGCTGGGGCAGTGGCACACCACCGTGCGCGTGTCGCGCAGCAGCCGCACCTCCTCCTCGGTGGGCCACACGCAGTGCGCCAGCGTCACGTGCGGGCCCGTGAGGCCCACCTCGTGGAAGTAGGCCACGTTGTTCTTGCCCGTGCGCTCGCGCACCACGTCGCACTCGGTGCGGTTCTCGCTGGCGTGGGTGTGGATGCGCACGCCCTTCTCGCGGGCCAGGCGCCCCACCTCGCGCATCAACTTGTCCGTGCACGAGAGGACGAAGCGCGGCGTGAGGGCATAGCGCAGCCGGTTGCCATGCGAGCCGTGCCAGCGCTCCAGCAGCGCGAGGCTCTCGGCGAGCGAGGCCTCGGTGGACTCGTGCAGGCCGGTGGGCACGTCGGGCGCGTCCATCATCGCCTTGCCGCCGGTGAGCCGGAAGCCGCAGTCGCGGGCGGACTCGAAGACGGCGTCGTAGTGGCGCACCGAGCCCATGTCGAGCGCGGCCGTGGCCCCCGAGCGGATGAGCTCGGCGAAGGTGAGGTCCGCCGAGGCGCGCATGGAGGCCGCGTCGTGCGCGGCCTCGAAGGGCCAGATGCGCTCGCGCAGCCAGTCGAGCAGCTCCAGCCCGTCGGCCCGGTTGCGGAAGAGCGTCTGGCAGGCGTGCAGGTGCCCGTGGATGAAGCCGGGCAGCACCACCTTGCCGCTCACGTCCAGCACGCGCAGGACGCCGCCCCGCGTGCGGATGTTGCGCCCCACCCGGGCGATGCGCCCGTCCTGGATGAGGACATCTGCCTCCGCGAGCACTTCGCGCTCGCGGTTCATGGTGACGACCGTGCCGTTGGTGAGGAGCAGATCCACGCGAGAGACTCTAGAGGAAATCGCGGGTGAAGGCGTGGGGGAGGAGCTCGCCGAGGGAGTAGCGCGCCTCGTCGCCCTTGAGGTTGCGGCTGCGCACGGGCAGCTCCTTGGGGGCGAACTCCAACATCACCTGCCGGCACATGCCACAGGGTGGGCACGGGGTGGGCGTGTCCACCACGATGGCCACCGCCACTGGCCGGGCATGCCCCTGCGCCACCCCGGCGGCCAGGGCACCGCGCTCGGCACACACGGAGAGCCCGTAGGAGGAATTCTCCACGTTGCAGCCCGCCACCACCGCGCCGTCCGCGTACAGCACCGCGGCGCCCACCGGAAAGCGCGAGTACGGCGCATGCGCGCGCTCCCGCACCTTCTTGGCCTGCTCGAACAGCTGCTCCCAGGGAATGTCCACGCTCATGCTCCGCCTCGTGACTTGTCCTCCGCCAGCTCGAGGTCGTCGAGATAGCGGGCGATGCGCATCTCCAGCTCCGGCGTCAGGTCCAGGAAGCGCACGTGCGCGGACGAGCCGCGCGAGCCGTGCCCCACGTGGATGACCTCGCCGAGCACCTGGAGCTCCTCCTCGGCGTCGGGCAGTGAGAAGCGCGCCTCCACCCGGGTGCGCACCGGCAGGGCATAGCCGAACCAGGCGAAGCCCCCGAGCGAGACGTTGCCCTCGCGGGAGTCGAATGCGTCGGACGTGTCCGCCCGCCTCACGCGAATGCGCATGCCCACGCGGGGGGACTCCCGCCGGTCGTCCATCGTCCGCTCGCTGCCTTCCTTGGACTGCTCGCTCATGCCTTGCTCGCTCCCGCGTGGGCCACCGTGTACGAGATGACGGCCTTGTGCTCGAAGCCGTCGGCGCAGTCGACCAGCCCGCTGCCGAGGATGATGCCCACCCTTGGCGAGAGGCTCCCCGCCCGGTCCCGAATGGTTCGTGCCGTCTCCTGAACCTGTTCGTAGAGCCCCATCGTCCCCGCATCATACCTACACCCGCGCTCTCCGCACGGACTCGCGAAGGCGCGGGCGGTTTCAGTGAACACCCGACACTTGCCGCGGCGCGGCTACTCCACCCGCTCGAGCACCAGGGGCCGGGGCGCGGGCGCCCGGGGCCCGTAGCGGTACGCCGCGACCAGGCGCGCCTTCACTTCCTCCAGGGGGGCCGCCTCGTTGTAGTGCACGCGCACCACCGGCTCACCGGCCTTCACCGGCTCGCCCTCCTTGCGCAGCAGGGTGAAGCCCACGGCCGGGTCGATGACGCTGTCCACCCGCTGGCGCCCAGCGCCCAGGGCCACCGCCGCCAGGCCCACCGCCTCCGTGTCGATGCCGGTGACGAAGCCATCCCTCGGCGCCACCACGTCCACCGAGGCGCGCGCCCGGGGCAGCAGCGCGTAGTCGTCGATGGCCCGCGTGTCTCCGCCCTGGGACCAGACGATCTCCTTGAGCTTGCGCACCGCGCTCCCGTCGTCGATGACCTTCTGCAGCATCTGGCGCGCCTCGGGGAGGGAGGCCGCCTTGCCGCCCAGCATCAGCATCTCGGCGGTGAGGGCGAGCGTCACCTCGGTGTAGTCCTCCGGGGCCCTGCCGCGCAGCATCTCCACGGCCTCGATGATTTCCAGCGCATTGCCCACCGCGCGGCCCAGCGGCTGCTCCATGTCCGTGAGCAGCGCCGTCACCTTGCGGCCCATCTCCGCGCCGATGCCAATCATCGTCCGGGCCAGCTGCCGCGCGTCCTCCGCCCGCTTCATGAAGGCGCCGCTGCCCACCTTCACGTCGAGCACCAGCGCGTTGATGCCCTCCGCCAGCTTCTTGCTCATGATGGAGCTGGCGATGAGCGGGATGCAGTCCACCGTGGCCGTCACGTCGCGCAGCGCGTAGAGCTTCTTGTCCGCGGGGGCGATGGCCGACGTCTGGCTGATGAGGCAGCAGCCCACCTCGCGCACCAGCCGGCGGTACTCGGACACGGGCACGTCCATCTTGAAGCCGGGGATGGACAGCAGCTTGTCCACCGTCCCGCCGGTGTGCCCGAGGCCCCGGCCCGAAATCATCGGCACCGGCACACCGCAGGCGGCCGCCAGGGGCGCCAGGCTCACGGACACCTTGTCCCCCACCCCGCCCGTGGAGTGCTTGTCCACCTTCACACCCGGTGTGTCCGAGAGATCCACCACCTCGCCGGACTCGAGCATGGCGCGCGTCCAGGCACCCAGCTCCACCGCGTCCAGCCCCCGGAAGAAGACCGCCATGCACAGGGCGGACATCTGGTAGTCCGGCACCGCGCCCGAGGTGTACGCCTCGATGAACGCCCGGATGTCCTCGGGCGCCAGCCGCTTCCCATCCCGCTTGGCCTTGATGAGCTCGTAGGGTCTCACGAGGACAGGCCATAGCGGAAAGCGGGCGGCCATGCACCGGGAGAAAAGCGTCCCCCGCCCACCATCTGATAAAGGGGGAATGCTTTGATCTCCCTCCGCCACATCCACAAGCGCTTCGGCGCCGTGAGCGCCCTGGACGACGTGTCGCTGGACATCGGCAACGGAGAGGTTCTCGCCCTGGTAGGCGAGAACGGCGCCGGCAAGTCCACGCTGATGAACGTCCTCTACGGGCTGTACCAGGCCGACTCGGGCGAGGTGCTCGTGGACGGCCAGCCGGTGCGCCTGCGCAGCCCCAGGGAAGCCATCGCGCGGGGCATCGGCATGGTGCACCAGCACTTCATGCTCGTGCCCACGCTGACGGTGGCGGAGAACGTGGTGCTCGGCCGCGAGCCCTCGCGCTGGGGCCGGATGGACGTGGAGCGGGCCTGCCAGGAGGTGGCCGCCACCTGCGAGCGCTTCGGCTTCAAGTTGGACCCTCGCGCCCGGGTGGACACGCTGAGCGTGGGCTCGCAGCAGAAGGTCGAAATCGTGAAGGCGCTGCACCGGGGCGCCCAGGTGCTCATCCTCGACGAGCCCACCGCGGTGCTCACCCCGCAGGAGGCGGATGACCTCTTCCGGGTGGCGCGAGGGCTGGCGGCCGGAGGGCGCACCGTCGTCTTCATCAGCCACAAGCTGCGCGAGGTGCTCGGCGTGGCCGAGCGCGTGGCGGTGATGCGGCGCGGAAGACTCGTGGCGGAGGTGCGCGCGGCGAACACCCGGCCCGAGGAGCTGGCGGCGCTGATGGTGGGCGAGTCACGCATGCCGCACGCCGAGGCACAGACGTACCACCCGCCCGCGGGCGCGAAGCTGCTGGAGGCCAGGGAGCTGCGGGCGCGGGGAGCCGACGGCCGGCCGGCGCTGCGCGGGGTGTCGCTGGAGGTGCACGCGGGAGAAATCGTCGGCATCGCCGGGGTGGACGGCAACGGGCAGCGGGAGCTCGCCGAGGTGCTCACGGGCCTGCGCACGCTGGACGGAGGCGGAGGCACCCTGCTGGGCGAGCCGCTCACGGGACTGTCTCCGGCCGAGGCGCGGCGGCGGGGCGTGGGGCACGTGCCCGAGGACCGGCTGTGGCGCGCGGTGGTGAAGGCGATGACGGTGGAGGAGAACGTGGCGCTGGGACGGCAGGCGCAGGCGCCCTTCGCCAGGGGGTTGCAGGTGGACTTCACGGGCCGGCGCGAGCGCACCGACGCGCTGCTGAAGGCCTATGACGTGCGGCCGCCGGACCCCCAGGTGCCGCTGCAGGCGCTCTCGGGAGGCAACCAGCAGAAGGTGGTGGTGGCGCGCGAGCTGGACGCGGCGCCGAAGCTGCTGGTGGTGGTGCAGCCCACGCGAGGCCTGGACATCGGCGCGGTGGCGCAGGTGCAGTCGAAGCTGCGCGAGGCGCGGGACAGGGGCGCGGGCGTGCTGCTCGTCTCGCTCGACCTGGAGGAAGTCCTGGCACTGGCCGACCGCATCTACGTCTTCTTCGAGGGACGCATCACCGGCACCTTCTCGAGGCCGGAGTTCGACGAGCGGGAGATTGGCCGCCGGATGCTCGGCACCGGAATGGAGGTGGCCCATGGGTGAGCGGCTGCGCGCGGTGCTGCCCTCCGTCTTCTCCGTGTTCCTGGCGCTCGCGGTGTGCTGGGGCTTCATCGCCCTCACGCGCGACGCGGAGACGGCCAGCGAGGCCTACCTGCACATGCTCCGCGGGGGCCTGGGCGACTGGGGCATGTACCTGGAGGGAGGCCGCCTCACGCTCATCACCCGGCCCCTGGGCGAGGCCGCCATCAAGGCCTCGCTGCTGCTGCTCACCGGCCTGTCGGTGACGGTGGCCTTCAAGGTGGGCCTCTTCAACATCGGCGCCCAGGGACAGATGTTGGTGGGTGCGCTCGCGGCGGCGGTGGTGGGTGCCCAGCTTCAACTGCCCGCCGTGCTGCACATCCCGGCGGCACTGCTCGCGGCCGGGGTGGCCGGAGGCCTGTGGGCGCTCATCGCCGCGGGCCTCAAGCTCGCCCGGGGCGTCCACGAGGTCATCTCCACCATCATGCTCAACTGGGTGGCGGTGAGCCTGGTGGACAACTGGCTGGTGCTGGGTCCGCTCCGGGCCGGAGCCGCCGCGGGCCTGTCCACCACGGGCACCGCGGAGATCGCGCCCAGCGCGCAACTGCCCCGGCTCCTCGGAGAGCTGTCGCGCCTGCACCTCGGCTTCCCGCTGGCGCTGGGGGTGGCGCTGGTGCTGTGGGTGTGGCTCGCGCGGCTGCGCACGGGCTTCGAGACGCGCGCGGTGGGCCTCGGCCCCGAGGCGGCCCGGGCGGCGGGCATTCCGGTGACGCGGCGCACGGCCGAGGCCATGGGACTGGCCGGAGCGCTCGCGGGCCTCGCGGGCGCGGTGCTGGTGCTGGGCACCGAGCTCAAGTACCCGGGTAGCCTCGGCGCGCCCTACGGCTTCGACGGCATCGCCATCTCGCTCATCGGCGCCAACCACCCGCTGGGCGTGACGCTCTCCGCGCTCTTCTTCGGGGTGCTGCGCGCGGGCGGCACGCGCATGCAGCTGCTCGGCGTGCACAAGAGCTACCCCGAGCTGATTCAAGGCCTCGCCCTGCTCTTCGTGGCGGGACGGCTGGTGTGGCTCGCCCTGCTGCGGCGCAAGGCGGCGGCACCCGCGCCCACCGCCCGGCAGCCCGAGCCGAGCCCGGAGGTGCCCCGTGCTTGAAATCCTGGAAGCCCTCCTGTCCTCCACGCTGGAGTACTTCCCCGCGCTGCTCTTCGCCACGCTGGGGGCCACGCTCTCGGAGCGCTCGGGCGTGGTGAACGTGGGCGTCGAGGGGATGATGCGCGCGGGCGCCTTCTGCGCGGCCGTGGCCTCCATCACCTTCCCCACGCCGGTGGGCGTGCTGCTGGGCATGCTCGCGGGGGCCGGCATGGCCGCGGTGCACGGCTACCTGTGCATCCGCTGGCGTTCGGATCAGGTGGTGTCCGGCATGGCCATCAACCTGGTGGCGCTCGCCGGAGGCACCTACCTCCTCGAGTCCCTCTACGGGCCCAACGGCACCCCGCCCATCCAGCAGCTCACCCGCTGGCACCTTCCCGGAGTGTCCGAGGTGCCGCTGCTGCGCGCCTTCTCCGGGCACTCGGCACTCACGTGGCTCGCCCTGGCGCTGCCCTTCGCCTTCCACTGGCTCTTCTACCGCACGCCCCTGGGCCTGCGGCTGCGCGCCGTGGGGGAGAAGCCCCATGCGGTGGCCACCCTGGGCCTGTCGGTGACGGGGCTGCGCTGGCTGGCCGTGGTGGGCGGCGGGCTGCTGGCGGGGCTCGGCGGGGCCACGCTCTCCACCGCCGTGTTGGACCGCTTCGAGCAGCACACCCCGGCGGGCCTCGGCTTCATGGCCCTGGCCGCCATGGTGTTCGGCCGCTGGACGCCCCTGGGCGCCTTCCTCGCCGCCGTCTTCTTCTCCGCCGGCAGCGCGCTGCGCATCGGCCTCGTCTCCAGCGCCCCCGAGCTGCTCCAGGTGGTGCCCCAGGGCTTCCTCCTCGCCCTGCCCTACCTGCTGACGCTCGCGCTGCTCGCCTTCCAGGGCCAGCGCACCTACGCCCCCGCCGCGCTCGGCACCCCCTACGAGCAGGAGTCCCGCTGAGCCAACCTGCCCCGCGGGACAGGTCCCGGGCCACCTGGGTCATTCCGGACGGAGATTCACAACGGACCCACCTGCGCTCATGTGCTCGCGGGGAGGCAGGAGTGTGCCTTCCTCCCGGCAACACAGCAAAGACGTGAGATTCAAGGAAGAAGCGACGGAGCGTCGGGCGCCGGACACTCGAGCGGAGAGGGTGGCGCACCCGGCACGCCCATCGCATGGAATGGGGTGCACGCCAGGGGGGCTCGTTCGCGGCGTGACAGTGGGGTTCCGCGAGGGCCCCGGGCGCGAGCGGCTGGCGCGGGACGAGCGATTCGTCGCGGGGATGGTGGGCGAGGAGGGAGGTCGGCGTCCCGAGCCAACGAGGGGGGAGCCGGCGTGAAACCAGACACAGCAACCGAGTCACGAGGTGAGGCGATGAGCGCGGTGGCGATGGCCGTTTGGCCGAAGCAGATGATGGCGATGAGCGGCGAGGGCCGTGGCCACCTCAGTCCCGTGGGCGCCTTGGACGGCACGGACGTGCAGCACGTGGACCTGTGCGCGCTGGCGAGGCACGCCGTGGCGCTGCTGCACGCCACGGGGCACGTGGAGCCCGCGGAGGTGCAACTGGAGCTGCCGGACGAGCCGGTGTTCGCGCGGGTGAGCCGCCGGAGGATGGAGCAGGTGATGCTCCACCTGCTGACGAGCGCCGTGGAGGCGCGCCGGAGCGCGGAGGCCAGCGCGCGGGCGGTGCGGCTGACGGTGGAGCCGCAGGACGACTTCGGGGACTACGGCCCCACCTTCCGGCTGCGCTACGTGTCGGGGGTGCAGGAGCCGCACGACGCGCTCCGGAGCGCCTCGGCCGAGGGCCTCACGGCGGCGCGCGAGCTGGTGGAGCTGCTGGGGGGAAGCTTCGCGGTGAAGGGCCACGGGCTCACGGGGAGCACCGTCACCGTGAGCGTGGAGCTGCCGGACCAGGGCACCGCGAGCTGGTAGGGCTCGCGGGCCCGGCGGGAGCGGCTAGAGGTGGTAGGCGACGCCGAACATCGCCTCCATGGTGAACTCGGCCCGGTCGCGGAAGCGGCGCTGATCATAGGGGAAGATGGACGGGCCCATCCGCACGTTGAAGGTGACGGCGAGGCTGCGGTCGACGAAGTACTCGAGCCCGCCCCCGAAGAGGATGGGGAAGACGGGGCCGCCGCCCGTGCCGAAGGTGACGTAGAACGGGATGTCCATGCCCACGTTGAGCATGAGGGCGCTGCCCACGGGGATGCCCACGGTGAGGGCGATGGGCAGCGACAGGCCCACGTCGGTGCCGTTGTCGTAGAAGTAGAAGAAGGGCCCGGGGGCGAAGCTCAGCCCCACGTTCACCCCCGAGGACTGCAGCAGCATCAGCCGCATCCACGCCTGCAGCTTGAGCCCCGGCACCACCTCGGTGACGATGCCCTCGCGGCCGTAGTTGAAGCTCAGCTTGCCGCCGATGTCGAAGCGGTTGGTGGCCCCGTGCAAGAGGCCCAGCGAGATGCCCGGCCAGCCCACCTGGCCCGTCAGCACGTTGCCCTGCCCCACCGTCTGGCCCGACAGCACGGACCAACCCTGGCCACGGCCGCCATAGCCGCCCTCCTCCTGCGCCATCGCGGCGCCCGACACGAGGAGCACTCCCACCAGCAATCCACTCAGAACACTGCGCTTCACGGACCCACCTCCGGCTGCCCCCGCTCGCGCGCCAGCGCGATGAAGGCGTCGATGAGCTTGCGGAGACGCGCCTCGGCCCGGGCGCGCGCGGCTTCCACCGGCTCGCCGGGGCCCGGCGTCTCCTTCAGCTCGAAGTAGTATTTGATTTTCGGCTCCGTCCCGGACGGCCGCGCCGTCACCCGTCCGCCGCCCTCCAGCTCGTAGGCGAGGACGTTGGAGGGCGGGAGCTTCTCGCCCTTCTTGTAGTCCTTCACCGTCTTCACCGGCAGCTCTCCCACGCGCGTGGGCGGCGAGCGGCGCAAGCCCTCCATGATGCGGGCAATCACCTGCGCGCCCTCGGCGCCCGGGAAGGTGAAGTTGCTCTGCCCGCTCACGTACAGGCCGAAGCGGCGCTGAATCTCCTCCAGGTAGCCGAGCACCGTCTGCCCGCGCGACTCGCACCAGGCGGCCAGGTCCGCGAACACCAGCCCCGCGCCGATGCCGTCCTTGTCCCGCGCCACCGTGCCCACCGAGTAGCCCAGGGCCTCCTCGTAGCCGAAGACGAAGTGCGTGCCCTCGGCCTTCTCGCGCTCGATGGCGCGGTTGGCGATCCACTTGAAGCCGGTGAGCACCTCGTCGTACGCCACGCCCAGCTCCTGGGCGAGGTCCCCCAGCTGCGTCGAGGACACGATGGTGGTGACGACGTGCGGCCTGCCGCGCCGGGTGGGGCCCTGCACCAGCAGGTAGTGGCCCAGGAGCACGCCCACCTCGTTGCCGGTGAGCATGCGCAGCCGGCCCGCCGCGTCGCGCGCCATCACCGCCAGCCGGTCCGCGTCCGGGTCATTGGCGAGCACCAGGTCCGCCTTCACGCGCTCGGCGGTGGCGAGCGACAGGTCCATGGCCCCCGGCTCCTCGGGGTTGGGGAAGCGCACGGTGGGGAAGGCGCCGTCGGGCTGGTGCTGCTCGGCCACCACGTGGAAGCGGCGGAAGCCGCCACGCTCCATGGCCCGCTCCATCCACGTGCCGCCCACGCCGTGCATGGCGGTGTAGACGATGGAGAGCGAGTCCGAGCCGCGCCCGTGCACGCGCAGCTTGAGGATGGCATCCAGGTACGCCTCGCCGAGCGAGTCCGGCACGTCCCGCCACAGGCCGCGCGCGTGCGCCTCGGTGGGGGTGAGCAGCTCCACCAGGTTGGCGGGCTCCACCTTCGAGATGAAGGAGGCGATGTTCTTGTCGTGGGGCGGGATGATTTGAGCGCCGTTGCCCCAGTACACCTTGTAGCCGTTGTACTCGGGCGGGTTGTGGCTGGCCGTCACCATGATGCCCGCGGCGGCATTGAGGTGCAGGGTGGCGAAGGCGGTGAGCGGCGTGGGCGCCAGCATGTCGAAGACGTGCGCCGGGATGCCCTCGGCGGAGAGCACGCACGCGGTGTCCTCGGCGAGCTCGGCGCTCATCCGCCGGCCATCGCGGCCCACCACCACGCCACGGGTGGTGACGTCCGGGACGGTGGCCTTGAGGTAGCGCGCCAGGCCCGCCGTGGTGCGCCGCACCACCGCCCGGTTCATCCGGTTGGGCCCCGCGCCCATCACGCCGCGCAGGCCCGCGGTGCCGAACTCGAGGTCTCCGGCGAAACGGTCCGCCAGGTCCGCGACGTCCCCTCGCGCGAGCACCTCGCGCAGCTCCGCCACGGTGACCGCATCCGGGTCCGCCCGCTGCCACGCCTCGGCCTTCTCCTTCAGTGCTGTCGCGTCCATGTGCTTCCCCTCCATTAAGGACGGTGGCGCGGTGCGGCCGCGTCCCGCCCTCCCCGTCTGTTCAGCGATGATCAGACCCGAGCACGCGCTCAGGTGTAATCGGTGATTTTGCGTCGGGTGGGGCCGCCCTTGGGGGCGTCCTTCTGGCCCTGGCAGTTCACGCAGTACTGCACGTACGGCATGGCCTCCATGCGGCCGGGCGGAATCTCGTCGCCACACTCCTCGCACTCGCCGAAGGAGTCCGGGTCATCGCGCAGCTTGCCGAGCGCCTTCACCACCAACTGCAGCACGCCGTCCAGGTTGCGGTTCCGCTTGGAGGCGATGGCCTGCATCATCTCGTTGAGCGGCTGCTCGTCCTCGTCGCCGCCCACCCGCGCCTCGTCGGTGCGGTTGGGCTCTATCTTCAAGGGCGCCTTGCCTGTCAGCTCCGCATGGAGCGCCAGCAACTTCTGCTTCAGCTTCTCGCGCTGTGCCTCGGTCACGAGTCCTCTCCACGAGCGGTGGCTAGTACTTCGCGGTGGACTTCTGGCCGGAGACGATGGCCACGGACGCCGAGGCACCCAGGCGGTTGGCCCCCGCGTGAATCATCTTCAGGGCGTCCTCCGCCGAACGGATGCCACCCGAGGCCTTCACGCCCACGTCGTCGCCCACCACCCGGCGCATGAGGGCTACGTCCTCCACGGTGGCTCCGCCGGTGCTGAAGCCCGTGGAGGTCTTCACGAAGGCGGCGCCCGCGACCTTGGACAGCACGCAGCCGGCGATCTTCTCGTCCTGGGTGAGCAGGCTCGTCTCGAGGATGACCTTCACCGGGTAGGGACGGCTGGCCTGCACCACCTCGGCGAGGTCGGCGAGCACCGTCGCGTAGTCGCGGGCCTTGAGCGCGCCCACGTTGATGACCATGTCGATTTCGCGCGCGCCGAGGCGGATGGACTCGCGGGCCTCGAAGGCCTTGGCGCTGGAGAGCGCGGCACCCAGCGGGAAGCCCACCACGGCGATGGGCACGGAGCGCGAGCCGGCGAGAATCCCGGCCACGGTGGCCACGTGGCTCGAGTTGACGCACACCGTGGCGAAGCCGTGCTCGGCGGCCTCGCGTGCCACGCGGGCCACGTCCTCGCGGGTGGCCTCGGGCTTGAGCAGCGTGTGGTCGATGTAGGGCGCCAGGTCCGCGTGGCTCTGGATGGACTCGGGCGCGAGGCGTGCCGTGGTCACGGAGCGCGGGGACTCGGAGCCAGCGGGCGGCGCGGACGGCTCGCTGCCCGCCCGGGTACCGAGCATGCTGTTGCGGACGTGGTCGGCGATCTCCTCGACGACCCGCTTGATGTCTTGGGCCTCGGCCATGGGGCGCGGTGTAGCCCACTCGGGCCCGCTCGGGAAGCGCGGAGACGGGCACGTGGGCGTCACGCAACACACGCCCGCCCCCTGAGGTAGAGTCCGCGCCTCCATGCCTTTCGTGCGGCTGCTCCTCGCCCTCTTCGTCCTGCTCGCCGCCCTGCCGGGCCGGGCCGCCCCGACCCCCGCCCCCCAGGCCCCCGCGCTCAAGCCGCTCACCGTCTACTTCTTCGACGTGGGCCAGGGTGACGCGGCGCTCATCGTCTCGCCCACGGGCAAGACGGTCCTCATCGACGGGGGCCCTCCCGAGGCCGACGACACGCTGGTGCCGCGCGTGCGCCAGTTGGTGCAGGGGCCGTTGGACCTGGTCATCCTCTCCCATCCGCACCTGGACCACCTGGGCAGCCTCGCGAAGGTGATTCAGGCGGTGGGGGCGCGGCGCTACATGGACCCGGGCTTCGACCACCCGAGCGAGTCCTACCGCAAGCTGCTGGACGTGGTGGGCCAGAAGGTGGGCCAGGTGATGACGCCCAGCCCCAACCCGAGCGCGCCCGAGACGCTGCGCACCATCGGCCTGGGCGAGGGCGTGACGCTCACCCTCCTCTCGCCGCGCGCGCCGCGGGATGCGTTCCTCACGCACACGCGCTCGGACGTCAACGCCAACTCGGTGGTGGCCAAGCTGACGTACGGCAAGACGGCCTTCCTCTTCGTGGGCGACGCCGAGCCGGAGACCGAGGAGTACCTCCTCGAGAAGCCCATCGACTTCACCTCCACGGTGCTGAAGGTGGCGCACCACGGAGGCCGCTACTCCTCGACGGCGCCCTTCCTCGCGGCGGTGAAGCCCCAGGCGGCCGTCATCTCCTGCGGCGCGGGCAACGACTACGGCCACCCCACCGACGAGGCCCTCGAGCGGCTCGGCGCCGTGGGCGCGCGCATCTTCCGCACCGACCTCCAGGGAGAGGTGGTCGCGGTGAGCAACGGCGCCACCGTCACCCTCACCCCGCGGAAGGGCCGGAGCACGCCCACCACCGTCAACGGACAGGTGACCGGGCCGGTGGCCAAGGGGCCCATGCCCACGGGAGGCTCGCGCGCGGCCCCTGTCTCGCAGGTAGTGCCCGCGAAGGGGACGTCCGCCGGGCGCACGGCCACGGTCCCGGCGGTGGCCACCTCGGGCACGCGCTACGTGAGCCTCAAGGGCAGCAAGGTGTTCCACCGCGAGGACTGCGGCACGCTCAAGCGGGCGAAGACGCAGGAGCGCACGGTGTACACGGACCGGGCCACCGCCGTGCGCGAGCGCCGTCCCGCCGAGGACTGCGACCCATGAAGACGAAGAAGAAGCAGCAGCCGCCGCGCTCGAGGCCCCAGGGCACCCTGGACCGCTTCGAGGACAAGCTCGCCGTGCTCATCGTGGACGGGCGCCAGGTGACGCGTCCGCGCGAGGAGCTGCCGCCCGGGGCCCGCGAGGGAGACGTGCTGTACCTCGACACACTGGAGGTGGACGCGGTGGCCACCGAGCGCCTGCGCAACGAGGTGCGCGAGGCTCGCGAGCGGGCGATGAAGGGCAAGACGCCGCCGCCCGGGGACTTCGACCTGTAACCAACCTCCTTCTTCCGGGACCGGCGCCGTTTCCAGCGGGTCCATTCCGGTTCTACGCGCGTAGAAGTGAAACGTAGGGGGTCCATTCCGGTTCTACGCACGTAGAAGTGAAACGAGGGGGGTCCATTCCGGTTCTACGCGCGTAGAAGTGAAACGAGGGCAGCCGGTGGGGCGAGATACCCTCCGCCACGCCCAAGCGCTGGAATTCCTTGGACTTCAGACGCGCTCGCGGTTCAGGCCTCGGCGGGACGCGCGTGGGGCAGCAGCACCACGAGCAGCACCGCGCTCACCCCGGCGAGCACTCCGGCGGTGACGAATGCGGTGGTGCTGCCCCGGGCCGTCCACAGCGCGCCGAAGAGCAGGCCCGCGACGAGCGAGGACACACCCGTCAGCCCGTTGTAGAAGCCGAAGGCGCGTCCCCGGGCCTCGGCCGGCACGAGCGCGGTAAGCAGCGACTTCTCCGCGCCCTCGGCCAGCGCGTGGTACAGCCCGTAGATGGAGATGACGACCAGGGTGTGCGTCACGCCCCGGGCCCACGCGAGCGCCAGGTAGCTCAGCGCGTAGAGGGACCAGCCCGTCACCACCAGCCGCGAGGCCCCCAGCCGATCCGAGAGCCGTCCCGCCGGGAACGACACGGCCGACTTCACCGCCTGCAGCAGCAGCCACGCCAGGGGAAGGAACTCGGGCTGGGCGCCCTCCTCGGTGAGCTTCAGCAGGAGGAAGGCGTCGGTGGAGTTGGCCACGCCGAAGAGCGCGACGGGCCCGAGGTAGTAGGCGATGCGGCGGGGCACGGGCGCGAGCGCGCGAGTCACCCCCGTGGCCAGGACGGACTCGGGGCGCTCGGGCTCGCGCACGAGCAGGAGCGCGAGGACGGCGAGCAGGCCCGGCACGGCGGCGACGAAGAACACCTGCTCCACGCGCAGGCCCACGGCCACCAGCCCCATGGCCGCGAGCGAGCCCACCGCGGCGCCCGCGTGGTCCATGCCCCGGTGGAAGCCGAAGGCCCGGCCCCGCGAGTCCGCGGACACCGAGTGGGCGATGATGGCGTCACGCGGACTGGAGCGCAGGCCCTTGCCCACCCGATCGAACGCGCGGATGGCGATGGGATGCCAGGGCAGCGTGACGAAGGCCATCAACGGGCGCATCAGGCTGGAGACGCCGTAGCCGAAGAGCACCAGGGGCTTGAGGCGGCGCGCCCGGTCCGACCAGACGCCGGACTGGTACTTGAGGACGGAGGAGATGAGGTCCGCCACGCCCTCCATGGTGCCCAGCAGCAGGGGCGCCGCCGGCAACCTCGCGGCGAGGAAGGCCGGCAGCAGCGGGAAGATCATGTCGCTGCTGACGTCGGTGAGCAGGCTCACCACGCCGAGCAGCACCACGGCGCGCGGCAGACGGCTCGCGCGAGGAGTGGCGATGTCCACGAACCGTCTCCTCGCGCGACTACATGGACTTGGAGAGGACGAGCGGAATCTCGACGTCGACCTCGTCCCCCGAGAAGGCGGGGAACACCAGGCGCCGGGTGCGCGCCTTGATGCAGTTGCCCACGATGGTGTTGTCCAGGTCCTCTCGGTCCAACGACACCTTCTTCACCTTGCCGGAGCTGCCCACGGTGGCGGTGACCAGCAGCTTGCCGTCGCGCAGCTTCGGATTCTTGCGCAGCGCCGCGTCGATACAGGACTTGTAGGCGGACTGCGACTGCGCCACCACCTTGGCGAGCGCCTCCTGCGGCGGGCCGGACTTCTCCGCCGAGTCCGTGGCGGCCACCTCGGTGTTCTCGCGCACCTCGGGGCCCACGTCCTTCTTCTCGCCCTCGGCGTAGAGCGCGGCCGCGGCCTGCTGCGCCTCGCCCTCCGGGGCCGGAGCGGCCTCACCCTGGGGCTGGGCGGCCTCCTGCGGCGGCTCCTCCTTCGCCGGCTCCTTCGCCGGCTCGGCGGGGGCGGCCTTCTTGGGCTCGGGCTTGACCGTGGGGGCGGGAGGAGGAGGCGGCGGCCTGGTGTGGCCGAGCATCAGGTCTCTCAGCTCGCCGATACCCTCGGCCGAGAAGACGGACACCGGCTCCTGCACCGTGTTGCCCTGGGCGTCCACGCGGGTGACGCGCAGCGGCACCACCTGCAGCTCGGTGAGCGCGTACAGCACCACCACCGGCAACCCGAGCAGCAGCACGACGAAGAGGGCGATCTTCCAGGGAGGGTTGCGCCGGTCCACCCCCGCCTTCTTCACGAAGTGCTGGGTGTTCTCCACCGGCGCGCGCCGCTTGCCCGGATCCTTGCCCAGTCCGGCGAGCGGATCCTCCTGCGACGAGCCCGCGAGCATGTCCGAACCCAGCTCGCCCTGCGGCTCGGACTGGGGGAGGTCCAGGTCGGAGAACAGCTCGCCCAGGGGCGCGCCGTTGATATCGGAGGCCCCGTCATCGCCCACGCCCTGGCCATGGCCCCGGTCATAACCCTGACCATCGCCCTGGCCGTCGTAGGCGGCGGCCGCGTCGGGCTCCCAGGGGGTGGAGACGGCGGCCGGGCGGCGCTGCGTGGGCTCGGTCTGCCACGTCGTCTGCGAGGGCGGAGACGGCTCGGGCTGCCACGAGGTGGCCGACTTCACCACGGGGGCGGGCTCGAGGTCCGGCTCCATCACGGGGGGCGGCGGCGCGACGCGCGCGGGCGGCGGCGGGGGCGCGGGCGGTGGGGCCGCGGGCGCGAAGAAGCCGGCCAGCTCGGCGATGTCCTGTCCCCGCTTCCAGTCCGGCATGCCCTGCTGCCAGAAGTAGCTGCGGCCCGTCACGGTGCCCGAGGCGACGAGCTCCGCCAGGGCGCCCTCGTCGAGCGGTCCCTCCTGCTTGCTCTTCACCATCACGAACCAGGGCGAGCGCGTGTCGCGCAGCGGCATGGTGCGCGTGGGCTCGTCCTCCCAGGACTGGGACGCCGCGGACGCGGGCTGGATGATGGCCGCCTCCTCCTCGGCGAGCGAACGGTCCTGCTCGCGCAGGCGCTCCACGTCGGCCAGGGACACGACGCGCGTGCTCTCCTGCTCCTCCATGGGAGGGCCTTCCACGGAGATGACGTTCTGGCAGTTCTTACAGCGGACCTTGACGGTCTTGCCGCGGACCTTGTCGTCCGCGATGGAGTACCGCCGCTGACACTTGTTGCAGGAGAAGTTCAAGGGGGCTGTTCCGGCGCGCGCACGCAAGGGCGGGCAGTGGGATGCTAGCGCCTGGGCCGTGGAGTGCAAACCATCGGGTTGACTCCGCCTGCCGGGCCAACTAAGAGCCGCTCCCCCCTACCCTCTTGACACAGAAGGTGGCGCATGCCCGCGAAGGACCTCGGGAACAAGTACGTCTGCTTCAAGTGCTCCACGAAGTTCTACGATATGAAGAAGCCGGACCCACTGTGCCCGAAGTGCGGCGCGGATCAGCGCGAAAGTCCCGCGCTCAAGCCGCCCTCCGAGGGCAGACGTGGCCGGTTGTCGTCCATCCCCAAGGTCATCGAGCCCATCGAGCCCGAGGAGCCCGCCGCCGCGGAGAGCGAGGAGGAGGAGCTCGGCGAGTTCGAGGACGAGGAGACCGAGGTGGCGGCAGAGGAGGACGAGGAAATCTGAGCTCCACCCGAGGGGGGCACCGTCATCCGGCGGCGCCCCCTTCGCAGTTGATGGGCTCTCGAAGGGGCTCATACAGGGGCTCGGCGGCAGGCCCGGCAACGGGCCCGGCTTCGTCGCGCCCGGCCGTCAGCTCAGCGAGCCGCCGGGGTGCTCAGCAGGTGGAGCGCGCGGCGCAGTTGCTCGTAGCGCGCGGTCCCCAGTGTCTGGAGGCCCACCGGGCGGCGAGGCTCCTGGGCCTTGGTCGAAATGACAGGCGTCGACGCGCCCTTCAGGGCCGGTCGCTTCTTGGGCTGCATGGGTCGTCCCCCTGGTCTCATCACCACCACCCTGTAGCAGCTTTTCCCCACAACGGAAAATTTTCGCTTCCACGCGCGCTGGTGGTCCCAGGGCCGTTCACGGCGAGAGTGAAATGAATAGGTGGGATGAAATAGACTTCACTCGTCATGACGGCGGGTGAGCTGCCCGAAGGGGGGCGCCCTCAAGGACGGCCCTCTCCTGCCCGGGTCTCACGCGCGCCTGGCTCCTGGGCGGCCTCGCGCACCTCCCGCGCCGCCCAGGAGTAGTCGAACTGGACCGTCTCCCCGGGGCGCACCGAAATGGAGCGGGTGATGCCCGGCAGGCGCGGGTGCCAGAGGATGACGGCGTGCGTCCCCGGGGGAACCTCCAGGCGGAAGTGGCCCGAGGCGTCGGTGGTGGTGAACCAGGGGTGCTCGAAGGTGCGGACGGCGGCGCTCATCCACGGGTGCAGGTCGCAGCGGACCTGGAGGACGCCCGGGGCCACCGGCAGGGGACGGCGCACGCGCGAGCCCTGGATGGGTAGGGCCACGTTGAGGATGGAGCGCTGCGAGCCCGCCAGGGCATCGACGTTGTGGAGCAGCGCGTCGGAGTTGCGCACCTCCAGCGCGGTGCCGGCGCGGGCGGCGCTCACCGGCGGCTCGAAGGTGCACCGCGTCTGGTCCAGGGAGGCCGAGGGGACCTCGGGGTCGGCCGGCGGGGGGGCCTCGGTACCGTCGGCGAGCGCCACCACCACGTAGCCCAGCGCGCCGTCCGGGCCCACCACGAGGGAGCGGTCCGGCACCGAGGGCCCACACACGGCGGCCACCGAGGGGCTGGTGGGCAGGGGCGGCAGGAGGGGCGGCGGACCCGAGAGGCTCAAATGACCTTGGATGATGCCCGGGCGGCCGGAGGAGGGGCGGCCCCCCAGGGAGGCGGCCAGGGAGGAGGAAGGAGGCGTCCAGGCCGACTCCTGGCAGCCAGAAGCCAGGGAGAGCAGCAGGGCGAGGGCGGAGAGAGTCGGGGAGGAACAGCGCACGCCCGCCGGTCTAACCGGAGCATGAAGGCATTTCAAACCTCGCCCGGCCGCTCGCATCGCGAGGGGATGACACCCGGGTGAATTGGGCGTTGGACCGTGGAAATCCTTGTTGGTAGAAGGGCCGGGGGCTGGGCTAGGGCCCTCATTGGGAGGCAGCGATTTTGCGGGAGAAACTGAAGGCGCTGGCGGAGCTGCAGAAGGTGGACCTCGAGGTCGCCTCGCTCCAGAAGGCTGCGGACGTGCATCCCCGGCAGTTGGCGGAGCTGGAGCGTGAGCTGGGCGCCGCGCGCAGCGCCATCGAGGCGGAGCGCAACCGGGTCGCGGACATCGAGCGGCAGAAGACGACGCTCGAGCAGAACATCACGGACGAGAAGGACAAGGTGAAGAAGTGGGAGGCGCGCCTGGCCGAGCAGCGCTCCACCCGCGAGTACTCCGCCCTGGCCCGCGAAATCGACATCGCCAAGAAGGCCAATCAGACGATGGCCGACGAGCTGGTGGAGCTGAGCAAGACGCTCGGCGCCGCGCGCGAGGCGGTGAAGGGCAAGGAGGCCGAGTTCTCCACCCGCCAGCAGCAGCTGTCGGCCCGCATGGCCGAGCTGCGCCAGAAGCAGAGCCAGTCCGAGGGCCAGGTGAAGGCGCTCTCGGGCAAGCGCTCGCAGGTGGCCTCGGTCGTGGACGCCACGCTGCTGCGCCGCTACGAGACCATCCGCAAGAAGAAGCTGCCGGCGATGGTGGGCGTGGTGGCCGGCACCTGCCAGGGCTGCAACATGAACGTGCCCCCGCAGCTCTACAACAACCTGCGCGTGTCGCTGGGCACGGACATCTGCCCGTCCTGCAACCGCATCATCTACGCCGTCGAGGCGCTCGAGACGCCCGCGGCGAAGTAGCCGCCTCGCGTGGCCTGGAAGCCGGGGGCCCATGGGCCGCCCGGCCGCGCGCCTCACAAGCACCCTCGTCCGGAGTGACCCCGGCCCCGTGTCTGTTGTATGAGGCATGGGCCGGAGTGGTCCGGGTGAACGCTGGTCACCGCTGGAATGGGTGACGGGAGGAAAGTCCGAGCTCCATAGGGCAGGGTGCTGGTTAACGACCAGTCGAGGCGACTCGCAGGACAGTGCCACAGAAAACAAACCGCCGGTTCCGCGAGGGGCCGGTAAGGGTGAAACGGTGCGGTAAGAGCGCACCGCGCCCGGGGTGACTCGGGCGGCACGGAAAACCCCACCTGGAGCAAGAGCCAATAGGAGCGCGTCCTCGAAAGGGGACAAGGGTTGCCCGCCCGATGCGCTCGGGTTGCTCGCTGATGAGGTCCCTGGGCAACCAGGGCCCTAGATGAATGTTCGCTGCCCATCCCGAAAGGGGTGGTGACAAAACTCGGCTTACAGGGCCACTCCGGTTTTTTTTCCCTGTGCCTACTGCTGCTCCACCGGCACCTGCACGAGCAGGACGCGGCTGCGCCCATCGTTGCGCACCGCGTCCGGGTTCTTCAGCTCCAGGCGCGCGTCCGTCTTCGGGTCCCAGAAGCCCAGCCAGATGTTGAGCTGGCGGGCGGGAGTCCCGGCCGGAAGCTGGAAGGCGAACTCGTCCTTCACCGTCTCGCCGGCCTTCCACTGCGTGGTGGGGTAGAGCCCGCCGGCCGGCTTGTGGTCCACGTTGAGGCGCTCCATGCGGCCCTCGGCGTCCTCCACGTGGACGAAGACCATGTAGTCCTCCTCCAGCGGCTTGAGCACCTTGAAGTAGGCGGTGACTCGGGTGGCGTCGCCCGGGGAGACGCGGCCCGGATTCACCGTGGCGCCCACCAATTCCACCTTGTCCTCGAGGTTGGCGCCGTTGCGCACCGAGAGCGGCGGCACCTGCGCCACCACCGCCTGGCGCCGCTCGTTGGGACTGGAGCCACCGGGGGCCTCGACGATGCAGGCGCTGAGGAGGGACGCGGGAACGAGGAGGGCGAGGAGCGTGGGACGGCGCATGGCGCCCCGGTTTCTAGCGGCTTCCCGGCGCGGCATCCAGCAAGACCCTCGGCCCGCCCGGTCCCCTTCCTCTGGCCCCCCACTTCCCCGAGGCGTCGGCCCGCTTTGACAGTGCGCGAAGGGAGATGGGATCCTGCCCGCTCGTCCGAACGCCTCCCACGCAGGGAGGCCGGGAGTCCGTCCATGTCCTCGAGCGCAGCCCTGCTGAGCCCTGATTCTCCGCGCGTGAGCGCCCAGTTGAAGCAGGAGGGCTACGCCTACCTGCCCGCCGTCTTCGACTCGACCCTCCTCCGCGCGCTGGAGCGTGAGTGCGACGAGATGGCGGCGCGGCACTACCGGGTGGAGAACATCGACCGGCGCGCGGTGTACCTCAGCGACCAGACGCCCACGCGCACCAGCCACGCGATGATGCTCAGCCAGGGCCCCAGCCCGTTGCCCACGGTGTCGCACGAGGGGCTGGAGGCGGTGGCGCGCTTCCTGCGCTTCCACGACGAGGTGCTGGGAGGGCTGTTGGGGGCGGAGGTGCCGGCCTCGAGCCGCTCCATGCTCAACTGGCAGACGTACCTCAGCGGCAGCAAGCCCGTCACCGAGCACTTCGACGGCGAGTACATCGACTACCGCAAGGACGAGGACGGCGGCTTCACCCTGCACGAGGGACTGCTGCCTCGGCTGGTGGTGATTCTGACGCTCTCCAACGAGAACCAGGGCGAGTGCCAGGGCACGGTGCTGCGCGACACGCTGACGGGGAAGGAGGCCTCTCCCCCCTCGCGGCCTGGGGACGTGCTGGTGTTCGACAACGTGCGCATGCGCCACCGCGTGCCCACGCTGGAGCAGCCGCGGCGGATGGCGGGGCTGCGCAGCTTCGACTTCCAGGCGGTGCACTTCGCGCGCACCGAGGCCAGCCGCCGGCCCGGGGCGAACTACCGGCGAATGCCCGAGGGGCTCGTCTCCGAGGACGTGGACGCCGTGGCGGTGCACCAGCAGTTCCTGCGCGAGCGCTGGGCCCAGGTGCGTGAGGCGCAGCGGGCCGAAGGCGCCCTCTTCTAAGGGGAATGACCATGCGGATGATTGAACGTCGGGAGCTGCTGGCCCCCGGTGCGTGGATTGGCGGCGAGTGGCTCGCCGGGGAGACACGCTTCCCGGTCCGGAATCCCAGCGATGGCTCGGTCATCGCCGAGGTCGCCGACCTGGGGGCCCAGGCGGCCCGGAACGCGGTGGCCGCGGCGGCTCGGGCGCTCCCCGGCTGGCGGCGCACCCCCGCCCACGAGCGGGCCCGGCGCGTCGAGGCCTGGGCCCAGGTGCTCCTCGCAGCCCGCGAGGACCTGGCCCACATCCTCACCTGGGAGCAGGGCAAGCCGCTGCGGGAGGCGCTGGGGGAGATCGACCAATGCGCCACCTCCCTGAAGTGGTTCGCCGAGGAGGCCCGGCGGGTGCACGGCCACACGCTGCCGGTCAACGGCGGCGAGGTGCGCAACCTGACCGTCAAACAGCCGGTGGGCGTGGTCGCGGCCATCACCCCGTGGAACTTCCCCGCCGCCGCCGTGGTGGTGAAGTGCGGTGCCGCCATCGCCGCCGGGTGCACCGTGGTGCTCAAGCCCTCGGAGCTCACCCCCCTCATCGCCCTGGCCCTCACGAAGCTGGCCGCCGAGTCCGGTCTCCCCGCCGGCGTGTTGAATGTCGTCCCCTGCTCGAGTCCGGGCGAGGTGGGCGAGGTGTTGGCGACGGATCCCCGCATCCACATGGTCTCGTTCACCGGCTCCATCGCGGTGGGCCGGACGCTCATGGCCAAGGCCGCGAGCACCGTGAAGAAGGTCGCGCTGGAGCTGGGTGGCAACGCGCCCTTCATCGTGTTCGAGGACGCGGACCTCGCCCGGGCCGCCGACGCCGCCGTGGGCGCGCGCTTCTACAACAGCGGGCAGATCTGCATCGGCGCCAACCGGTTCTTCGTGCAGGACGCCCTGTATGACCGGTTCGTCGAGGAGCTCGCCGCCCGGGTGGCCCGGTTGCGGCTGGGCACGGGCCTCGAGCCGGAGACGCAGGTGGGGCCGCTCATCAACGAGCGGGCCGTGGCCAAGGTGGCCTCCGTGGTGGACGAGGCGCTCGCCCAGGGAGCCCGGGCGGTGACGGGCGGCCGGCGGGCGGCCCGGGGCGGGCTCTTCTACGAGCCGACGGTGCTGCGGGATGTGACGCCCGCGATGCGGCTCTACCAGACGGAGATTTTCGGCCCGGTGGCGCCGGTGTACCGCTTCACCACCGAGGACGAGGTCATCGCGCGGGCCAACGAGACCGAGGCGGGCCTGTCTGCCTATGTCTATACGGAGCGGACGGGCCGGCTGTGGCGGATGGCCGAGGAGCTGGAGGCCGGCATGGTGGGCGCCAACACCGCCTCCATCTGCGCGCCCGAGGTGCCCTTCGGCGGCATCAAGCAATCGGGCCTCGGCCGGGAAGGCGGCCTGGGCTGCCTGGATGAGTTCCTGGAAGTGAAGAGCATCTGTTTTGGCTTGTGAGGCCCCACATGAACGAGGCGCGCACCTGTCGTGGCGTCTGGCAGTTGATGACCGAGCTGACGAAGGGCGGGACAATCGTCCGCAACTTCCACCAGGACATCCAGATGGATGACTGGCTGGTGGAGACCGAGCTGTTCTCCCGGGACGCGCTGGAGGCGTACACGGCGTACAACCTGGGACTCGAGCTGCGGCCGGAGCAGCGCCGCTGGTTCTCCGACCAGCGCGGAGGCAGCCAGGGCGACTACCGGGAGGGCATGCGCGAGAAGCTCGACAACGTGGTCGACTGCCTCACCCGGTATCCCGCCTCGAAGCGGGCGGTCATCACCATCCCCAACACGTCGCGGCCCCAGCACGAAGCCGACGGGGATGCCAAGTGCATGCGCGAGCTGCACTTCCACCGCAACGGGGACACGGTCGACGCCACGGTGCTCTTCCGGGCCCAGGCCGCGCTCATCTTCCCCAAGAACATCCACTTCATCGGCTCGCTCATGGACGAGGTGGGCTCGCGGCTGCCCGGCAAGCCCAGGCCGGGGCGCCTGTTCTACCTGACGTCGGTGCTGGTCGCCGACCGGCAGTGAAGGGGCTCCGCCGGGCCGGCTGAAGCGTTCAATGCCCTGCCCCCGAGCCGCCCGGGCCGGGGTTCAGGGCGAAGATGGAAGGACTCGGGGGGCATCTTGAGGTATGCGGTGCGCGCCATGAAGACGCCCACCGCCCTCCCCTTCGTCCTCGCGCAGGCGCCGTCGCCGCAGCCCACCCCGCCCCAGGAGCCGCCCCAGACGCAGCCCGGGGTGCCGGAGACGGGCACGCCGCCGCCCGAGGGCAGCCCCGTGGGCACGGTGGTGGGCGTGGGCCTCTCGGTGCTGCTCGTGGCGCTGATGGTGGCGGCCGCGCGCAAGCTCTTCTTCAAGAAGCGCCCCGAGGTGCCCGGCAAGCCGCCCGTGCCTCCCGGGAAGGAGAAGCCCGAGCTTCCGGCGGAGCGGCCGGAGCTGCGCGTGGAGCTGCCGCCCTCGGAGGCGGAGCTCGCGAGGCTGCGCGAGGCGGAGGAGATTCACGCCCGCGCCGAGGCGCTCGCCCGCCAGCGCGAGGAGGCCACCCGCGCCGCGAAGGCCACCACGGACGCCGCCGAGCGCGCCCGGCTGGAGGCCGAGATCCGGGCCCTCAAGGAGCGCGAGGAGGAGGAGAAGCGCGCCGAGTACCGCGCGAAGAAGGCGGCGGACGACGAGGCGAAGGAGCGGCGCAAGCGCGAGCGCGAGGAGGCCGAGCGGCTGCTGGCGGAGGAGAAGGCCCACGAGGCGGCGGCGGCCGAGGAGGCCCGTCGCGCGGAGGAGGCGGCGGCGCGCGCCAAGATTGAAGCCGAGGCGGGCCGGACGCTGGCGCAGGGCCTGGACAAGACGCGCAGCCAGGGCTTCATGGCGCGGCTCAACGGGCTGTTCGGCTCCAACCGCAAGGTGGACGAGTCGGTGCTGGCGGAGATGGAGGAAATCCTCTTCACGGCGGACATCGGCGTGCGCACGGCGTCCAGCCTGGTGGAGGTGGCGCGCGAGAAGCTCAAGCGCAACGAGCTGAGCGACGCGGACCGCATCAAGGGGCTCATCCGCGAGGAGGTGACGCGCATCGTGGATCTGCCGGTGCCGCGCACGCTCGAGGGCGGAGGCCCGCCGCACGTGGTGATGGTGGTGGGCGTGAACGGAGCGGGCAAGACGACGACGATTGGCAAGCTGGCGGCGAAGCTGACGGGCCAGGGCAAGAAGGTGGTGCTGGCCGCGGGCGACACGTTCCGCGCCGCCGCCACCGAGCAGCTCGACGTCTGGGCGGACCGCGCGAAGGCCGAGCTGGTGAAGGGCGCCGAGGGCGCGGATCCGAGCTCGGTCATCTTCGAGGCCATCAAGAAGGCGAGGGAGTCGGGAGCCGACGTGGTCATCGCGGACACGGCGGGCCGGCTGCACACGAAGGTGAACCTGATGGACGAGCTCAAGAAGGTGAAGCGCGTGGTCGACAAGGCGCTTCCCGGGGCTCCCCACGAGGTGCTGCTGGTGCTGGACTCAACGAACGGGCAGAACGCCATCCAGCAGGCCAAGCAATTCCACGAGGCGGTGGGCGTGACGGCCATCGCGCTGACGAAGCTGGACGGCACCGCGAAGGGCGGCGTCATCATCGGCATCTGCGACGAGCTGAAGCTGCCCGTGGTGTGGGTGGGCGTCGGCGAGAAGGTCGCCGACATGCGCCGCTTCGAGCCCCGCGAGTTCGTCCAGGCGCTGTTCGACTAGCGGCACGGCTCGACGATGGGGCTCAGCTATCGGCGAGCTCCAGCAGCTTGAGGACGGTGTTCCAGTTGCGGGCCGTCGGAGTGACGCCCAGGCGCGGCCCGCCGAGCACAGTGGCGAGCTTCGAGTCCCCGATGCCCTTGGGGAACCGGGCGTAGATTTCGCGCCCGACCACGCGGAACTCGTCGGGCAGGTACGCCTTCGGATCAATCGCCTCGAGCTTCTTCGGCTCGGGGGCGTCGGACAGGAACGTCACGAGGAAGTGGGACGGGTCGTCCTCGGCGCCGGACAGCGGGTTGGCCTGGATGGCCGCGGCCAGCTCGTCCCGCGTGCGGATGACGACGGAGACCTCGAAGCCGAACTCCTTGGCGATGGCCACCTCGAGCTGTCTGCCGACCTTGGCCGGGCTCTTCTCCTTGCTCGTGAAGACGGCGTTGCCGCTCTGGAGCAGCGTGGCGACGTCGGTGTAGCCGAGGCCCTCCATCAGCTCGCGGAGCTGGGCCATGGGGACCTTCTTGTTGCCACCGACGTTGATGCCGCGCAGCAGGGCGATGTACCTGGGCATGGCCTACTCCTGCTCCTTCATCAGGCCCGGCAGCAGCTCTTCCATCAGCTTGAGCGTCTCCGGGTCCAACGACTCCCCATCCACCCCGGCCCCCAGGAGCGCGCCCATGTTCGCCTTGCCGAGGTCCTCGTCACCATGGGCCTCCTTCCACCAGCGCACGCGCAGGCGCTCGAGCTCCGCGGCCTTCGAGGGGCTCGCCTTGGCCAGCTCCTTGGTGAAGCAGTCCGTGCACGACCACTTGAAGCGGTACGTGTCCACGTAGGAGCGCAGGCCCTTGAAGAAGGCCTCGTCCCCCATCAGCTTGCGCGAGGCGTGGTGCAGCAGCGGCGCCTTGCCGTACACCAGTGCGCCGTACTGCATCGAGTCGTCGAAGGCCGACGTGGGCCGGTCCGCCGCCGCGTCCTTGCCTCCCGAGAGCCGGAACAGGTGGTAGGCCGACACGAGCGACTCCTGCCGCACCTGCTCGGCCACCGCCTTCCCGTGCTTCCACTCCATGTAGAGCACCGCCGCGTATTGGGCGAGCGACTCGTCCACCACCGGCGCGTTGATCGGATCCGAGCCCACCAGCCCCGCGAAGTACTGGTGCGCCACCTCGTGGGCCACGGTGAACTCGAGCGTGCGCTCCAGCGTCTTGCCGAGCTGCGCGAGCGGCGCCGTGTCCCCACCCATGGACTGCAGCAGGCTCTGCATCTGCCCCATGCCCGGCATGCCCTCGAGCGCGCTGTTGGGGTCCCCCACCCCGCGGTAGAGCGCCGTGCCCACCGTGACGAGCCCGGGGAACTCCATGCCGCCCGCGCCTCCGGACAGCGGGGCCTCCACCACGCGGAAGGACTTGAAGGGCAGCGGGCCGAGGTGCCGCTCGAACTCGGTGAGCGCGTCACTGGCGTACGTCAGCACGCGCTTGCCCACCACGGTGTCCCGGGCGGCGAAGTAGCTCTCCACGGTGACGCCATTCACCGTCGTGGTGGCGCTCTGATAGCCGCGCGAGGCGAACACGGGGAAGTCGCGCACGGCGCCCGCGGCGAAGCTGAAGCGCACGCGGCCGTCCTTCTGGGGCAGCTCGCCCATGGCGACGCCCGTGGCGAACACCTTCCAGCCCGCGGGGACGATGATGTTGGCGAGCACGTTCGAGGGCTCGTACAGCGCCAGGTCGCCCACGCCGGTGGGGCCCGCCCAGGGGTTGCCGCTCGCATCGAGCGGAGGCACCAGGGGCACCACGCCCACCAGGCTCATGAAGTCATCCATGGCGGCGAAGGCGCCGTAGTCCCCTGCCCCACCCGCCGCGCCCAGCGAGCCCAGCAGCGAGTTCGAGCCCGGCGCCGCGCGAGGCACGCGCGCCTCGAGGTCGAGCTCCACCACCACCGGATTGCCCGGGGCCACGGGGCTCGCGAGCGGGGCGCGGTAGAGGCTGTCCTCGGGGTGCTGCAGCTTCACGGGCTGCCCGTTCACCTTCACTTCCGAGAGCGCCACCTGCGGGTTGAACGCATTGGGCGTGACGCGCAGGTGGACGGCCTCCAGTGGCGCCTTGCGCACGGTCAGCTCCACCCGCAGGTGGCCCGTCACCTTGCGCGCCTTGGGGTCCACCTCGAGCTGCACCTGGTAGCGCGGCAGCTCCTCCAGGGGCCCGAGCGCCTGAGCGGCGCGGGCCTTCTCCTCGGACTTGAGGTGCTGGAGGGAGAACTGCACCTCGGGAGGGACGAAGTCCGCGGCGGGAGCGACCCCAGGCACGAGCAGCAGCGCCAACAGCGGCCAGCGACGCAGGAGTGAGGACATGGCGGGGATGTTACACCCGCGTCCTCCGAGGCTCAGAACTGGAACAACCCGCCGCCTGTCGGGCGGTTGATGACACCGTCGCAGGTGCCGCCGCAGACCTTGTTCGGATCCAGCGGCTGCGAGGAGGTGGCGACCACGGTGCCCACGGCGGCGGCGGTGACGACGGCGCCCACGCCGGCCCAGAAGTACCAGCGCTTGGTGAGCGGCGTGTCGCTCGACACGGACGGCGTCTGCTGGGTGAGCGGCGAGGGCGACTGGGTGGTGCTCGGCGTGAGGTGCGGCTTGCGGGGCTCGTCGGCGCTGGCCACGGCCTCCGGGCGCAGGTTGACGTCGACGGTGTACTCCTTGCCGGCGCGCACGGCGATGCGCTGCGTCTCGGGGCGGAAGCCCTCGCGCTGGACGACGATGTCGTGGGTGCCAGGCGGCAGCATCACGCCGTCGAGCGGAACCGTGCCCTTGTCCTCGCCGTTGATGAGCACGCGCGAGCCCGGCACATCGGCCTTCACGGACACGAAGGCCACGGTGGCCTCCATCAGCACGCCCACCTCGGTGGACTCGCCCTCGGCGGCGGTGACGCGCCGGGAGAAGTCGCGGTAGCCCATCCGGCGCACCACCACGGTGTGCTCGCCGGGAGTCACCTCGAGGCCCGTCTTCGGAATCGGGCCAAGGTCCTTGTCATCGACGAACAGGCGCGCGCCGCGCACGGGGGCATTGAGCTTCACGAGCAGCTCGGTCTTCTTGACGAGCGGCGCGAGGAGCTCATCCGCCGGAGCGGCCGGAGTCTGCTGCTCCTGGGGCTCGGGCTCGGGGGTGGCGAGCTGCTGCTTGCCGCCCTTGCCCCTGCCCGTCTTCGAGCCCTTGGCCGTCTTCGACGTCTTCGGAGTCTTGGGCGTGCGGGGAGGGGTGGTCTTGCCCTTGCCCTTGCCCTTCCCCTTGCCCTTGGACGAGGTGAGGGGGGCGAGCATGTCGTCCATGCCCTGCGCGAAGGCGGAAGCAGGCGCGGCGAGGCAGAGGACCAATGCGATCAGGAAGGCGCGGCGCAGGAGCATGACGGGGACAAAGGTTAGAGAGTCGGGACAGAGGGGTCAAACAGGAGTCCACCCGGGGGACGGGTTGGGGGAGGATGGCCGCCCCATGTCACGACCGATTCCCTGGATTGTAGCGGGTGGCCTCGCCGCCGCCCTCACGGCCTGTCCGGCCCGGACCCCTGCCCTGCCCTCGGCGGCGCCGCCCATCCGGGTGCCGCCGGGGTGCGAGCGCGGCCAGGCAGGCGAGTACCACCATACGGACAACCCCGCGTTCCGGTACCTCGGGGAGGATGACGGGGGCACCTTGACGCTGACGCTGGCGCGTGCTCGCGAGGGCGGGGAGGTGCGGACGGACGGGGGGACGGCGGTGCGCATCGTGCTGAACCGGACACCGGACGGCTTCGTGGGGGAGACGCGGGCGACGACGTTCTCGCGCACGGGGACCGAGTGCCCGGTGCGCTTCCCCACGCAGGCGACGGTGTGTGACGAGCAGGGGCTGACGCTGCGCTCGGTGGCCTCGACGGCGGTGGACGAGGACTGCAAGCCGGCGGCGAGTGGCCCCAAGCCGGTGTGGAAGGAGCAGCGGCTGCTGCGGGGAGCCCCGGACGCGGGGACCCCGGATGCGGGGACCCCGGATGCGGGAGTCCCCACGACGGGAGACGCGGGGACTCCGGCGGGGCACTGAGCGCCCGGCTACGCGGCGCGGCGGGTCTGCTCCTCGCTGACCTTGACGGGAGCGGGAGCGGACTCGCTGAACTTCAGGCGGCCCTGCAGGAGGCTGGAGACGCCGACGTACAGGAAGCCGAGCTGGAACAGCAGGATGAAGGGCACCGAGCTGTAGATGTGCTTGTCGATGGCGAACCACAGCGCGCCGGTGAAGTAGGCCGCGAAGGACAGCTCGAGGATGGGCATCCAGGTCTTGTCGCCGCGGTAGCTCTTCTTGACGACGGCGAGCTTCTTGCCCTCGGCGCCCGTCTTCGGGGTGCGGGTGAAGCCGGACTGCTGGCCCAGGAGCGCCTCGAGCACGGCGCGGGCGTTGTTGATGGCCAGGCCGATGCCCAGGCTCATGAGGAAGGGCAGGTACTTCACCCGCTCCCAGCCCCTGGCGCCGCGCTCACGCTGGGCGGCGACGTAGAAGGCGCACACGCTGGCGGTGGCGCTCAGGAAGAAGGGCAGGTCCAGGAAGAGCGTGCCGTACAGGCCGTGCTGGAAGCGCACCACCATGGACAGCGGCATGAGGGCGCTGAGCACCACCATCAACAGGTAGGCCAGGTTGTTGGTGAGGTGGAAGAAGGCCTCGCGCTTGACGGCGAAGGGCAGGTCGCTCTTGAGAATCATCGGCAGCAGCTTGCGCGCCGTCTGGATGGAGCCCTTGGCCCAGCGGTGCTGCTGGCTCTTGAAGGCGTTCATCTCCACGGGCACTTCGGCCGGCGAGACGACCTCGGGCAGGAAGATGAACTGCCAGCCCTTCACCTGGGCGCGGTAGCTCAGGTCCAGGTCCTCGGTGAGGGTGTCGTGCTGCCAGCCGCCCGCGTCCGAGATGGTGACGCGGCGCCAGATGCCCGCCGTGCCGTTGAAGTTGAAGAAGCAGCCCGAGCGGTTGCGCGCGGTGTGCTCGATGATGAAGTGGCCGTCGAGGAAGATGCTCTGGGCCTGGGTGAGGATGGAGTACTCGCGGTTGAGGTGGCCCCAGCGCACCTGCACCATGCCCACCTTGGAGTCGGCGAAGAAGGGCACCGTGCGCAGCAGGAAGTCCGGCGTGGGCACGAAGTCCGCGTCGAACACCGCCACGTACTCGCCCTTGGCCGTCAGCAGGCCGTTCTCCAGCGCGCCCGCCTTGAAGCCCTGGCGGTTGACGCGGTGGATGTAGACGATGTCGTGGCCCTTCTGCCGGTGGCGCTCCACGCACGCGCGGGCGATGCCACACGTCTCGTCCGTGGAGTCGTCCAGCACCTGGATCTCCAGCAGCTCACGCGGGTAGTCGATGCGGCACACCGACTCCACCAGCCGCTCCACCACGTACATCTCGTTGAAGATGGGCAGCTGGATGGTGACGCGGGGCAGCGCCGGCAGAGCCCCCTTGGGAGTCGGCAGCTTGAACTTGTGGCGGTAGTACAGATACGCCATCCGGTAGCGGTGCGATCCATAGACCGCAAGCACGCACAGGACGCCGAAGTACACGCCCAAGAAGATGGTCTCGACGGTGGTCATCTGACCTGGCCCCTACCGCGGGTGAAGTCGCCGCGGTCCTTACCCTGCTCGGCGGAGTAGAAAAACCGACCCACACGGACCGCCGAACCCGGCCGAGCGGAGCCCCCCGCCTCGTATGTGTCCGGAATGACAAGGGTTTGTCTTATCCGGGCGGCAACGAGCGCCGGACAATAGGGACGCGTCAGGTGACTGTCAAATGGTTGTCGGTACCAGGACCGGGCGTGGAGCCCTGGGAGGCCGAGCAAACCCGCGGCCTCCGAGGTCTTCCCCGCCTCAGCTCGCGGCGCGCTGGGGCAGCGCGGAGGGCACGGCCAGGGGCACCTCGGGGGCCAGGGGCGCCTCGGCCACGTCCACCTCGTCGCGGGTGGCGAGCGACAGGATCCGCTCCACCAGCGCGGGGAAATCGAGACCCTTTTGGGCCGCGATCTTCGGCAGGAGGCTGACGGGCGTCATCCCCGGCAGGGTGTTCACCTCGAGGATGACGTCGTTCTCGTCCTCCGAGCAGATGAGGTCCACCCGGCCATAACCGCGGCAGCCCAGGGCGCGATAGGCGGCGAGCGCGAGCGACTCCACGTTGGACAGGCGCGTGGGGGACAGGCGCGCGGGGAGGAAGTAGCGCGAGCCGCCCTTGTACTTGGCGTCGTAGTCGAAGCCCTCGCGCGGGGTGGCGATCTCACAGGTGCCGAGCACCTCGTCACCCACGATGCCCACCGTCACTTCGCGGCCACGGGCCATGCGCTCCACGAGGGCCTCGCCGCCGAAGCGGCAGGCCAGGGCCACGGCGGAGACGAGCGCCTCGGGCTCGCGCACCAGGGAGAGGCCCACGGAGGAGCCGCCGCACGCGGGCTTCACCACGCAGGGGAAGCCGAGGTCGCCGTGGAGTTCCAGGGCGCGGGAGACGTCCGTGCGGCCCACGCGGTAGCCCTGGGGCGTGGGGAGGTTGTGGAGGCGGAAGAGCTTCTTGGCCATGGGCTTGTTCATGGCGAGCGCGGAGGCGAGCACGCCCGAGCCCGTATAGGGCAGGCCCATGAGCTCGAGCAGGCCCTGCACCTTGCCGTCCTCGCCCATGCGGCCGTGGAGGGCGACGAAGGCCACGTCGAGCTCGGCCGAGCGCAGGGCGCGGTCCAGACCAGGGCCGGCGAAGACGCGGCTCACCGAATGGCCACGCGCCTCGAGGGCCGCCACGACGGCCTCACCGGTCTTCAAGGAAATCTCCCGCTCCTCGCCCCAACCACCCATCAGAACACCGACGCGCTTGCCCATGACTTTGGATTCCTCCTTGTCAGGGGACTACAGCACGCGGGATGCCAGCCGAGAGCAGGCGGGTTCGAGGTGGAAACATGCTCGCCCGGCTGCTGCAAAGCCCCGTCTTTCCGGCACATCGGGACACCGGGAGCGAGTTCCCACACGGAGCGAGCGTGTCCCGAGGACCACGGCGCGGCAATGGAGCCACAACCCCCGTTCACCCGAACCAGCGGCCCGAGGTGGGAGCGAAAATCCGTAACCTCTCCCGCAGGCTCTCGGGGACACGGGCCTGAATCACGGAGTGCACCTCATCGGGGTGGTAGGCCTGACTGAAGTGCATGAGCACGAGGGCCTCGTTCTGGAAGCGCTCGGCCCGGGCGAGAATTTCATCGAGGTGGATGTGCAAGCGCTCCTGGGCATCCTGCACGGTGCGCTTGGGATCGATGAACGTGCACTCGAGAATCAGCACCCGGCTCTCGAGCAGCGAGGGAGCGGTCTCCAGCACGCGCGAGAGCGTGTCGGTGGCATAGGAGAGCTCGAGCCGGTCCACCTCGTCGAAGAGGGGCTCACCGGCCCTGCGCCGCCGGCCGATCTCCTCGGGGGGGAGCGACTGGAACTCGGGCTTGAGCTTCGAGACGCGGCGGAAGAACTGGTAGCAGAGCGAGGGCACCGAGTGATGCGTGCGGAAGGCGCGCACCCACAGCCCGTGCCCGAGGTGCTGCGTGTCGCCCGGATTCATGGGGACGGTCTCGATGTCCGTGGACATGCGGTGCAGGCGGCCCTGGACGGCGAGCGACTCGCGCACGGGGGCTTCGATCTCCGCGGGCAGGAACACCTGGGGAGGCCCCTTGCCGATGAGCGTCCGGATGCCGAGCAGCGAGCCGAGCGCGCTCGCGTGGTCGGAGTGGCCGTGGCTCAAGAAGATGCGATCCGTGCCGGCGAAGGAGCGGATGGGCACACCGGCATCGAGCACGACGCCGAGCTCCGGCACCTGGAGCGACGTGTACACGCCGCCGACCGAAATACCTCGAATCGTATAGGGCCCCGCGCTGACCTCGGTGAGCATTCCCGGGAGGCTAGCGGATGGGGACGGGCTGTCACGCTCCGCTTGCCACAACTGACAGCTTGTCGTGCTCGCGGCGAGCGGCACGGGACGAAGGACCCCCCTCTTCCCTCTGGAGAGGCCCCTGGTGCGCGCGTTGGTCCCGGCCTTGCTCTGTGCACCGGCATCCACGCTCGCTTCCGGGAGACCTCCGATGTCCACCCTCCTCCGTCCCACGTTCCGTGCACTCACCCTCGTCACCGCCGCATGCACCTGCCTGGTGATGGCCCATGCGGTGAGCTCGGTGCTGGACGCCTGGCTCCAGCCCCCGCCCTCGCTCCAGGAAGAAGCACCCCGGACGAAGCGGCCCCAGGAGGAGCTGGCGACGCCCCTGGCCCTGGCGCCGCTCGCCCGCTACCTCGGGCTGCCGGACAAATTGCGCGAGAAGGTCATCCCCGCTTCCACGTCCGGAGACGAGCCCACGCCGAACACGCTGGGCCTCAGGCTGTTGGGCACGATGATGGGCACCCACCCCTCGGCCACCTTCGCCTCCGTGTACGAGGGCGCCACGCACCGCACGCGCTCGATCTGGATGGGCGGTGACCTCCAGGGAGCACAAGTCATCGCCATCGAGCGCACCCGGGTGCTGCTCTTGAACTCGGGGCGGGTGGAGTACATCGGCCCGACGGCGACGGACGCGGCGCCCCAGGGCATGGACCCGAAAGCCACCCTGCCTCCAGTGGCTTCAGGCGCGAAGCCCGCTATCGACGTCCGCCAGCTCGGGCCACAGAGCTACGAGGTCTCGCGCAACGACCTGGACAAGGCGCTCGCCAACCCCAACGAGCTCATGATGCAGGCGCGCGTCGTCCCCTCCT
This sequence comes from Archangium sp., assembly GCF_045802675.1. GTDB lineage: Bacteria > Myxococcota > Myxococcia > Myxococcales > Myxococcaceae > Archangium. The sequence goes on along the minus strand of NZ_JBJMQO010000005.1, from coordinate 55,180 downwards.
TCCGCGACGGCAAGCCCCAGGGGTTCAAGATGTTCTCCATCCGGCCCGACTCGCTCTACAGCCGGATCGGCCTCCAGAACGGGGACGTCCTGCAGCGCATCAACGGGCTCTCGCTCGACAGCGTGGAGCGCGGACTCGAGGCCTACCAGAAGATGCGCGAGTCCCCGCGCCTGGAGCTGGAGGTGGAGCGCAACGGTCAGCCGATGCGACTGACGTACTCGGTGCGCTGAGGCGCGGGAGTGGGCTCGGGCGTGATGAACGGAGTCACCATCAACCCGCGGAAGGATTGGTACCGGGGCGCATCGAACTCCGCGAGACCGAGCTCGATATCCATCTCCTCGGGGGGCATGCGGTACGTGCCGAACAGCCGATCCCACTACGCGAACAGGGCGGCGTAATGGGTGTCGGTCTGCTCGACATGGCGCGAGTGGTGGACATGGTGCATGCCCGGGCTCGTGAACACCCACGACAGCCACCGGTCTACCCGGGCGGGCAGACGGAGGTTCGCGTGCTGGAGCAACTCCGAGGTCAGGTTGAGCACGGCGTAGAGGAGGAGCGCCAGCACGGGGACTCCGAACGCCACGACCGTCACGAGCTGGCCGAGCAGCACCAGGAGGCTCTCGAGGGGATGAAACCGGAAGAGCGTGGTCACATCCAGCTCCGGATCGCTGTGGTGGACGCGGTACAGGCGCCACAGGAGCGGCACCTTGTGCGAGAGCACGTGCCGGCCATAGGACCCGAGGTCGAGCACGAGCAACCCGAGCACGACGTGGACCGGGCCCGGCAGGGACACCCGGTTGAGCAGACCGAAGTGATGCTCCGCGGCGCTCACGGCCAGGGTGTTCGTGAGGACGATGATGAAGCCGAAGACCCCGAGGCCCAGGAGGAAGAGCCCTCCGTGGCGCAATCCGCGGACGAGGCGCCCGCGCCGCTCCCGGACGAGAGGCCGGTAGGTCTCGAGCACGAGCAGCAAGACGAGAACGGCGATCATCCACGGGAACTGGTAACGACCGAGGAATGCTTCGAGCTCGAAATGCATGGTGCCCCCCAGAGCCGCCGACGAGCCAGGCCGGACGTCCATCGGACCTCGACCGACGCATCACCCGGCTCCGCCTGACGTACCCGGTGCGCTGAACCCCTGCCCCTCCCGGGCGCATTTTTCGCGGACTGGTACGACCATCGGACCAGTTGCGGGAAAACGCGCCCGGAGGTCCCCCTCCGTCAGGAGCGCTTCGCCGAGGCCCCGAGCTGCACCTGCTTCTTCTTCGCCAGCGCGTGCCCCGGAGGCACCGCGACGACGAACGGATCCTCGGCGATGACGGCGTGCTCCAGGTCGCCCAGCTCGGGGACGAGCGCCAGCAGGGCCGCGTCCAACCGTCCCTCCTCGAGGGCACGCACGAGCAGCTCCGTCTTGTCCTCGCGCAGGCGGATCCGCAGCCGGGGGTACTGCTTCACCAGGGAGGGGACAACCTCGGGCAGCACGTAGGGCGCGATGGTCGCAATGACACCGGGCCCCCATGTTCGCGGCCATGTTCGACCGGCTGGAGGTGCTCGAGCTGCTGCTCTCGCGCGGCGCGGCGCTCGAGCAAACGGATGCAGACAAGCGTTCGGCGCTCGACTACGCCCGGGCCATGGGGGCACGCCGCACGGTGGCGCGGCTCATGGAGTTGCAAAGGACGGGTGCGTAGCGGCGAGCCTGACGAAACCCTCGCACCGGCCGCCGAGCGCGTTGCACGGCGGCCGGACAGTCTTCGGAACCCGGCTTGACAAAAAAAACGCCCACGCGCACCTTGCAGCGCGTGAGCTTCTCGTTCGCCACGACCACGACGACCACCACCGCCACCAACACCGGCGGGAGCGGACTCGTGCGTGTCGTGAGCTGACGGACGCACGGTTCCCTGCCCCGCCTTCACCGGCCGGGGCGTCCGTGCAAGCGCTCAGTGCTCCGACCGGTTGGCCTCTTGTCCCGACTCGGAGACTGCAATGCTCGACGAACACGATCACCGTTCCCTTGGCCAGCGACTGGACCTCTTCCACCTGCAGGAGGAGGCGCCCGGCATGGTCTTCTGGCACTCGCGCGGCTACCTGCTCTACCGGCTCATCGAGAGCCGTGTCCGGTTGCAGATGCAACGCGAGGGCTACAGCGAAGTGAGGACGCCGCAAATCCTCGCCCAGCCCATCTGGGAGCGCAGCGGCCACTGGGAGAACTTCCGCGAGAACATGTTCCAGCTCGCCGACGAGGGCGGGCGGCACCTCGCGGTGAAGCCGGTGAACTGCCCGGGCCACATCCAGCTCGTGCAGCGCATGGCGCCCAGCTACCGCGACCTGCCCCTGCGGCTGGGTGAGTTCGGGCTCGTGCACCGCAACGAGCCGGGCGGAGCGCTCCACGGCCTGTTCCGCCTGCGCCAGTTCACGCAAGACGATGGCCACGTCTTCTGTGCCGAGGAGCAGATGCGCGAGGAGGTCTTCCGCTTCTGCCGCTCGCTCCACGCCTTCTATGCCGACTTCGGCTTCGAGCACGTGGAGGTGGCCTTCTCCAGCCGCCCCGCCCAGCGCGCCGGCAGTGACGAGGTGTGGGATCTGGCCGAATCGCTGCTGCTCGAGGCCGCGAAACAGGCGGGCCTCCACTGCCTCATGCAACCGGGCCAGGGCGCCTTCTACGGGCCCAAGCTGGAGTTCGTGCTGAAGGACCGGCTCGGCCGGGCCTGGCAGTGCGGGACGATCCAGCTCGATCTCGTGCTGCCCGAGCGCTTCGACCTGAGCTACGTGGACGCCTCGGGACAGAAGCGCCGGCCGATGATGCTCCACCGCGCGATGCTCGGAAGCCTGGAGCGCTTCATCGGCATCCTGCTGGAGCACCACGGGGGCGCGCTGCCCGCGTGGCTGGCGCCGGAGCAGGTGGTGGTGGCCCCGGTGGGCGAGTCGGCCGCCGGGTACGCCGGGCGCTTCGCCGCGAAGCTGCGCGAGCTGGGCTGCCGCGTGAGCGTGGATGCGCGGGCCGAGTCGCTCTCGCGGAAGATCGTCGACTCACACCAGGCCGGTGTGCCGTGGCTCGTGGTGGTGGGCAATCGCGAGGTGGAGAAGAACGCCGTGCGGCTGCGGCGGCGGGACGGAGAGCAGCGCGACCTGTCCTGGGAGGAGGCGGTGGCGGCGCTCGTCGCCGAGTGCCGGCCCTCGGCCGCCGCGTGAGGGAGGGGGCGGTGGCCCCACGAGGTCACCGCCCCCGGAAGTGTCGGTCACGAACGCGTGTCCCGTCGTCGGCTCGACGGCAGGCGGCCAGGAACCTGGAGCCATGACGCCCGGCTGTGCTTGGCTGCGCCGCCTATGCCTGAGCGCGTGAACAAGATTGCCATCATCGGAGCCGGCGCGGTGGGGGCCACCATCGCCTATGCCGCCATGATTCGTGGCGTGGCCCGGCAGCTCGCCCTCTACGACGTCAACCGGGCCAAGGTGGACGCCGAGGTGCTCGACCTCAACCACGGACTGCAGTTCGTCCCCATGGCCACGCTGGAGGGCTCGGACGACCTCAACGTCTGCGCGGGCGCGGACGTGGTGGTCATCACCGCGGGGGCCAAGCAGAAACCGGGGCAGACGCGGATGGAGCTGGCGGGCGAGAACGTGGAGCTGTGCCGCTCGCTGGTGCCGCAGCTGCTGAAGGTGGCGCCGGATGCGCTGCTGCTGGTGGTGACCAACCCGGTGGACGTGCTGACGTACGTGGTGCAGAAGCTGAGCGGGCAGCCGGCGCGGCGCGTGTTCGGCAGCGGCACGGTGCTGGACTCCTCGCGCTTCCGCTTCCTGCTGGCGCGCCACCTCAACGTGGCGGTGCAGAACGTGCACGCCTTCATCGCGGGCGAGCACGGGGACTCGGAGCTTCCGCTGTGGAGCTCGGCGTCGGTGGGCGGCGTGCCCCTCCTGCAGTGGGCGGTGCCCGGACGCGCGCGGGTGACGGACGAGGACCGCACCCGCATCTTCGACAACGTGCGCAACGCCGCCTACCACATCATCAAGGGCAAGGGCGCCACCAACTACGCCATCGGCCTGGCCACGGTGCAGATTCTCGAGTCGGTGCTGCACGACGAGCAGCGGGTGCTGCCCGTGAGCTCGCGCATGGACGGCTACCTCGGCATCACCGACGTGTGTCTGAGCGTGCCGAGCATCGTCAACCGCAAGGGCGTGGAGGCGGTGCTGGAGCTGCCCTTGAGCGACTCGGAGCGAGAGGGCCTGCGGCGCAGCGCCGACACCATCCGTCAGGCCATCCGCACGCTGGGCTTTTGAGCCTCCCAGCGCGCGAACGGGAGCGGCTCAGCGCGACTTGACGAACTTCAGCGCGAAGCGGTCGCTGGTGCCACGGCGCTCACCCGCGGCCTTCGGGCTGGAGTTCCAGTCCCGGGTGTCCTCCGGGTTGCGCCACACGTCGCTCTCGGCCCCGAGCTGGAAGCCAGCGGCGAGCACCTCGGAGCGCACGGTCTGCTCGTCGATGCGGTGCAGCGTCTGCGCGTCGTTCACACCGGTTCCGGGCTTCGCGCTCGAGTCGAGGACGACGTAGACACCGCCCGGCTTGAGCGCGCGGAAGATGGCCGCGTTCATCTTCGCGCGGTCGGTCCCCAGCCACACGCTGTCGTGGTAGATGATGTTGCTCACCACGGCGTCGAGCTGGGTGGCCTCGGGCGGCAGCGGATCATCGAGCTCACGGTCCACGCGCACCACGTTCTTGTTGACGGGGCGGGCGAGCCGCTCGCTCCAAGGCTTCTCGGCGAAGCGCTCGAGCACGACGTGGGGGTTCTCGCCATAGACGACGCCCGTGGGGCCCACGGCGCGGGCGAGCAGCTCGGTGGTGTAGCCGCCACCGGCCATGAGCTCGGCGACCTTCATGCCGGGCTGGACACCCACGAACTCGAGCAGGGCCGCGGGGTGGCGCCCCGCGTCGAGCGCCCGGTCGGACTCGGGCCGGTCCGGCGCGGCGACGATGGCCTGCGAGGCCGCCGAGGAGCTCGCGGCGGGGGTGGAGGACGAGGGCTGCGCCGTGTGGGCACAGCCCGCCAGTGACAGGAACGCGACGGAGAGGAGAGTACGCATAGGGGCCGCGAGCATAAGATGGAAGCCGCCTGCTCCAGGAGCATTCATCGTGAACTCTCGACGTTCCGCGCTCGCGCGGCTCTCTCCCCTGCTGTTCCTCACCGTGTTCGCCTGCCGTAATGAAATCCACGCCGCGGCGAGCGCGCCCGTGTCCGGCTTCGAGGTCGTCCAGAGCTGGCCCCATGACCCCAACGCCTTCACGCAGGGGCTCGTGTACCGCGACGGCAAGCTGTACGAGGGCACGGGCCTCAACGGGCAGTCGAGCCTTCGCGAGGTGGAGCTCGAGACGGGCGCGGTGCTGCGCAGGCACGACCTCGCGCGGGAGTACTTCGGCGAGGGGATAGACTTCTTCAAGGGCCGGCTCTACCAGCTCACCTGGCGCTCGCATGTGGGCTTCATCTACGACGCCGCGACGTTCCAGCAGGTGGGCCAGTTCAACTACGCCACCGAGGGCTGGGGACTCACCGACGATGGCACGTCGCTCATCCTGAGCGATGGGACGAGCACGCTGCGCTTCCTGGATCCCCAGACGCTCACGGTGCAGCGCTCCATCACGGTGACCGATGACGGACGCCAGGTCTCCGAGCTCAACGAGCTGGAGTACATCAAGGGCGAGGTCTACGCGAACGTGTGGAGGACCGGCAGCATCGCGCGGATCGACCCGGCCACGGGGCGAGTGACAGGGTGGATCGATCTCACGGGGCTGCTCAAGGACGAGGACCGCACCGGCAACGAGGACGTGCTGAACGGCATTGCCTACGACTCGGCGCGAGACCGGCTCATCGTCACCGGGAAGCACTGGCCGAAGATGTTCCAGATTCGCACCGTGTCCCGGTAGCCGCCGCACCTGTTGCGTAGGGCAGAGAACACGCGCTCCTCCGGTAGAACGGATTGTGGGCGCGGAAGGCCGCTACCACCCTTCGTGCTTATCGAAGGAGGGCGACCTTGAAGCCTTTCCCCGTGAAAATCTTTTGCGTCATCGCCGCGCTCGCGCCCTGCGTCGGCGCCCTCACGGGATGTGACGAGGACGAGAACGAAGGCACTTCCGACACGGGCGAGCGAGCGCGCGCCGCGACCGAGGCCACGAAGCAGCTCTCCCAATACGCTCCCGGGGAACTGCCGGGCAACGTGCCGGAAGCACTCGTGCAGGTGACGCTCGGTGGTGCGCAGTACGATCTGCGAGAGCTGCTCGGCCGCCCGTCGGGTTCGCGGCCCTCCGCGCACATCGTGGCCGCTTACAAGACGGTGGATACGCCCGCGGAGCCACCTCCCCTGGGTACCAGCACCATGTCCGCCATGCCGGATTACACGCGCTCGGCGCCAGCGGCCCAGGTCTACGAGTGCCGCCAGAGCGGGAGCGGCTTCGCCTGGACGTTCCTCCAGCCCGAGGCGGGCCTCCAGCCCCTCACCACCCAGCCCGTCCAGAACCTGGAGACGTTGATCCTCGACCACTTCCGCTACCCGGGTGGCATTGATTACGGCCCGCCCACCGGCACGCCACCCGTGGGCCCGTCGTGGCGCGTCTCCGCTCCGGCGCTCGACCAGGGAACGCCCACGTCCGGTCAGACGCTCTTCGTCGGCGCCGTCGAAGCCTCGGTCCCCAATGGGCCGGACAACGTCCCACAGCTGCGGGTCGCCAACGTCGCGCGCATCGACCAGGGGCTCCCCTCCGAGGTGTTTTCGAGGACCACGTCCGACGGGACCCAGACGGGCTACGCGCTCCGGCTCAATACGACGGGAGGGATTGCCCCGGCAACGGGTTGCGGCGGCGCCGCGGACGTGGGCAAGCGGCAACGAGTGCCGTACTCGGCGGACTACTACTTCATCGACGTCCTCACGCCTCCGTAGCTCCTTCGAGCAGAGGGGAAGCGGGCTCAGCGCGTCTCGTTGCTCGCCTTCACGGGCGCCGGCGCCTTCGCTCCCGCGTTCGCCACGCTGTTGAGGTAGCTCAGCGCCATCTTCAACTGGTAGTCCGTCAGCTTCGCCGCCACGTCCCAGTCGCGCACGCTCTCGGGCAGGCCCTTCGGCTTCGCCACCACGTCGGACTCGCTCGCCACCGACGGCTCCGCCTTGAAGTGCCGCTCCAGGTCCTTCTCGCGCGGCTGCGGGTCCTTCATCCCCTTGGTGCCCGCGGTCTCCGGCACCTGGTAGTCCGGCGTAATTCCCTTCTCCTGGATGCTCCGCCCCTTCGGCGTGTAGTAGCGCGCGATGGTCAGCTTCAGCCCCGAGCCATCCTCCAGCTCGATGACCGTCTGCACGCTCCCCTTCCCGAACGTCTGCGTGCCCAGGATGGTCGCTCGACCGTAGTCCTGCAGCGCTCCCGCGACGATCTCCGACGCCGACGCGCTCCCCGCGTTCACCAGCACCACCAGCGGGTAGTCCGGCTCCGTGTCCCGGTCCCTGCTCCGATCCTCGGTCGCCTTGATGCCGTTGCGCCCGCGCGTGCTCACGATGGGCAGGTTCCCCGGCAGCCACAGGTCACTCACCGCCACCGCCTGGTCCACCAGCCCTCCCGGGTTGTTGCGCAGGTCCAGCACCGCCCCGCGCAGCGGCTTGCCTCCGTTCTGCTCCCGCAGCCGGTCCAGCTCCTTGCGCAGGTACAGCGCCGTGCGGTCCTGGAAGTTCTTCACCTTCAGGTGGGCGATGCCTCCGTACAGCGCGCCCTCCACCGAGATGATGCGGATGTGGTCCCGGATGATGGCCAGCTCGCGCGGCGCGTTGAAGCCCTCGCGCATGAGGGTCAGCAGCACCCGCTTGCCCGCCGGGCCCCGCATCCGCTGCAGCACATCTCCCACGCCCATGCCCTGCGTGCTCTCGCCGTCGATGGCGACCAGCTCGTCTCCCGCCCGGATGCCCGCGCGCGCCGCTGGCGTGTCGTCGATCGGCGCCACCACCACGATGCTGTCGCCCTTGCGCGCCACCTCGATGCCCAGCCCTCCGAACTCGCCGGAGGTGTCGATCTTCATCTCCTTGAAGACCTCGGGCGGCATGAAGACGGTGTGGGGATCCAACGTCTCCAGCATTCCCTTGATGGCGCCCTGCATCAGCTTCTTGTCGTCCACCGGCTCCACGTAGTTGTTCTCCACGTACGAGAGCACGCGGGCGAACACCTCGAGCTGCTCGTACGTGGGCGTGTTGGTGGAGGCGGGCTCACGTCCATCGGCCCGCGCCGGGGGAGCCAGGAGCAACAGGCCCGCGGCGAGCGCCGCGCGCCAGGAGTGCAGGGAGCGCATGGGGCCAACTCTAGCACCCGGCCCGCGCCCCGGCCCTCCTACAGCCCGGCACTGTCCGCGAACCGCACCAGCTCCGACACCAGCTCGTTCGGCCGCTCCACGTGCGGGATGTGGCCGAACTGCTCCACCACCCTCACCCGCGCATGCGCCGGCAGGTACGTGCGGAAGAAGTCCAGGCTTTGGTGGGGCAGCAATTTCTCACTCCCACCCCACACGAAGAGCACCGGCATGGCGAGCTTCTGGAGCTCCTCGGCCTTGAGGTACTCGGCCGTGGCCAGCGCGTCCGCGCTCAGCGCGCGCACCGCCGGCGTGGAGTAGACGCCGCGCAGCGTGTCGGCGAACAGCATCATGAGCCAGGGTGGCCGGTGGAACAGGCGCCGGGTGAGGGCTCGCGACTGCTCGGCGGTGCGCACGTCCATGGCCTCGAGCACCTCGCGGATGAGCTCGTGCCCCACGTCCGCTCCCGCGGGCGCCACCAGCCCGAGCGCGCGCACCAGCTCGGGGTGCTCGGTCGCCAGCTGCGCCGACAGCGCCCCGCCCAGCGAGTTGCCCACCACGAAGGACGGGCCGCCCACCACCTCGCGGCAGTAGCGCACCAGCAGCTCGTACTGGCCGCGCACGCACGTGGGCCCGAGGCAATAGTCCGGCGAGAAGCCGTGCCCGGGCATATCCACCGCCAGCACGCGCTCGAAGCGTTTGGCCAGGCCGAAGAAGATGCGCGCGAAGCCGTTGGCCGTGCCGCCGAGCCCGTGCACCAGCAGCACGGTGGGCCCCTGGCCGCTGCCCTTCAGCTCGTAGTGGTGGAGCGGCTGACCGCCCACGTCCACCATGCCCGACCGCACCCCGCGCGCCACCAACATGCGCCGGGTGACTTCCTGGAGTCCTGAGATGAGATCCACGGCGGGGACATTAACCAGCCCCATGCCGCACCGCATCATTCCCGTGGGGGCTCTATCAACGAGCGGACGACAGCCAGGGGGCCGGGTCCACGGCCTGACCGGCGCGGCGGATTTCGAAATACAGGTAGGCGCCCTTGAGCGAGCCCGTGTCTCCCACCTCGCCCACCACGTCACCGGCCGCCACCTGGGCGCCCACCTGCTGGGCCACGGAGGCCAGGTGGGCCACCAGCGAGTGGTAGCCGCCCCCGTGGTCGAGGATGAGCAGGTTGCCGTAGCCGCGCATCCACCCCGCGTAGGCCACGGTGCCCTCGGCCACCGCCTTCACCGGCGAGCCCGCGGCCGCGCGGATGTCCACGCCCTTCTGCACGGTGACGGTGTTGAAGCGCGGATTCACCACCCGGCCGAAGCCCACCTCGATGGCGCCCGGCGCGGGGAACGGCAGCTTGCCCTTGAGCGCTCCGAAGCCCGAGGTGGCCGGCCCCTCGTTCATCTCCTGGATGACGCGCGTCAGGTCCACGTCCGCCTGCTCCAGCTCGCGCACCATGCGCCGCGCCAGCTCCGCCTCGCCCTTGATGGCGCCGACAATCTCCTCGAGCGCCTCCTGCTGTGCCTTCGCCAGCGAGGCCTGCTCACGCAGGAAGCCCAGCCGCACGTCCAGCGAGCCCTGTAACCGCCGCAGCTCGGCCGCCGCCTGGCGCCGCAGCCGCGCCACCCGCTGCACCGTGCGCAACAGTCTCAGGTCCTCCTCCAGCGTCGCCCGCAGCGCGCGCGAGCGCCACACCATGGCGGAGAAGTCCTTCGCGCTCAGCAGCACCTCCAGCGGCCGGCGCCGCATCAGCCGGTACATGCCCCACAGCCGCGGGGACAGCCGCCGCATCTGGTCGCGCAGCATCTCCTGCGTCACCGCGTCCTCCTGCTCGGCCACGGCCAGGCGCTTGCGGAACACGGCCAGATCCTTCTCCAGCGCCTTCACCCGCTGCGAGCTGGTGGCCGCCCGCTGCTCCACCATCTCCAGCACCTCGAGCGCGGACACCTTGCGCGACTCGATGAGCGCGAGCGCCGCCCGCTGCGTGGCGAGCTTCTCGCGGATGGCCTCCCGCTCGGCCGCCTCGTCCTGCGGCGCGGCCGGCGGGGACGCGGCGTCCTCGGCCTGCGCGGACGGCTGCGCCGGGGCCTCGTCCTGGGACAGGGCCACGCCACCCCACAGCAGCAGCCAGAGGAGGACGAGCCGGCTCATACCCGCAGGAAGCGCCCCACCGCGATGAAGCTGCCGCCGAGTCCCAGCCCGCAGCCCGCCACCAGCAGCTCCAGCGCGAGGCCCGGCTCCAGCAGCGGTGCCATGCCGCCGGACCCCACGAGGAAGGAGAAGAGCGAGGCCATGCCGGGCCCGAGCACCCGCTCGAAGGTCACCAGTCCCGCCAGCGCCACCCCGGCCCCGAGCAGTCCCTGGAGGAAACCCTCGATGAGGAAGGGCGCCTTGACGAAGCGATCCGTCGCGCCCACCAGCTTCTGGATTTCAATCTCCTCGCGCCGCGCGTAGATGGCGAGCTGCAGCGTCGCGGACACGATGACGACGGTGGCCAGCAGCACCACGGCGAAGGCCACCCAGCCGCCGTAGCGCAGCGCCTTGGAGATGGCCGAGAGCCGCTCCACCGCCTCCTCGCCGTAGTCCACGCCGGTGACGCCGGGCAGGGCGCGCAGCTGCTGCGCCAGGGCCCTGAGCGCGCCGGGGGTGCGCCGCTCCTGGGGAACCTCCAGCTCCAGCGAGGGCGGCAGCGGGTTCTCCGGCAGGTGGGCCAGTGCCTCGCCCAGGTCGCCCAGCTCCTTCTCCAGGCGCGAGAGCGCGGCTTGCGGAGGCACCAGCGTGGCCCGGCCTCCGCTCATGGCCACCATGCGCTCCTGGAGCACCACGGCGGCCTCCTCGTCGAGCCCGGGGGAGAGGTACACCGTCACCTGCACCTCGCCGCCCATGGAGCCGATGAGCGCGTCCACCATGCGCCCCATGGCCTGCGCGAGCCCCGCGGAGAAGAGGGCGATGGCGATGGTGGTCACCGCGATGAAGTGCACGAAGGGCGCATGCCGCAGGCCCGAGGCCGCCGAGCGCCAGAAGTACGCCGCCTTCGCCAGCGCGCTCATCCCGCCGCCATCCGCCGGGCGGCCTTCACACCGTCCTCGTCCGACACAACCATTCCGCGCTCCAGCCGCAGCGTGCGCTTCTGGTAGCGGGTGATGAGGCTGGTGTCGTGGGTGGCCACCAGCACCGTGGTGCCGCGCGCGTTCACGTCCATCAGCAGATCCATGATCTCCAGCGTGAGCGCCGGGTCCAGGTTGCCCGTGGGCTCGTCGGCCAGGAGGATGGTCGGGTCGTTCACGAGCGCCCGGGCGATGACCACGCGCTGCTGCTCACCACCGGAGAGCTTCAGCGGCAGCGAGCCCGACTTGTGCTGCAGGCCCACCAGCTTGAGCATGCGCTGCACGCGCTCGCGCGCCTGGGCCCGGGGCACGCCCAGCACGTCCAGGGCGAAGGCCACGTTCTCCTCCACCGTGCGGTGCGGCAGCAGCTTGAAGTCCTGGAACACCACCCCGATGTTGCGCCGCAGGTAGGGCACGGCCGACTCACGGATGCGCGCGATGTTGCGCCCGCCCACCAGCACCTGTCCCTTGGTGGCTTTCTCCCCGCAGAAGATGAGCTTCATGAGCGTCGTCTTCCCCGCGCCCGAGGGCCCGGTGAGGAAGACGAACTCGCCCTTCTCCACGTGGAGGTTGATGTCCGAGAGGACGGGGGGGTCGCCCGGATACGCCTTGTAGACGTGAAACATCTGAATCATCGGCGGGGCGATCATCGCCTCCGAAGCACCGGAGGGCAAACGCACGGCCGCCGATGAGCGGCTACTGGTTGTCCTCGCCCGCCAGGTAGCTGAGGATGACCTCGTCCAGGCTCTTCTCGGAGATGAGGTCCTCGCCGAAGAGCGTCTCCACACCCACCTCGTTGATCTTCGGCGCGATCTGCAGGGCGCGCGCGGCGGCGATCTCCGGAGGCACGAAGACGGCGGGCGGAGCGACGGGCGCGACCGGCTTGGGTGCCGGCTGCGGCCGCGCGTGGGCGCCGTCCTCGGCCGGGCCCAGCTGGCCCGGCTGGTAGTGGCGTACCCCCGTCTCGTAGCCGTCGTAGACCCCGTTGATGAGGTTGCGCAGCATCTCCTTGTGCTGCTCCTCCATCAACTCGCGCACCACCTCCGCCAGGTTCTCGGCGTTGAGGATGTCCGCGTACGACGTCTTCTTGGACGCGAGGATGTTACCGCCCACGAACAGATGGGTGATGATGTGGGGGTTGTTGACGCCCGAGTCCTCGGTCTGGACGTGGTAGACCTTCCCCTTGTACTTGATGTTGTGGTTGAAGCCAGTGACGGCTTTTTCGAAGGTTTTCGCCATGCCCGAGGCGGCGGAACGTACCAGTCGCACCCGGGGGTGACAAGGAACGCGACGGCGCCTTTCGGTCGAATGCCTGCTGGCCTCCCGGCTGGAAGGCCGGGCACCTGCACCGTTCACCCGATGACTTCGTCCAGAATCCCACTGCGGGTTAGACTGGCCGCGCAACCGGGGGGAAGCCTCCACCGGGGCCATCCACCTCGACGGGACCGACGATGAAGAACGAGCTCAAGAACCAACTGCGCCAGCAGGACGCCACGGCCCTGGCCCAGGGCTACTCGCCCGCCATCCGGGCCATGGAGATCGCCAGCATCGTCTCCTTCGTGGGTCTGGAGTCCGCGCTCGTCTGGCGGCTGTGGGGTGGGCCCTACACCGGTACCTGGCTGGTCCTCAGCGCCCTGCTGCTGGGCTACCTGGCCGCCGACTTCGTCTCCGGCCTCGTCCACTGGATGGGCGACACCTGGGGCTCCACCGACATGCCCGTGCTCGGCAAGGCCTTCATCCGCCCCTTCCGCGAGCACCACGTCGACGAGAAGGCCATCACCCGCCACGACTTCGTGGAGACCAACGGCAACAACTGCCTCGTCTCCATCCCCGTGGCCGTCCTCGCCGTCGCCCTGCCCCACTCCAGCCCGGGCTGGGTGTTCATCTCCGCCTTCCTCGGCGCGATGATCTTCTGGGTCATGGCGACCAACCAGTTCCACAAGTGGTCGCATCTGGACGAGCCGCCCGCGCTCATCGGCTTCCTGCAGCGCATCCACCTCGTCCTGCCCCCCGCCCACCATCAGATCCACCACACGGCGCCCTACAACAAGTACTACTGCATCACCGTGGGCTGGATGAACAAGCCGCTGATGCTGATCGGCTTCTTCCCCACCCTGGAGCGCCTCATCACCTGGGCCACCGGGGCCATTCCGCGCAAGGACGACATCGGCACCGAGGCCGCCATCGAGCTCTTCGAGGCCACCTCCACCGCCGAGGCCCCCGTCGTCCAGGCCGCCAAGGAGCTGCTCGAGACGGCTCCCGAGGAGACCCGGCCGGTGTCTTCGGCGCGGCCCTCCTGACACACCCGGCCCCGCACTTACGGACGTCCGTAAGTGTGGAGCCCCCCCTCATCACCGTCCATCGAGCGGGAGAGGGGGGCGGGACTCAGAAGGACAGGTCCACCTGCTCCGCGGAGTGGATGGGACGGCCGAGGAAGCGCGCGCCCACCTCGATGAAGCGCTCCGGCACGTCCGTCACGAAGTAGTGGTGCGTGGGCTGTCCTCCCGCCGACGCCAGCAACTGCTGCTCCTCCAGCAGCGCGCCCACCACCTCCGCCGTCGCCTCGGCCGAGTCCACCAGCGACACCTGCGGCCCCACCACCTCAGCGATGACGTCCTTGAGCAGCGGGTAGTGGGTGCAGCCCAGCACCAGCGTGTCCACCCCGCTCCGAGCGAAGTCCGACAGGTACTCGCGCGCCACCAGCCGCGGGACGTCTCCCGACATCCAGCCCTCCTCCGCCAGCGGGACGAAGAGCGGACAGGCCCGCGCCTTCACCTTCACGCCCTCGGAGCCCGCCGCCGCCTCCAGCTCGCGCTGGTACGCCCCCGAGCGGATGGTGCCCGGCGTCCCGATGACGCCCACCCCGCCACCCCGCGTCCGCCTCAGCGCCGCCCTCGCGCCCGGGGCAATCACCCCCACCACCGGCACCGGCAGCGCCGCCGATAGCGCCGGCAACGCCACCGCCGACGCCGTGTTGCACGCCACCACCAGCAGCTTGATGCCGCGCTCCAGCAGGAACTCCGCGTTCTTCAGCGAATAGCGCGTCACCACCTCGCCCGACTTGGTGCCGTAGGGCACCCGCGCCGTGTCGCCCAGGTAGAGCGTGCTCTCGTGCGGGAGGTGGGACATCAGCGCCTTGAGGACCGTCAGTCCTCCGACGCCCGAATCGAAAACCCCGATGGGACTGTGGCTGCCTTGCCGCATGCCCTGGTTCCCTATCACGTTTGATGCCAACCCCCTCCGCCCGCCCGCAAAGCAAGGAGGGCCGAGGCGGGTGCCCCGGCCCTCCGGAAGGCAGGCGAGCTGCCAGTGGCTACTGCTTGGTGAGGACGATGGTGGTGGAGGGGTCGGCCTTCGTCTTCTGCACGAAGGCGCTCACCGTCACCGTCGTCGGGCTGGCCTCGTTGGTGTAGGCGACGCTCGAGCCAACCATGCCGCGGATGTACACCTCGTAGCTGCCCGGCTTGAGGAACTGGTAGAGGATGGGCGCACCCGTGCAGGACTGGGGGTCACCGGCCGTGCCGTAGACGAGCGCCCCGGTGGCCTTGTCGCGCAGGTTGATGGTCATCCCCGTGAGGCCCGTCTCGGCGCAGCTGCGGTACTGGTAGCCGTCCCACAGGTCCCAGCGCACCGAGATGCCACCCACCTCGTAGAAGCGGAAGTTCTGGGACGTGGGCGCGCCCGAGGTCGTCGTGAACGTGCCCTGGCTGTTGTAGAGCGGCATCCCGTTGCGGCCCGCGCTGTCATACCCGTAGGCGACCAGCTGCAGGGTGTGCGTGCCCGCGCTGAGGTACGGCGACGGCACGCCGCCGTTGGTCATGCCCTCCTCGCAGCTCAGGGTGACCCAGTCACCGCCGTCGATGCTGGCCTTGATGGACGTCACGCCGGCCTGCGAGCAGGACGGGTTGGAGCTGGAGGTGTTGGGCGGGAAGTACCAGGAGATGAGCGTGTAGGACTGGCCGTTGGGCGTGAGGTCCACGTTCACGCGCACGTTCCCGTTCACCGTGAAGCCACCGCTGCCCATGTAGAGGACCTCGCCGGAGTAGCTGAGGGCCTTGAGGGTGTAGGTGTAGTTACCGGCCGCGAAGTCGTGCAGCACGATGCCGTCCACGCCCGCGGTGTTACAGGCGTACACGCCGCCGTTGTAGAGCGTCTCGCCGGGGATGGAGATCTGGATGCTCTTGACCTCCGGGGCGTCCGCGCAGCGGCCGTTGGTGATCGTCCACAGGACGGTGACGTCGCCCGGCTGGCCGGTCGGGGGAGGAGTGGTGCAGCAGGGGCCATCATTACCGTCGTTGTCGACGATGATGCAGCCGGTGGAGAGGGAGGCGAGGCAGAGGAATGTTGCGAGGAGTCTGGCGTTCATGGGGCGTCCTCGATTCTAGATGAAGGAGAGGGGGAGCGGGCAGTCAGCCCGACACACTTCCCCTCGGACGCCCGCTCCGGGAATTTATTCAATGCCCGCCAGCAGCGACCAACCAACCCCCCGCCGGGTCGGGTTTGTTTGACCCCCCCGGACCCAGGTGCTACGGCCAGACCCCCATGTTGATGCCCCGACTTCCCCTGGCGCTCGGCGCCATGAACTACCTGCAGATCCTCCGGGACGCCTCCTTCCTGGAGCTGGGCGTGCTGGGCCTGCTGATGGTCGTCTCCGTGGCGTCCTGGGCGCTCATCGCACTCAAGCACACCCAGCTGTCACGCGCCCGGACCCAGTCCCTCGCCTTCCTCGACTCCTTCTGGAAGGCCTCCCGGCTGGAGACCATCTACCAGGATGCCCAGAAGCTGGAGGGCTCGCCGCTGTCCAAGGTGTTCTGCGCCGGCTACGAGGAGCTCTCCAAGCTCGCCCAGACGAACAAGGAGGGCGCGGAAGGAGCCATGAGCGAGCGGCTCGGCGGCATCGAGAACGTGGAGCGGGCGCTCAACCGGGCCAGCACCGCGCAGCTCACGGACCTGGAGTCGCGGGTGAGCTTCCTGGGCACGGTGGGCGCGGCCTCGCCGTTCGTGGGCCTGTTCGGCACCGTCATCGGCATCCTCAACGCGTTCAACTCCATCGCCGAGCAGGGCAACGCCACGCTGGCCACGGTGGCCGCGCCGGTGGGCAACGCGCTGTTCGCCACGGCGGCGGGCTTGTTCGCGGCCATTCCGGCGGTGGTGGCGTACAACTCGTTCGTCAGCCGCATCAAGGTGTTCGACACGGAGATGGCCAACTTCTCCGCGGACTTCCTCAACATCGTCAAGCGGCACTTCTTCCGCTAGGAGGCACACGCCATGGGCATGGGCTCCAATCGCGGCGGAGGCGGCCGCGTCACCATGAGCGAGATCAACGTCACGCCCATGGTGGACGTGATGCTGGTGCTGCTCATCATCTTCATGGTGACCGCGCCCCTCATCCAGCAGGGCGTGAAGGTGAACCTCCCGGAGGCCAAGGCCGCCCCGGTGGAGGCCTCCGAGAAGAAGCTGGTGCTGTCCATCGACGCGCAGCGGCACGTGTACATCGGCGAGGCGGAAATCCCGGTGGACGAGCTGGAGAAGAAGCTGGCCAGCAACGCCAAGGCGCAGGCGGACAAGGAAGTGTACCTGCACGCGGACCGGGACGTGCCCTACGGCGTGGTGGTGGACGTGATGGCCGCCGCCCAGCGCGCCGGCATCACCAACGTGGGGATGATCACGGACCCCACGGGCACCGGCCGGGCGTCCAAGGGCAAGAAGGAGGCTCGGCGCTAGCCCATGGCCTACAACCAAAGCCTGCTCGCCCCCAGGCCCTCGCGCGTGGGGCGATTCCTCGGAGTGTCCCTGGCAGGCCACGCCCTGGTGCTGCTCGCGGTGGGGCTGTACACCACCTTCGTCCAGGGCCCCCGGGTGAAGCTGGACCCAAAGCCCATCCGCGCCACGCTGGTGCGCCTGGGCAAGCCCCGTGACGAGAAGCTGCTGCCCCGCAAGGAGGAGCCGCCTCCGCCTCCGCCCAAGAAGGTGGAGGCCGCGCCCGCTCCCACGCCGCCCACCCCCGAGCCGGCCAAGGTGGCCGTGGCCATCCCCGGGGTGAAGCCCGAGCCCGCCCCCAAGCCCACGCCCCAGAAGGGCGAGACCAAGGGCGAGGACCGGCGCAACAAGCTCTTCGGCGCCTTCGACAAGTTCTCCAAGTCCACCAGGCCGCCCGAGGAGCTGGACGGCGCCGAGGATGGAGATCCCAACGGCGACTCGGCCACCGCCGAGGGCGAGCGCTACTTCGGCCTGCTCTCCTCCCAGGTGCGCCGCCACTACAACGTCGCGGACACCATCCCCGAGAACGAGCGCCTGTACCTCAAGGCCCAGGTGGCCATGCGCCTCAACCGCACCGGCGAGGTCATCGACGCCAAACTGGCCAGGGCCAGCGGCAATACCCTCTTCGACTCGGCCGTGCTGGCCGCGGTGAAGAAGGCCTCGCCCTTCTCTCCTCCCCCCGACCATCTACGGGACACGCTGCAGAAGAGCGGCATCGTCCTGGAGTTCAGCCCGTGAACGCCAAAGCCCTCATCCTCTCGCTCGTGCTGCTGCCGCTGGCGGCGCTCGCGCAGGCCCCCGTCATCCAGATTTCCGGCGCCAACTTCCGGCCCCTGCCGCTGGCCGTCCCCGCTCCGCTCGTACAGGGCGAGGCGGCCAAGGCCACTACCCAGGAGGTGGACGACGCGCTCATGTACGACCTGCGCGCCTCCGGCCTCTTCCAGGTGCTCGAGCGCAGCAGCTTCCTCGCGGACGCCAAGGAGGGCATGGCCGCGGGCAGCATCAACTTCTCGCGCTGGGCGGACGTGGGCGCCGAGTCGCTGGTGAAGTACACGCTGGCCCAGGAGAACGGCGAGCTGAAGGCCGAGGCGCGCCTCTTCAACGTGGGCTCCGGCCGCGAGGACTTCAAGACGAGCCAGAGCGCCCCCGCCGCGGAGCCTCGCACGCTGGCCCACAAGATCGCCGACGCCATCTACCGCTTCTACACCCGCGAGCCGAGCCCCTTCCTCTCGCACATCACCTACGTGCGCAAGTCCGGCACCCACAAGGACGTGTGGGTGGCGGACTGGGACGGCCGCAACGCGAAGCAGCTCACCCGCGGCGGCATCAACCTGCTGCCGACGCTCGGGCCGGACGGCTCGGTGGGCTACACCTCGTACCAGGGGGGCAAGCCGGACCTGTACGTGCACAAGCCGGGCGGCGACACCGTGCACCTGAAAACCTCCGAGGGCCAGATGGCCACCGGCATCGCCTTCTCTCCGGATGGCAAGCGCATCGCGTACGCGCTGGCCGACGGGGAGAGCGCTCAAATCTGGGTGGCCGGGCCGGATGGCGACAACGCGAAGCAGCTCACCGACACGCGCTTCGGCATCAACACCAGCCCGGCCTGGTCGCCGGATGGCAAGCGCATCGCCTTCGTGTCCAACCGGGGCGGCTCGCCGCAGGTGTACGTGATGAACACGGATGGCTCGGGCGTGCGCCGGCTCACCTTCCAGGGCAACTACAACCAGACGCCCGACTGGTCTCCGCGCGGCGATCTCATCGCCTTCACCGCTCGCGACGAGCGCAACGCGTTCGACCTCTTCACCGTCAACGTGGACAACGGCAAGGTGACGCGCCTCACGCAGGATCAGGCCAACAACGAGGAGCCCACCTTCTCGCCCAACGGCCGCCTCATCCTCTTCAGCTCCACGCGCAACGGCCCCCCGCAGCTCTTCGTGATGACGGCCGATGGCAACAACCAGGTGGCGCTGCCCGCGCAAGACAAGGCCGCGCTCACCACGCCCGACTGGGGCCGCTGAGCCGCGTCAGAACACGGACAGGCCGGTCAGGGTGGTGAACCGGTCCAGTGCCTCGACGCCCGCCACGGAGTTGCCCCGGGCATCGAGCCCCGGGCTCCACACGCACAGGCCACAGCGGTTCGGGATGACCGCGACGATGCCGCCTCCCACGCCACTCTTGCCGGGCAGGCCCACCCGGTAGGCGAACTCCCCGGCGGCATCGTACGTCCCACAGGTGAGCATGATCGCATTCACCTGTTTGGCCTGACTCCGGGTGAGCAGGCGCTCGCCCCCGGCACGCCGGCCATGGCGGGCCAGGAAGCCGCAAGCCCGCGCCAGGTCCGCACAGCTCATCGCCAGCGAGCACTGCCAGAAGTAATGCTCGAGCACGCTCGGGACGGGGTTCTCGATGTTGCCGTAGCCCGCCATGAAGTGGGCCAGGGCCGCGTTGCGGTGACCGTGTTCGGCTTCCGAGGCGGCGACGACGGAATCGAAGTCCAGCGAGGGATTGCCGCTCTCCGCTCGGAGGAACTCCCGGAGCACGCCCCGCGGATCGCCTGTGAGGCTGAGCAGCCGGTCGGTGATGACCAGGGCTCCCGCGTTGATGAACGGGTTGCGAGGGATGCCGTGCTCGTACTCGAGCTGCACCAGGGAGTTGAAGGGATTGCCCGAGGGCTCCTTGCCCACCCGGCGCCAGAGCGCATCCCCATCCCGGGCCAGCACCAGGGCCAGTGTGAAGACCTTGGAGATGCTCTGGATGGAGAAGGGCGTCCGCCAGTCCCCCACGCCGAACAGCTCGCCGTCCACCGTCGCCAGCGCCATGCCGAACTGGCCCGGGTCCACCGCCGCCAGGGCCGGGATGTAGTTGGCCACCTTGCCCTGGCCCATCACCGGCCGGACCTCCTCCAGCACCTGGTTCAGCACCTCCTGGTAGTCCATGCCGTGCCTCGCTCCCGTGGCGCTTACTTCGCGCGAGGCCGAGGGTCTACAGTCCCGTGCCCATGGACGCGTCTCCCTTCCGCTCCCACTGGTCGCTCGATCCCGAGGTGACCTTCCTCAACCACGGCTCCTTCGGCGCCTGCCCCACGCGGGTGCTCGAGGAGCAGTCCCGGCTGCGCGCCCGCATGGAGGCGGAGCCGGTGCGCTTCCTCCACCGGGAAATCACGGCCCTCGCCGACTCGGCTCGCGCGGCGCTCGGGGCCTTCCTCGACGCGGACCCCGACGACCTCGCCTTCATCAACAACGCCACCACTGGCGTCAACACGGTGCTCCAGTCGCTGCGCTTCTCCCCCGGCGACGAGCTGCTCACCACCGACCACGAGTACAACGCCTCGCGCAACGCGCTCGACTTCGTCGCCAGCCGCTGGGGCGTGAAGGTCGTGGTGGCGAAGCTCCCCTGGCCCGTACCCTCCTCCCAGTCCATCGTGGACGCGGTGCTCGCCCACGTCACCGAGCGCACCCGGCTCCTCCTCATCGACCACATCTCCAGTCAGACGGCCCTCGTGCTCCCCATCGCCCCCCTCATCCGCACGCTGCGAGAGCGGGGCGTGGAGACGCTCGTGGACGGCGCCCACGGGCCCGGGCAGGTGCCCCTGTCCCTGCGCCAGCTCGGCGCCGCGTACTACACGGGCAACTGCCACAAGTGGCTGTGCGCTCCCAAGGGCGCCGCTTTCCTCTACGTCCGCCGGGAGCTACAGCCCGGCCTCCGCCCCGTCGTCATCAGCCACGGCTACAACTCGCGGCGCAAGGACCGCTCCCAGTTCCGACTCGACTTCGACTGGGCCGGCACCAACGACCCCACCCCGTACCTCTGCGTGCCCAAGGCGCTCGAGGTCGTGGGCGGCCTGCTCCCCGGCGGCTGGCCCGAGGTCATGGCCTCCAACCGCGCCAAGGTGCTCGCGGCCCGCTCCTTCCTGTGCCAACGGCTCGGCGTGTCCCCCTCGTGCCCCGAGGACATGGTGGGCTCCATGGCCACCGTGCCCCTCCCGGATGGCTTCCCGGCGCAGCCCTCGGCGCTCGGGTTGGACCCCCTCCAGGACCGGATCCTCTTCGAGCACGGGATTGAAGTGCCCATCACCCCCTGGCCCCGGCCCCCGCACCGTCACGTGCGCGTGTCGGCGCAGCTCTACAACTCGCACGCGGAGTACCAGCGGCTGGCGGAGGCTTTGGAGGCGCTGCTGGGCTGATAAGCTCCGCCGAATGCCTCGTTACGCCACCATCGACGTGGGGACCAACTCGGTCCTCCTGCTCGTCGCCGACCGCCAGCCCGATGGCCGCTTCAAGGCCGTCCAGGAGCGCGCTGAAATCACCCGCCTGGGCCGGGGCGTGGACAAGAGCCGCCGCCTCTCGCCCGAGGGCATGGAGGCCACCCTCCAGGTGCTCTCCGACTTCGCCACCGAGGCGCGCAACCTCGGCGCCGAGGCCATCGCCGTGTCCGCCACCAGCGCGGCGCGCGACGCGGAGAACGGCTCCGAGTTCCTCAATGCCGCCAAGGCCCGCGCCGGCGTCACCGTGGACATCATCACCGGCGAGCTGGAGGCGCAGCTGTCCTTCACCTCGGCCTACGAGGACTTCGGACGCGAGGCCTCCGGGCCCCTGGTGGTGATGGACATCGGCGGCGGCTCCACCGAGTTCATCTACGGCGACACCCAGGGCCGCGTGTCCTTCCGCCACAGCTTCGACGTGGGCGCGGTGCGCATGACGGAGCGCTACGTGACGTCGGATCCGCTCAGCGCCGAGGACCGCGCCCGCGTGGAGTCCCACCTGCGCGAGACGTTCTCCGCCCTGCCCCCCTGCCCTCCGGGAGCCCGGCTCGTGGGCATCGCCGGCACGGTGACGACGCTCTTCGCCGTGCACCACGCCATCGACCCGTATGACTCCGGGCGCGTCCACGGCGGCACCCTCTCGCTCGTCCAGTTGGAGGCCATGGCGGACCGGCTGTGCCTCCTGCCCCTCGCCGAGCGCCAGAAGCTGCCCGGCCTCCAGCCCAAGCGCGCGGACGTGATTCCCGCCGGCGCCCTCATCCTGCTCGAGGGCCTGCAGGCACTCGGGCTCGACCGCTGCCTCGTGAGCGACCGCGGCCTGCGTTGGGGCCTGCTCGCGCACCGTTTCGGAGCCACCCACTCATGAGTACCCCCGCCACCGTGGCCGTCCCCGCCTCCGCTCCCTCCGCCGCCTCCAGCTCGCGCACCGGCTACTACGCGCTGCTCATCCTCTCGCTCATCAACCTGGTCAACTACCTCGACCGGTACATCGTCACCGTCGCCCTGCCCTACATCAAACAGGACTTCCAGCTCACCAATACGCAGGCGGGCTACCTGGGCAGCTTCTTCATGATCGTGTTCATGCTGGCCTCCCCGATCAGCGGCTTCCTCGGGGACCGCCTGCCGCGGCGCTACCTCGTGGCCGCTGGCGTGCTGCTGTGGAGCCTGGCGACGGGGGCCTCGGGACTGGCGAAGACCTTCGTCGTGCTGATGGTGGCCCGGGCCTGCGTGGGCATCGGCGAGGCGGGCTACGGCGCGGTGGCCCCGTCCATCATCTCCGACCTCTTCCCCCGGCAGCAGCGCACGCGGGTGCTGTCCTTCTTCTACATCGCCATCCCCGTGGGCGCGGCGGTGGGCTACGGGCTGGGCGGCTGGCTGAGTCAGGCCTACTCGTGGCACATGGCCTTCTTCGTGGGCGGCGCGCCGGGCCTCGTGCTCGGCACCATGGCCCTCTTCATGCCCGAGCCCCAGCGCGGCGCCATGGACGGACCCGAGGCGCAGACGAAGCTGCCCTTCGCCGTGGGCCTCAAGGGACTGGCGAACAACGCGTCCTTCTGGTGGACCACCGCGGGCTACACGCTGATGACGTTCGCCATCGGAGGGCTCGGGTACTGGCTGCCCACCTTCCTCGTCAGCGAGCGCGGGATGACCCTGGGCGAAGCGGGCTTCAGCTCCGGCGCCGTCACCGCCACGGCGGGCCTGCTGGGCACCCTCGTGGGCGGCTGGCTGGGAGACAAGATGGACCGGCGGGCACAGGGCGGTGGCCTGCGCATGTCGGGCGTGGGACTGCTCATCGCGGCCCCCCTCATGTTCCTGTCGACGAAGGTGGGCTCGCACGCGCCGATGTTCGCCATCATCTTCCTGGCGCAGTTCTTCATCTTCCTCAACAGCGGCCCCATCAACGCGGCCATCGTCAACGGCGTGCCCCCGGCGTTCCGCGCCTTCGCCATGGGCCTCAACGTGCTCTTCATCCACATGCTGGGTGATGCCATCTCGCCCACCGCCATCGGCAAGGTGGCCGACCTGAGCAGCCTGAGCTTCGCCATCGAGATCAACGCCCTGCCGGTGCTGCTGGGCGGGCTCGCGCTGCTGATGGCCGGCAAGCTGTTCAAGCACGTCACCGCCTGAGCATCCCGTGACACCGCGCCCCCTGCCCGACGGCGGGGGTGTTGAGGGTGATGCAGTGCGCGAGAGAATGCGGGACAGCTCGCGCGCGGTTATCCCAGTATGCCCACGCCCGAGCCGGGCTCCTCCTGGCTCGGCGCCGACATGCTGGAGGATGCATGAGCAACGTGCTGTTCACCCCCCTCACCTTGCGCGGGGTGACGTTCAAGAACCGCATCGCCGTCTCCCCGATGTGCCAGTACTCGAGCGAGGACGGTTTCGCGAACGACTGGCACTTCGTCCACCTCGGCACCCGGGCCGTCGGCGGCGCGGGCCTGGTGATGACCGAAGCCACCGCCGTCGAGCCCATCGGCCGCATCTCGCCGCAGGACCTCGGTATCTGGAAGGACGAGCACATCGCGCCGCTCGCGCGCATCGTGCGCTTCATCCATGAGCACGGCGCCGTGGCCGGCATGCAGCTCGCGCACGCGGGGCGCAAGGCCTCCACCGGACAGCCCTGGACGGGCGGCAAGCCCATTCCCCCCGGTGTGAAGGACGGGTGGAAGCCCGTCGGCCCGAGCCCCATCGCGTTCGACGCGGAGCACACGGTGCCCGACGAGCTCGATGAGGCGGGCATCCAGCGGGTGACTCGCGCCTTCGTGGACGCCGCCATGCGCGCGCACACCGCGGGGTTCCGGCAGCTCGAGCTCCACGCCGCGCACGGCTACCTGCTGCACGAGTTCCTCTCGCCGCTGTCCAATCAGCGCAAGGACCGCTACGGCGGCTCGTTCGAGAACCGCGTGCGGCTCACCCGCGAGGTGGTGCAGGCCGTGCGCAAGCGCTGGCCCGAGGACCTGCCCGTCTTCGTGCGCATCTCCGCCACCGACTGGGCCGACGGTGGATGGAATCTCGACGAGTCTGTGGCCCTCGCGAAGCTGCTCAAGCAGGACGGCGCGGACCTCATCGACTGCTCCTCGGGAGCGCTCGTGCCCGGCGTGAAGATTTCCTCCGGCCCCGGCTACCAGACGCCCTTCGCCGAGCGCATCCGCAAGGAGTCCGGCATCGCCACCGGCGCCGTGGGCTTCATCCGCTCGGCGTTCCAGGCGGACCACATCCTGCGCACCGAGCAGGCGGACATGGTCATCCTCGCGCGCGAGCTTCTGCGCGACCCGTACTGGCCCCTGCACGCGGCTCGCGAGCTCCACGCCAAGGTGGCCTGGCCTCCCCAGTACGAGCGCGCCCAGGACTGAACGCGCCCCTCCTCGAGCCCGGATGCACCCGCCAATCCCGTGGCCGGTGCGTCCGTGGACGCGCGAAGATGGGCCCTCACGGCGTGGCGGCGAAAACCTCCGCGAGCGCGGCCGGCAGGTGCTCGCCTCCGCGCACCACCCGCGCCAGCTTCCCCGAGGCGTCATACAGCAGCACCGTGGGCAGCGAGAGCTCGCCCCGGGGCGACAGGGCCTCGGCCACCTCGGGAGGCAGCGCGGCCACCGGGTAGCCAATGCCGAGCTTCCTGGCCTCGTCCTCCACCTGCCCGGCCTCGTGGGCCCCGAGTCCCCGCACCGTCCACGTCCCCTGCTTCGCCAGCGCCGTCAGCACCGGCACCTCCTCGCGGCAGGGCTTGCACCACGAGGCGAACACCTGCACGGCCGTGGGATGCCCATCCACCGTGCCGCCCACCTGCTCCACGCGCAGCGGCAGCTTCGGCATCGGAGCCCGGGGCGAGGGAGCACGGAAGGGCACCTCCGACTTCTCCCCTCCCTCCACCAGCGTCCACCGGCTTCCGGCTCGCAGGGCCCCGAAGGACTCGGTGACGCTCTCGCGCCACGTCACCTCCACCTCCGCCGTCTCCTCCGCGCCCAGGCCCACGTGCACCACCGGCTCCACCGCGCTGAGGTAGCCCCGCGTGAGCAGCACCGGGAAGGCCCGCGTGCCCGAGCCCGTACGCACCCGCACCGTGGCATTGCTCGCCTCCGGGTGGCTCTTCGTGGCGCGCAGCCGCAGCTCCATCGCCCGGCCCGAGGGCCCCTCGTTGACGAAGAGCTGCAACCGCGGCGCGGCCCGGTTGAGCATCACCAGGTCCTGGTCCCCGTCTCCGTCCAGGTCCTGCGCCACCAGCGCCCGGCCATCCGCTCGCGAGTCGAAGCCATCCGACCACGCGCTCTCCTGGAACAAGCCATCGGGCCGCTGCAGCCACAGCTTCTTCGGCTCCCAACCGGAGAAGGACTGTGAGCCATCACCTCCGCCGTGCGGGCCCACGCCGCCCAGCGTGTTCGCGAGGAACCTGGCGCCTTCGAGGGACTGGGTGCTCCCCCCGGACTGCTTGTAGATGGCCTGCGCCAGGACCTGGCGCCAGTAGACACTTCAAAGGTCTTTTCGATTGGGTGCGCTGTAGAAGCCGTTGGCCACCGCGAGGTCCAACCGTCCATCGTCATCCGCGTCGAGGAAGATGGAGCCCCAGGCCCAGAGCCCCCGGTTGACGTTCCGGGCGAGCGCCACCTCCTCGAAGTGGCCCCCATCGCGCGCGAGGTAGAGGGTGTTGCCCGCGGCGAACTTGTCCAGGCGGGCCTCGAGCCCGGGAGACGTCACCCGTGCGGCGGCGAGCACGCGCGTGCCGGCCTTGGAGAACATGTTGGCCACGTACAGATCCAACCGCCCGTCCCCGTCCAGGTCTCCCACGTCGGCGCTCATGCCGTTGCCCGGGTCCCTCAAATCGTGGGCCTCGGTGACGTCCCGGGGAGAGCCATCCGCTTCCAGGCTCCACAGGTCGTTGTCGCCGAAGTCATTGGCCACGTACACCTGGGGACGGCCCTGTCCGAGCAGGTCCGCGGCCACGGCGGCCAGGCCCCAGCGGCCGTAACGCTGAGCCTTGGGAGGAGCCACCTCGCGGAAGGAGAGGTCTCCCTGGCCGAGGAAGAAGCGCGGGGGGCGGCCATCGCTGGCATCGAGCTGATCATCCGGAGGACGGCTCAGCGAGTAGTACAGCAGCACCACGTCCAGGTGGCCGTCGCCGTCGAGGTCCGAGACGACGGAGGCATGGCCGTTGACGCGGGGCAGGCTCGAGGGCACCGCGGTGAAGGTGCCACCGTCGTTGCGCAGCAGCACGGGAGTGGCCCCCTGCAGCTCCTCGGTCTGGAAGAAGACGAGCACGTCCGCGTCGCCATCCGCGTCGAAGTCTCCGGCGGCCAGCGAGGAGAACCACGTGTGCGCGGGCGGACGCAGCGCGAGCTCGCTCCGCTCGTAGCGCAGGGGCGCGGTGGCGTGGAACAGGAAGAGGCCGCTCGGGTTGGCCACCAGGATGTCTGGCAGACCGTCCCCATCGAAGTCGCGCACGGCCAGCGAGCCGTTCTGCATGTTCGAATGGTCCCGCTTGGACTCGTCGGGCAGCGAGAGCCCCGCGGCTTCGGTCCACTCGCGGAAGCGAGGCTCGGTGCGCACGGTCACGGTGGGGGCTCGCGACGTGTCCAGGTGCTCCAGCCGCCACGCGCTCCGGGGCAGCCGGCGGAAGGTGGCGGGATACTCGCCTCGCACCGTGCGGCGCGCTCCGTCCCGGCCGATACCATCCAGCTCGAAGAGCAGACGCACCGAGGCATCCTTCGCACGAGGCTCGAAGCCCAGGGCCCGGACGCTGCAGTTCTCCACCGAGACGAAGTCCTCCACGGGCAGGTGGACTCCCGGAGCGGCCACCTCTTTCGGCCAGAGGAAGCGGCCTCGCTTGAGCGGAGCGCACAGCTGCTTGTCGAAGTAGGCCTCCAGCGAGTCCTGCAACGCCTCGCGCTCGTTGAGTTGCCGCAGCATGCGCACCTGCTCGCGGTCCATCGCGAGCGCGGGCACCGACGCCACGCACAGCAGCAATCCCAGCACCAGGGGCTTCACGGGGCTCAGCCTATCACGCGGGCCCGCTCGGGGCCCGGTCGAGAGCACCCCGAGGAATTCCGAAATGCTCGAGCAGGGCCTGCTCGACTGCTTCCTCCGACCCGAGCGTCAGCTCCTGGCGCTGCCCCGCCTCCGTGAGGAGGAGCCGCTGTCCGCTCACCGTCACCCGGCCCGTGGGCGTCTTCAGCGTGCAGAGCCGGTTCTTGAGGAAGAACGAGTCGGGCGACGACTGGTGGTAGTGGCACATGCCGGCGAACTCCTCCAACCGCCTCGGCACGCGCGAGAACACGTAGAGCAGCTTCCACGCCCCGTCCGCCTGCCGCATCGAGAGCGCCTGGTCCTCTCCACGCCGCTCCAGGCGGAACCGCTGCCCGTCCACCTCGTACTCGCCCGGAACGAGGGGCAGCGGCTCGGAGAACCCCTCACCGAAGCCCACGTCGACGAGCCAGGGCCCGTCCAGCGAGACCTCGAGGATGAGGTGATCGAACTCGGGCCCGGTGTCCCGGACGCCATCCGAGGACACACGCCCGGACAGGTACGTCACCTGGAAGCCCAGGGCGCGCAGGAGCGCGGCGAACACGCTATTGAGCTCGTAGCAGAATCCGCCTCGGCGGCGCCGGACGACCTTGTCGAAGATGGCCGCCTCGTCGAGCACGATGGGCCGCTGGCCGTGGATATCGAGGTTCTCGAAGGGGACGGACTCGAGGTGCCGCAGGTGCAGCGCGCGCAGGGTGTCCAGCGTGGGCTCGCGAGGCCCGTGGTAACCGAGCCGCTGAAGGTACTGGCCGATGTCCATGGCTCCCCCGAAACCGGATTGAAGGTACGGCCCGCAGTATAGCGAGCCTCGCCGCCGGACGCGGCCAGGCATTCCCTTCCGAGACCTGAAGTCCTTCAGCTACGGCGAGTACCAGCAAGCGGCCATCGCGTCGTCACCCACGAGTGGCGGATGGACAGCCTCGGTTTCTACCCGGGCTTCCTGCTGATTCAGCGGTTGTTGTTGCTCGAGCAGCTGTCCCAGGCCGGAAGCAGACGAGAGGAACCCCTCATCGAGGAAGAACCCCGCTGGCGGGTAGAATGAAGCCATGACCGAGTCCGCCGCCCCGCGCCCGTCCGGCCCCTCCCCCGAGGCACTCCCCTCTCCCTCCGAGAGGCCCGGAGTGCCGTGCGATCGCTGCGGCACCTTCATCCAGGAAGCACCCGAGAAGATCGGCCCGCGCCTGCTGTGTGAGTCCTGTGCGGTGCTGCTCCGCAAGGAGCTCAGGCTCTACCCGACCTGGTACATCTACCTGTGGGGCGTCCTCGGCAACTTCGCCTTCGCGGGCATCTTCTCCGCCATCAACTGGAAGCGGCTGGGAGACAAGACCCGGATGCGCAACGCGCTCATCATGGCCGTGTTCGGGGTGGTGTTGACCGCGGCAGTCATCGCTCTGCAGTTCAGGTCGTACGGCGGATTGATCATCAACATCTTCGGCACCCGGGCAGCGGCCCAGTCCCTGGATGATGTGTACCAACGGCACAAGGCAGCGGGAGGAACCCGCGCCAACCTGCTCTGGCCGCTGGTGATCACCGTCGGTGTCTTCGTGCTGATGGCGATCGGCTATGCCGTGTACCTCGACGCCACCGGCCAGCTCGAGGAGGAGCCGTAGCGGGTCGCGGGAACGCGTCACCGCCCGGTCTTGCGGACGGAGATCTCCACCACGAAGTCCGGGCCCTGCGCCGTGCCTGACTCGGCCCGCTCCAGCACCGCGGGCCGGTCATCTCCGGTCCACAGGCCCAGCAGATCATAGGTCATCCACTGCGCCAGCGAGCGCGCCACCCGCTGCGCTCCCTCGCGCGACACCGTCGAGAGCGAGCCCTGTGCATCCATCAGGCCTCGCACCAGCCGCGCCGGCACCATCCAGCACTCGGCGCGCAGCGAGGGCGGCACCAGGAACAGGCAGAAGGAGCACTCGCTCTGCCCGAGCAACCCGTCCACCTGCTCGCGCCCGAGCCGGAGGTTCGGCGCCCACTGCCCTTCCCCTCGCCGCTCCAGCTTCGTCGCCTGCACCAGCACCGCCCGCTTCGTCGTGAGGAACCCGTCCACCTCGACCTTCAGGACGAACGCCAGCTCCACTCCCGCGGGCCTCGCGCTCTCCGGCACTGGCTCGCCCTCCACGGGCGTCCGGGTGCTCCGGTAGCGCAGGTCCAGCTCCAACGGCACGGGCTGCCCCTGCGAGAGCAGGATGGACAGGTCCGAGCGGATGCTCTCGAACTCGTGCTTCAGGTCCTCGAGCAGCCGCGTGACGAGCCGTGCCTCGTCCTCGCGGAAGTGCTCCGGGTAGCGCGCGGAGAAGTCCCGCTCGACGCGGCTGAACGCTCCGAGCAGCAGCTCCTCCAGGTCCCTGTCCCGCAGCCACGTCCGGCCCCCGCCGAGCGTCATCGCCCCCGAGGCCCGCAGGTGGCGCAGCGCTCCCGTCAACGTCGCGGGCGTCCGCGGCTCGGGTGTGGACTCGGGCCCGGCCGCGAGCCACGCGTTGATGGCTCGCACGCGGAAGCGCACGCGCGTGGACGGGTGCTCGCCCAGACGGCGCAGCTGCCTGCGGTCCGTACCCGTCTTCACCAACGACAGCGTCAACAGCTCTGCCTCCGAGGCCGCCGCGTCCGGCGCGCACCACAGGAAGAACTCGATGGCCGCCTTGCGCAGTACCGGCTTGCGCACGAAGCGCCGCGTCACCTCCTGCCTCCACGCCGACAGCTCGTCCGCTCCGGGCCGCCGCTCCGACTCGAAGCGGGGCCACAGGTCCGCGCACTCCTCGGACAGCCAGCACAGCGTCTCGGCCACCGGCAGCTCGCGCACCTTCTCGCGCGCCCGGTTGCGGCGCTCGAAGGCATCCTCCACGCCCTGGCGCAGCGCCACCCGGAAGATGCGCTCCTCCAGCCACAGCAGCACCAGCGCCAGGCCCGGCTCCTTCCCGGGCTTCAGGTGCTCCCAGCACTTGTCCGCCACGAGCCGGTGCCGCTCGAGCTCCCTGTCCTCGTGGATGCTCGCCACCAGTGCCTGCAGGGCGCCTCGCAGTCCCTCCACCGGGGCCTCGAAGTACGCCAGCAGCTCACTGAGGTTCTCGATGACCTCCAACGCTCCTCCCTCTTCGAGGTTCCTCGCGAGCAGCAGGCTCGCCCGGGTGCACCAGCGCGCCTCGCCCTTGCCCTGCGCGTAGCTTCCCAGGAAGCCGCGCAGCTCGCTCCGCGCTCCGGGCGTGGCCACGAGCTGGAAGAGCTTCTCCTCGAGGATGTCGCGGCACTCGCGCCAGGGAAGCTTCGCCGCGCGCTCGCGGATGAAGCCCACCAGCTTGTCGCGGCCCTCGCGCAGGTAGGGCAGCAGTGCCCGGAGCTGATCCAACCGCCCGACGACCCGCCGCTCCGTGCCCAGCAGGAGCTTCAGGTCCACCTCCAGCGTGTCGTTGAAGCGCAGCACCTTGCCGTCGAAGGTGCAGCGCACGCCGCTCACCAGCGTCACCAACTCCTCGGGGTGGCGCTTGAGGTAGCGCGCGAGCACCTTGGAGGACTCGGCCTCCACCTGGCGCACGAGCGGCTCCACGGCCTCGCCCTGCCCCTCGGCCTTCATCGCCTGGACGAGCTGCTCCTGGCGCGCGAGGAGCCGCTGGAGCAACTCCCTCGGGGCCTCCGAGTAGGGCCACAGCAGCTCGCCGCAATGGGCCAGGAGGAACAGCAATTCGCCGGGAGAGCGGTCGCCGGAGTCCAGCCGGGACCAGGTGGCCGCCTGGGCCGTTTCCCGCTCGTCGAGGGTGGCGCCGCGCACCCACTCGGCGAGCTGCTCCGTCCACTGCGGACGCGACGCGAGCACGGCCTCGGGCGTGGAGCCCGCCACCTGCTCATAGAGGGCCTGGATGGACTCAGGCCACGTGTCGTCGCGGGAAAGCATGCGCTCAGCGCCCTGCTATCACAGCTAATGGAGCAACGGGCGGGTCCAGACGCGGCCGGAACTCCCCGGCGAGCTGGTCCACCTCGGCCGCCAGCCGCTCGCCCTCGGTGAGCAGCCGGGCCTTGAGCCGCGCGCGGCTGCCCAGCGTGAAGAACACCGACACGTCGCGCAGCACCACCCGCCAGCGCTCGGAGAAGTACAGCGTGAAGAGCGCCAGCGGCGGCACGCCCAGCAGCACAGGCAGCCCCAGCGGCGCCCCGCGCCACAGCCACGCCCCCACCGTCAGCGCGCCCCACCACACCAGCGCCATCACGAACGCCGTGAGGAACTTCACCGTCGCCTGGATGTCCAGCTCGGCCTTGCGGCTCGCCCACCTCGGGATGAGATAGGGCACGTAGAAGAGCGCGAGCCCCAGGGCGGACAGCGGCAGGCCGAACACGAGCAGCGCCAGGTTCTTCAACACGAAGCGCGTCACCGAGGCCGGCCGGTACTCCAGCGCCAGGTCCGTCGGGTCCGCCCGCACCAGCTCCAGCCGGCGCCAGTAGGACATGAGCTCGCCGCGCAGGCGCTCGAAGCGCTCGGGCTGCTCGGAGCGGAAGAGCTGGAGCCCCTGCGCCCAGTGCTTCAGCCGCTCCTTGTCCATGGCCTCCTTGTGCCGGAAGGCGAAGAGCTGCTCGGCCAGCTGGATGAGCGGCAGGTCCTCCCACTTCTCCAGGTTGAGGGTGACGGAGCGCAGCCCCTCGGCGATGCGCTCGGTGAGCCGGCGCACGGAGTCCACGTCGCCCGCTTCGTCCGCGGGGAGGAAGTCCTTCACCTCGATGGGGGCGCCCACCTCGATGAGCACCTCGCTGCGGAACAGGTGCTTGTCCGCGTAGGTGAGGCCCACCGGGACGATGCGCACCGCCGCGCCCTGCTTCGCCGCCCCGAGCGCGATGCGCGCCGCGCCCGTCTTCAGCTCCGCGAGCTGGGGCTCCGAGTGGCTCTTGCCCTCGGGGAACAGGGTGATGGCCCCGCCCGCCACGAGCGCTCCGCGCGCCGCGTCCAGCGTGCCCTCGTTCTTGCCCATCTGCGAGGGGTTGTCCTGCTTGCGGTACACCGGCAGCGCGCCCAGCCCGCGCAGCAGCGCGCCGATGACCGGAATCCGGAAGAGCGGCTCCTTGGCCAGGAACGTCACGTGCCGGCGCGTGAGGATGAAGACGAGCGCCGGGTCGATGAGCCCATTGGGGTGATTGCCGACGAACATGACCGGGCCCTCGGGCTCGGCCGGGGGGGCATTCACCTTCACCCGGTAGAAGAGCCGAAGCGTCAGGGCCACTACCGCACGTACGAAGCTGTAGAACACGCGCGCAGTGTACACCGGGTGGGGCGCGGGAGAGACCCTCACCCAGGAGACGGAGTGGCCGGAGGAACGGAGGAAGCGGCAGGCGGAGTCTCCGCCGGAGGTGGAGCTGCGGGCACGGATTCTGGCGAGGGCATCGGCGCAGGCGACTCCGTTCCTGAATCCCGAGTCGGAGGGGCAGGGGCAGGTGTCAGCTCGTGTGGAGGCAGAGGCTGCTCGGCCGAGGTCTGTTTCGGCTCGGACGTAGGCTGGCTCAGGGGAGCCGGTGCGACCACGGGTGTTTCACCCGCTGGAGGTGGGGCCTTGGCCACCACCTCACCTTGAGGAGTGACTGCGTACGCGTCCCATCCATCGAGCACGCGCCCAATCGGGCCGCCACATCGGTCGAAGCGTGGATGCACCACCACGTAATACAAGCCGGAGGTCGGACCCGTGAAGACAACAACGTCCAACCCTTGCTCAGGACTGGAACAGCCTCTGAATAGATGAGGATGCGGGTTGGTTCTGACCACCTCACGGATGGCACCTGCGGCGGCGAGCGCGGCCCCGGCCTCCATGGGGGAAGCGACCAGCCTGGCCGAGTGCTCGTCAGGCCATGCGACCTCTCCTTTCCAAGATGGGGATCTCCATGCACATCCTGGAATCACCGCCGCGAGCACCACGAGCGCACACGCCTTCATCATCCCTCCCGAATCACACCCGGCAATGTTCCTGGCATGGTGAGCTCTTCCCGCGGGTGCTGGTACCGGCTGGAGTTACTCATGCAGCAATTGCAAAAGCCCGTCGCACCTGGGCGCACTACCGAAACTCGTACGTTCGCGTGGGCTGCATCGACCGAGCGTGACCCAGCCAGCCTTCGCCTGGCTCCACTGTTGAATCTCCCCCGTGGGAAAGTAGCGAAGGAAGACGCGTGTGCCGTCCTGACGCTCCGCCACCAGCGCCGAAGCCATCTCGATGGCCATGCCCTCGTGGACGGCAGGAGCCGGGTTGCCCGGAACCAGTCGGACCTCCGCCATGGCCACATAGGGATTGAACTCGTCCGTGGGCCATGAGCCGAGATCGCGCGAAGAGGGAGTGGCGGCACACGGGTGGTTGTGGATGTAGCCCACCACCCACACCTGCGAGGCAGGGTAATCGTCATCCTTCACTGCGAAGAACGGAGAGCATGAGTCGTGGCTTCCCCTGACCGGCTCGGTCACTCGCCAGGATAGGGAGTCACGGTTTCCCGCCGCGTAGACCGTCGAGCAGTATTCGGTGGACAGGCCCACGATGGGCCGCTGCGTCACCGGATCGCACACCTTGGCCCCTGGTCGCTTGAGAAGCCCTTCCGCTGCATCCCGGATCAGGCTGATGGGAATGGAGGTGTCTCCGGTGGGCATCTCCACGGCGGGCACCTCCGCCCACGGCCCCCTGGCAACACCGGAATCCTGAGCGCCGGTGCGACCTGCCGATGCGGCGGAACATCCCCCCGCGAGCAGGAGGGACAGAAACACGAGCGGCACCCTGGCCAGAAGCGTCATGTGCGGACGCGTGAGGGCCACTACCGCACGTACGAAGCTGTAGAACACGCGCGCAGTGTACAGGGCGGGGGCGAGAGCCGCGATACCCTCACCCCGGCCCTCGCCCCGTGGGAGAGGGAGGCCTAGAAGGCGCCGATGCTGAAGTGGATCTGCCCGATGGGCTCGTTGAGCGTCTCGTCGGGGTCCAGGTTGACGCCCACGTCGAAGGCCAGCGGGCCCACGGGCGTCACGTAGCGGAAGCCCACGCCCGTCGAGTAGCGCAGCGCCGTGAGCTTGAAGTTCGTCCGATCCAACCAGAGGTTGCCGGCCTCCAGGAAGAGGCCCACGTCGAACGAGGAGCGCACGGGGACGCGCAGCTCGGCCTTGCCCAGGGTGAAGAGCTCACCGCCCTCGCTGATGGGCGCCTGGCCGCCGAGGATGGTGAGCAACTCCGAGCTGCACCCGGACGGGTGGATGAGCGAGCGGCAGTCGGCGAGCTGGCGCCGCAGCTCCGTGCGCCGGTCCTCGCCCAGGATGCCGTCCTCGCGGAAGCCGCGCAGGCTGCTGGAGCCGCCCAGGAAGAAGCGCTTGGAGCCGATGACGCGCGCGTCCTTCTCCAGCGGGACGATGGTGCCGCCGCGCAGCGACAGCGCCAGCACCGCCCGGGACATCAGCGGCGCGTACACGCTCACGTTGCCGGACAGCTTCACGCCGTTGATGGGCAGCGCCGCCAGCGGCTCGCCCGAGCTGGTGGTCTCCGACGAGCTGATGTCCCGCATCCACTCGGCGCTGGTGGACACCAGCAGGCCCTTGTGCGGATTGGCCGGGTCATCGCGCAGGTCCACCGCCGCGGCCGAGCGCAGCGAGTGCAGGATGAAGAAGCCGAACGGGAAGCGCAGCCGCTCCTGGTCCGCGCGGCTCGGCGTGGAGAGCACGCGGTCTCCGGGCTGCAGCAGGTTGCCCTCCAGCTCGTACTGCAGCGTGAGGCTCAGCCAGCGCGTGGCCGACCAGTCCAGGCCCGTCACGGCGGCGACTCGCGAGGACAGGTACGAGGGCCGCTGCACGCGCTCGCCGATGAGGTCCAGGCGCGCGCCCACCTCGAAGGGCAGCAGGAGGTGGAGCCGCGGCTGCACCGCCGACAGCACGGCGCGCCCGCCAAAGTCGCTCAGCCACGCATAGCGCCCGGGCTGGACGCACTCGTCCGGCAGGGCCTCGCAGCGGACCCTGGCGAGGCTGGCCTTCTCCAGCCCCTGGGTGCTCCACCCCACGTAGTTGAGCTTCAACCGGCCCGACAGGTTGAGCCCGCGCCCGTCCACGTTCGTCCGGGCCGCGTCCAGCACCAGCCGGGGGCCTTCCGAGAGGAAGTACCCGCCCGCGACCTCGCCCTCCCAGCGCGGGCGCTCGCGCACCTCCACCACCACGTCCTTGCTGGCCTCGGGCACGTCCGGCTTCTCCAGCCGCACCGTCACCTGCCGGAAGATGTTGAGGAGCGCGAGCCGGCGCTGGCTCTCGTAGAGCTTCTCCGGGTCCACCACCTCGTCTTCCTTGATGAGCACCGTGGCCCGCACCACCTCCTCGTTGGTGCGCGAGGTGCCACGGATGAGGACGCGGCCCACCGTCACCCGCTGTCCGGGCTCCAGCCGGTAGAGGACGTTCACGGGCCTCGCGGCCAGCTTCGCCCCGGACTCGCCGCCGGCCGGCTTCGGCTCCGCCTCCGCTCGCGCGAAGAGGTAGCCCTGGCGCCCCAGCTCCGTGACGAGCGCCTGCCGCCCGCGCTCCACCGCCTCGCGGTTCAGCGGCTCGCCGGCCTTCACCGGCACCAGCTTGTGGCCGTCGAAGCCCCGCGGGCCGCCGTCGATGCGAACCTCGGCCACGCGCATCAGCGTGCCCTCGTTCACGTCGAACCAGGCCACCGCCGTGCCCCGGGCCACGTTCGTGCGCAGCCGGGTGAAGCGCACCTCGGCCTCCAGGAAGCCCCGCTCGTGGTAGGCCTCCGTCATCAGCTCCGCGGCCTCGCGGTAGGCATCCTCGACGAAGACGGTGGCGGGCTCGCTCACCCACTCGGGCGGACCGGGGCGGCGCGTGCCCGGCCCCATCTCCAGCACCTCGCTCAGGCGCGCCGGCGTGGCGGGCTGGGGCTCATTGGCGCGGATGCGCTCGGTGAGCATCTCGCGCAGCACCTCGTTGGAGAGCAGCGTGTTGCCCCGGAAGATGACGCGGCGCACGTACAGCGGGCGGCCCTCCTCGAGGGCGAAGGCGAGCACCGCCTCCTCGCCGTCGGGGCGCGGCACCTCGCGCGGCTCCACGTGCACGTCGTTGAAGCCCCGGTAGCGGTAGAAGGCCTCGAGCCGCCGGGCCAGCCGTCCCACCGTCGCGGAGTCCAGCGGCTCCGAGCCGTCATAGGCGAGCACGCGCTCGAGCAGCGTGTCCGCGAAGTGGTGGTTGCCATGGAAGTGCAGGGAGAAGCGCGGCCCGGCGGAGACGGGCACCACCACCGTGGCCGACGCGCCCTTGGCGATGAGGGGCTGGCCCACGTTGGCGCGCCAGTACCCGCGCTCGCGCAGCAGCGTGCGCAGCCGCTCCAATCCGGAGTCCAGGCCCGCGCGGTCCAACACGCCGCCCACCCGCAGGCCCAGCGTCTCGAGCAGCTCGGACAGCGGCAGGCCGGGGCTGCCCGTCACCGACACCGCCTCCACCTTCGTGGGGTTGCCCTCGAAGAAGGTGAAGGCCAGCGCCACGCCTCCGGAGACCGGCTCGCGAGAGGGCACGATGCGCACGTCGTTGTAGCCCTGGCCCTGGTAGGCGCGGGACAGGCCCTCCATGGCCACCTGGAGCGACTCCTCCTCGAGCCGCTGGCCCACGGCGATGCCATGGGTGCGCAGCACCTCGCGCAGGGCCGCGTCACCGAGGACGACGTTGCCCTCGAGGCCGATGCGCACCACGGGCTGCATGGCCGTGAGCTCGAACACCACGCGCACGCCGCCCTCGACCTCCACCGAGCGCACGACGATGTCGGCGAAGCGCCCGCTGGCCCACAGCCGCTCCACCGAGCGCCGCACCGCGCGGGCCGACAGGGCCTGGCCCTTGCGCACCGCCACCAGCTCGCCCAGCCCCGCCGCGTCCATGTCCACCGGCAGGTGCAGCTCCACCGCCATCACCGTGGGGCCGGAGGGCAACGCGGGCACCACGGGTTGGACGGGAAACTCCTGCGGCCGAGCCACGGCGGGGAACAGCAGCACCGCCAGCACCAGGGCAAACGCCAGCCCTACTCGGACTCCCAGCCCAGTTTGAGCTCGAGTCCAAGGTTCCCCAGGTTGCCGAAAGCGTTCTCGGTGTGCTCGTTGTCCCACTGAAGCTGCGCGGAAAGGCGGTTGTCGAAATGGTACTCGGCACGCGCGCGTGTTCCACGCCCGCTGACGGGTTGCGTCAGCCCAATCTTAAGCTGCTCCGTGAGGAACTTCGACTCCAAGCGAGCGGTGGGCTCCGCTTGCTGGGTGGCGTCGTTGTAGGTGGTGGAAATCTGGAGGGACAGGTCCTTGAGGACCGGGTTGTTGGGTAGGAAGCGCTGCACCTGCCGGTCCAGGCCGGAGATGTTGAAGAAGGCCTCGGCGGCGAGCCCCACGCTGGCCGAGGCCGCCGAGTCCTTGTCCGTGCTGGTGAGACCCAGGGTGAGGAGCGAGATGACATCGCCCTCGGACAGGAGCGGCTCCGAGGAGAGGAGCACCTGGGGAGCGGCCGGGCGGCCGAACGCGTGCATTTTCACCTGGTACTCGCGCACCTGGGCCTGGGCGCGCAGGTCGAAGACGGGGTCGATGTCGTAGCGGTCCTGGAACTCGATGACGCCGCGGCTGATGGTGAACTGGTTGTTGCGGAAGAAGGCCTGGCTGCCCTCGGCGGTCTCCACGGTGCCGAGGACGCCGGGGCGCACGTTGGTGCCGGTGAGGCGCAGCGAGCCGGTCAGCCGCGCGCGGGCCAGGTTGTTGTCCACGCGCACATCGCCCAGTTGCAGGCCGACGTCGAAGAAGAGGTACTCGCGGGGCTTCTCGGTGGAGGTGGGAAGCACGGTGCGGCGGGCGAACCGCTTGAGGATGTCGTCCAGCTCCAGGCCACGGCGGTAGCGCAGGTTGCGGATGTCGAGCGCGCCGCCGAGTTGCAGCGCGTCCGGGTTGCCGGTGAGCCACAGCTTGCCCGTGGTGTTGAAGGGCACGTCCTCGTGGAAGCGCGTGGCCACGTCGGAGAGGGAAACGTTGAGCTTCACCTCGGTGGGATGGAGGTCGGCCAGGTGCACCTCGCCGTCGGCCAGCAGCTCACCCTCGTTGAGCTGGCCCGCGAGGGACTGCAGGAAGATGTGCTGCTCGGTGAACTCCACCCGCCCCTTCAGGCCTCGAACCGACAGGGGCTGATCCCTCAGGGACAGCTTCGCGTCCTCGATGTTGGCCGTGCCCGCGAGCTTGGGGCTGCCCGGGTTGCCGGTGGCCTGGGCGTTGAGCACCACGCGGCCGCCAGTGCGCACCAGCATGGGAGAGAGGGACTCGAGCAGGCGCAGCTCCATGGAGCCGCTCAGCAGCAGCTGCATCTTGTCCAGCCCCACCCAGCCCTCCGCGGACAGCACGGTGTCCGGCCCGCGGAAGGTGAAGGAGGGCACGTCCAGCCGGCCGTTGGCGTAGTTGAGCGAGATGGGGGCCTCGTTGGAGCCGGAGAGCTCCCCACGCGACAGGGTGAGCCGCTCCACGGTGGCGTTCATCTGGAGCGACTGCGTGTTCTTCAGCGCGCCCTGCGCCTTCACCACGGCCTTCACCGAGCCGGACAGGCCCTGGGTGAACTCGTTGGCGGGCAGCAGCGGACGGATTTCGGGCAGCTCCAGCGTCAACGCCGCCTCGAAGGGGTACGGCTCCTTCACGCTCATCCTGAGGTAGCCGCTCGTGTCGCGCGAGGGACGGCCGGCCACCAGCAGCTCGCGCCCTTCCAGCCGCGCCTCCAGGCCCATGTTGCCCAGGTTGCGGTCGGCGAACGTCACCTGCGGGCCCCACACGCGGGCCGTCGTCACCGGCACGTCCGTGTTGCCCGACACCGTGCCCTCGAGCAACAGCGCGCCCTGCACCCCCAGGCGCCTGGCCGGCTCGGGGCCCACGAGCTCCGTCAGCGACAGGTGCTCGCCGCCGAAGCGGTAGTCCAGCACGCCCTTGTCGGGACCGGAGAAGACGAAGCTGCCGTCCACCCAGGTGCGGCCCAGCTGGCCCTCGAGCACCGTGCGCTCCAGCACCATGGCCTTGCCATCGTCGAAGCGCAGCCGCGCCGAGCCGTTGCCCATGCGCCGCCCGTAGTACGTGGTGTCCTTGAGCTCGAGCGCCACCAGCCCCTCGAATTGGTCCAACGGGCTGTCGATCTCCACCCGGCCCGACACCTCGCCCTGCACGGGGCCTTGCATGAGGGAGACGTTGGGGTGCATCGGGGCGATGAGATCGATGAGGTCCTCGGTGCGGCCCTTGGGCACCTGGATATCGGTGCGCAGGTGCAACGAGCGCCCGAAGGTGACCGCCGCGTTGCCGAAGTACTGGGTGCGCCCCTTCTGTCCGGAGAGGGTGGGGAAGCCCAGCACCTTGTCCGCGTACGTCACCTTGCCCTGCACCACGCCCAGGTCGAGGTCCCAGAACTCGAAGTCGCGCAGCGACAGGCTCGCGCCAATCTTCACCTCCGAGTACGGGCCCTCGATGGTGGTGCTCGCCGTGCCGCGCCCCGACCAGCGCAGCCCCGCGATGTGGCCGAAGTCGGAGAGGTCCATGTCGCCGCGGGCGTTGACGAGCAGGCCCTTCTGCGAGTCGTAGAAGAGCGTCACCTCGCCGCCCAGGCGCGAGCGGCCCGAGTCGATGTCGATGTCCGTGAAGGTGACGCGGTCCGCGAGCAGCGACACGTGGGAGCGCACGTGGCCGCGCTCGTAGGTGAGCAGCGTGCGGCCGGAGGACTCGGGCGCGGTGTAGGCACGGGTGGCGAGCATGAAGCGGCCGTGGCTCATGGACAGCTCACCCGACAGGTTGAGCCGGGGCGTCAGCGTGCCGGACAGGTGGGCCCTGGCCGAGGCCGGGAAGTCCACCCACGAGCCCGTCAGGCCGGCCTTCTCGAGGAGGAGGCCGAACGAGGCGTCGTGCGTCTCGACGTCCACGTCCACCGGAAAGCCCGGACGCAGCCCGAGCGTGCCGGTGATGCGCGCGTCTCCCGTGCCGATGGGAACGAGCAGCTCCTCCACCGTCACCAGGTCGTCGGCGTAGGCCAGCCGCGCGGTGAGCGAGCCCGGCGAGTACTTCCCATAGGCGAGCCCGCTGCCCGACAGCTCCACGGACACGCTGGGCGCCGCGGGACGGCCGTTCACCGTGAGGCGCGTCCAGAGGTGGCCCTCGGCGGGCCTGGGCAGCAGCCCCGCGCGGGACAGCGTGCGCAGCGGCAGGAACACCTGGGCGTCCAGCGCGAGCACCGGCTCGCACAGCTGCTCCACGCGGCCGGAGATGTTCACCGTCACGTCGTCCAGCGCCGCCTCGGCACGGTCCAGCTCCAGCAGCTCCTCGTCCACGTCCAGCGCCCCCGAGAGCGCCAGCCGTCCGAGGGCGAGCTCCTGTCCCGGAGCCAGCCGCACCAGGCCGCGCCGGGCCTCCACCTCGAACTCCTCCTCGCCCCAGCGCTCGCGCAGGGCCACGTCCAGCTCGGACACCTCCACCTGCCGGCCGCCGGGCAGCGTCAGCCGCACCTCCGCGCCGGTGATGGCCAGCCGGGACAGGCGCAGGTGCCGCAGCGGTTTGAGCGGGCACACGCCCGGCTCGCTCGAGGGCGCACGCGGACGCGACAGGTCCAACGCGAGCCGCGGCCGGTGCACGCGCACCATGTCGAAGGCGAGCTGGCCGGAGAACGGGTTGGGCAGGCCGAGCTGCACCTCGGCCGAGTCCGCGGCGAGCAGGGGCGAATCGGAGCCCTTCTCGAAGACGGAGATGCCGCGGAGGATGAGCCGCTGGCCGAGTGGATCCACCTCACACTGGCCGATGCCGACGTCCAAGCCGAGCAGCGTGGGGAGCTGGCGCCGGGCCTGGGTGCACAAGCTGTCCCAGGCGATGCGCGTGCGCAGGAAGAGCACCGTCCCCAACACGAGCGTGAGGACGATGAGCCAGAGTGGCGCCTTGCGTGCGCCCTGCTGCCTTTTGCGCGGAGCCAAAACCGCTACAGCTTACCCAGTCCCTCGAGGTAGCGGTCGATCTCCGCGAGGTCCACCTTGGAACCGCCGCCTGCCCGACTGCTGGCCGCCACGGCCACGGCGGGCTTCTCGGGCTTCTGTTGACCCTCGGGCAGCGCCGAGCCCTGCAGGCCCAGGTTGTCGGCGACGCGATGGATGAGCTTGTCGCCGATGATCTGCTCGCGGGCCAGGAAGGCCTCGAAGAGGGCGTTGTCGCAGATGCTGTTGATGACGCGCGGGGTGCCGCCCGAGCGCTGGTGCACGGCCGCCAGGGACTCGGCGGTGAAGGGCATGCGCGGGGAGCCGGCCAGCCGCAGGCGGTGCTTGATGTAGGCCTCGGTGGACTCGGCGGTGAAGGGCTCCAGCTTGTAGCGGAGCGCCACGCGCTGGGCGAGCGGCGGGTCCAGCTTGAGGTTCTTCTCGATCTCCGGCAGGCCGAAGAAGACGAAGGAGATGAGCTTGCGCTCGGGGACCTCCAGGTTGAGCAGACCCCGGAACTCCTCCATGAGCTCGCGCGTCTCCAGCATCTGCGCCTCGTCGATGAGGACGACGGCCTTCTTGCCGGACTCGTAGATTTGCAGCAGCCGCTGGTAGAGCTGGGACAGGAGGGCCAGCTTCTCCTGGGCGGGGTTCTCCACGCCCAGCTGCAGGGCGATGCGCCGCAGCAGCCAGTTGGCGGTGATGCCCGAGTGGATGATGACGAGCAGCGCGGCCTCGTACTCGGCCTCGGGCAGCGAGTCGAGCATGCGGCGGGCGAGTGTCGTCTTGCCCGCGCCGATGTCACCCACCAGGATGGACAGGCCCTTCATGTAGCTGACCGAGTGCATCAGCCGGGTCAGCGCCTGGGAGTGCTGGGCCGAGTTGTAATAGAAGCGGCTCACCGGAGCGTTGGAGAAGGGCTCCTGGGTGAGCTCGAAGTAATCGAGGTAGGTCGTCATGGGCTCGGCGGACCTCGGACAGCGCTAGACGTAGCCAACCTTGCGCGGCTTGGCTGCACCAGCAGCCGCGGGGGGAGCGGCTGGAGCGGCGGGAACGGACGCACGGGCACCCGCCGCGGGGGATGCACCATTGGACCCGGGCTTGGGTCCGGAAGGCAGGGGATCGGCCACCGGGGAGGTGGTGGCGGCCAGGCGCTCCACGTGGCTGGAGACCTCGCGGAACTTCGGGTCGAGCGCGGCCACGCGCTGGAAGTGGTAGAGGGCCTTGCCCGACTCGCCGGTGGCCTCGTAGGCCATGCCCAGCTCGAAGCCGATGGCCTTGGCGACCTCACCGATGGCGTGCTCGCTGGCGAGCGCCTGCTTGAAGGTGCTCACCGACGCGGCGGCATCGCCCTTCTGGACCTGGAGCAGGCCGGTCATCGTGAGGCAGTCCACCTCACGCTTCTTGCCCATGCAGCCCTCGCGCGCCACGGCGAACTCGTTGAGGGCGTCGTCGATGAGGCCCATCTCGCGGTAGGCGATGCCCAGGTCGTAGTGCGTGTCCACGTCCTCGGGCTTGACCACCTTGGCGAGGCCCTTCTTGAACTCGGCGAACACCTCCTCCACCGAGTACTGGAAGTCCTCCTCGACAACGGGGGCCGCGGGCTGCTCGCCGCCCAGGTCGCCGAACTCGCCGGCCAGCTCCGCCGCCAGGTCGAACGCGTCGCGCTCGGCGGGGGACTCGCCCAGCGCGGGCACCGAGGGCACGGAGACGGGCTGCTCCTCGGCCGCCTCGGGCTCCTCGGCCGCGGGGGCACCGCCGGACTCGAGCGCCTCGAGCCGGGCCATCAGCTCTTCCGCGCGCGCGTGGCCCGGGAAGGCGATCATCACCGTCTCGAGAATCTCGCGCGCCTCCTCGAGCAGACCCTGGTCGAGGAAGAAGCTGGCCTCGTCGCACTCCTCGCCCGCCGGCTCCTCCAGGGGCTCCTCGACAACGGGAGGGGGCGCGGGCTTGGGAGCGGGCTGCGCCTTGGCGGCGGGAGCGGGCTGCGCCTTGGCGGCGGGAGCGGGCTGCGCCTTGGCGGCGGGCGCCGGCTGGGCCTTGGTCGCGGCGGGCGCGGGGGCCGGAGCCGGGGCCTTGGTGGGCGCCGGCTGCGCCTTGGCCACGGGCGCGGCCACCACGGGCGCGGGCTCCTCGAGCTCGTAGGAGCCGAGCGACGGCGAATCCACCGGAGTGCCCTCGTCGTCCTCGGGCACCAGGGCAGCGCCAATGGACGTGGGCTCGGACTCGAAGCCGTCCAGCTCCGCCGGGCGCATCGCCACCCGGGTGGGCATGTCGTCCGGCTCGGGGAAGGCGGCGTCGTCCGAGAAAGCGTCCTGGAGGAACTGCGCCGAGGGCGCCGCCACCTGCGTGGGGGGCGAATCGTCGTCGCCGAGCGCCATCGAGTCGCCGGCGTCCGCCAGCAGAGGCTCGTCCTCGACGGAGGAGGCGGCCGCGAGCGCGGCGTCATCCGCGCCGACCGGCTCCATGAAGACGGTGGTGGCCTCCTCGGGCTCGTCGCCGGCGCCGAAGAGGGGCTCGTCGCCGGACACCACGGCACCCGGCTCGTCCGCCAGCACCACGCCGTCCTCGGAGTCCGCGGGGACGCCGAACTCGCCGGAGAGGATCTGCGCCTCTTCCTCCTCGTCCACGCTGCTCGCCGAGACGAGGGCCAGCTCGTCACCCGGCGGGTGCTCCAGGGCGTCCGGAGGGGCGTCGGCGACGACGATCTCGTCGTCGTTGGAGTCCACCAGGATGGCGTCCTCGCCCACCGACTCCACCTGCACGCCCGACACGGCTGTCGCCGCGACATCGGACTGAAGCACGGCGAGGAAGGCCGGCACCTCGGGGTGGCCGGGGTTCTGCTGGAGGATGGTGGCCAGGTACGGCTGGGCGCGCTGCACCTCCGCGCGGCGCGTGCACAGGCGCAGCACGTTCAGCAGCTGCTCACTGGCCTGGGCCGCGTTCCCGGAGGCGACGTAGATGTGGTACGCCTTCTCGTGCGCGTCGAGGTTCTCCGGGTCCACCGCGAAGATCTTCCGCAGGTGCTCGAGCGCCTTATCGTGCAGGCCGTATTTGACGTAGACGTCCGTCTCCGTCAGCAGCTTGGAGAACTGCTCCTTGCCGGGCTGGGCCGGGGCCGCCGCCT
Source organism: Archangium sp. (assembly GCF_045802675.1). GTDB lineage: Bacteria > Myxococcota > Myxococcia > Myxococcales > Myxococcaceae > Archangium. The sequence goes on along the minus strand of NZ_JBJMQO010000005.1, from coordinate 10,694 downwards.
GGGCGGGCGCGGGGGCCGCCGGAGCCGGAGCCGCGGTGGGAGCCGGAGCGGGCGCGGGGGCCGGAGCCGCGGCCTTCGCGGCGGGAGCGGGCTGGGGAGCCGGAGCGGGCGCCGGCGCCGGCTGGGGAGCCGGGGCCTGCTGCACCGGGGCCGGAGCGGGCGCCGCGGCGGCGCTGGGACCCTGCGCCCGGTACTCGGCCAGCTCCGCATCGGCGGGATCCAACTCGGCGACGCGGTTCCAGATGTTGGCGGCGTCCTGGTTGCGGCCGCGCTCCTGGTAGACCTTGGCCAGCTCCTTGTAGACGGAGATCGTCTTCGCCGTCTGCCCGAGCCCGTGGAAGGCCTGGGCGAGCATGTTCAGCGTCTCGATGTCACGCCCGTCGGCCTTGAAGCACACCTGGAGCCGGGCGAGCGCGCGCTTCTGATCTCCGCGCGCCAGGTACTGCTGGGCCAGGTCCCTCGCCATCGCGACGTTGTCCGGATCCAACGTGGACAACCGCTCCGCGACGCGGAACCAGTCATCCATCCGGTTGTTGCGCTTGAGGTACTCGGCGGCCTTCTTGAACTCCTGCGTGGCCTCGCGCGTGAGGTTCTCGCGCGCGTACAGCTCGGCGAGCTTGATCTTCGACGCCACGTTCTCGGGGTCGAGATCCACCATCTTCTTGAGCGTATCCAGGGAGTTCTTGACGTCGCCGGCCTTCTCGTAGTGGTTGGCGACGATCTGGAAATACGCCATGGCCTCGGACATCAGTCCGAGCTGCTGATGGAGCTCCGCCAGCTTGAGGTTGACCTCGAGCAGGTTGGGATTGAGCTTGAGGACCTGCTTGTAGAGCGCGACGGCCTTGAGGAAGAAGCCGTCGGCCGAGTAGCCCTCGGCGACCTTGGTGAAGTAGTGGGCCGCCTGAACGTTGTCGTTCTTCTTCTGGTACAGCTCCCCCATCTTCTGGAGGACGCGGCCGTCCTTGGAGTCTACTTCCAGGACCTTCTGGTACTCCTTGATGGCCTTGTCGTAGGCGCCCTTCGCGACGAGCTTGGCGGCGGCTTCGATGATCTTGTTCTTGTCCATCGAGCGTGGGCTTCCTGCCGAGCGAAACCCCCGGAAAACCTGGGGTTTCTGCTTCCTTCAAGGAGACAGCGAGGGAGGCCCGAGGCTAACGGAATCCTCCCTCGCGGGTCAAGGAATCCACCCGCCCCAACCCCCTTTCGGATCAGGGGGTTGCGCGATGAGCAGCCGAGCAGGCTTGGCCTACGGGGTCTCCTCGATGGCCTTGCGCAGCCGATGCGAGCCCGTCTCGGAGGCGAGCAGCCGTTCGACGAAGCGCGTGTCGTAGTTGCCCTCGACGAAGGCATCCTCCGCCATGGCCGCCCGATGGAACGGGATGTTGGTGCGGATGCCCTGCACCACGTACTCGCCCAGCGCCCGCTGCATGCGGCGGATCGCCGTCTGCCGGTCCTCCGCGTAGACGATCAGCTTGGCCAGCAGGCTGTCGTAGTACGGCAGCACCGTGTAGTTCTCGTACGCACTGGAGTCCACCCGCACGCCGTAGCCACCCGGAGCGCTGTAGGCCGTGATCTTGCCCGGCCAGGGCGCGAAGGTGATGGGGTCCTCGGCGTTGACGCGGCACTCAATCGCGTGGCCGCGCATCTGGATGTCTTCCTGCTTGCGCTTGAGCGGCTCGCCCGAGGAGAGCTTGATCTGCTCGCGTACCAGGTCGATTCCGGTGACGAGCTCGGTCACCGGGTGCTCCACCTGGATGCGGGTGTTCATCTCCATGAAGTAGAAGCGCCCGTTCTCATCCAGCAGGTACTCGATGGTGCCCACGTTGTTGTAACCGAGCTTCTCCATGGCGCGGATGGAGATCTCCCCCATCTGCTGGCGCAGCTCGGGGGTGAGTGCCGGCGAGGGGCTCTCTTCGATCAACTTCTGGTGGCGGCGCTGCACCGAGCACTCGCGCTCACCCAGGTGGATGATGCGCCCGTGCTCGTCGGCCACGACTTGAATCTCGATGTGGCGCGGCTTCTCCACGTACCGCTCGATGTAGAGGTCGCCGTTGCCGAAGGAGGCCACGGCCTCGGCCGCCGCGGTGGAGAAGGCCTGGGCCAGGGCGCTCGGCTCGCGGACGATCTTCATGCCCTTGCCGCCACCGCCGGCCGCCGCCTTGAGGATGACCGGGAAGCCGATCTCCCTGGCGAAGACCTCGGCCTCCTGGGGATTCTTCACCGTCCCGATGCTGCCGGGCAGCAGGGGCAGGCCGGCCTCACGCGCCGCGTTGCGCGCCCGCACCTTGTTGCCCATCAGCGAGATCATCTCCGGCCGGGGGCCGATGAAATGAATCTTGCAGTCCCGGCACACCTTGGCGAACTCGGAGTTCTCCGAGAGGAAGCCGTAGCCCGGGTGGATGGCATCCGCGCGGGTGATCTCCGCGGCGGACAGCAGCTGCGGGATGTTGAGGTAGCTCTCCTTGGAGGGCGGCGGACCGATGCACACCGACTCATCGGCGAACCGCACATGCAGAGCGTTGGCGTCCGCCGTGGAGTGCACCGCCACGGTGGCGATGCCCAGCTCGCGGCAAGCGCGGATGACCCGCAGGGCGATTTCCCCGCGGTTGGCGATCAGCACCTTCTTGAACACGATGTCGTGCCTCCGCGGGGCGCTCGAGCGCCCACGTATGTCAGACCGGCTCGATGCGGAACAGCGCCTGGCCGAACTCGACCGGCTGCCCATTCTCCACGAGAATCTCCGCCACGCGACCCGCCACGTCGGCCTCGATCTCGTTCATCAGCTTCATGGCCTCGATGATGCAGAGGACCTGACCCTTCTTCACCACCGAGCCCACGTCCACGAAGGCCGGCTGATCCGGGGCGGGCGTCCGGTAGAACGTCCCCACGAACGGGCTGGTGACGACGTGTCCGGGCTTCTCCGCTCCAGCGGCGGCCGCGGAAACCGAAGCCGCCGCGGACGCCGGAGCGGCCATGCCGGGCGCGGCGGACATCACCGGCGCGGCGGACATCACCGGCGCGGGGCTCACCGAGGGCGAGACCGGGGCCGCGTGGACGATGGTGGGCACCGGCACGGGGCCGCGGCGGATGAACAGCCGCTCCTCGCCGCGCTGCCACACGAGCCGCGTCACCTCGGACGCCTCGAGGATCTCCACGATCTGCCGGAGCGCCTCCACGTCCAGGGACGTGGTGTTGCTCTCCAGGCGAACGCTACCGGTCTGCGCACTGGGCGCGGACTCCGTTCGGATTGCCTTGCGCTTGGTTGCCAATTCCGTCTCCCCTCCCTGAACCGCGCTGGGCGGACTAGCCCGCGGTGGCCACACGCGTGAGGTACTTGCCGTCGCGCGTGTCGATCTTGAGGATGTCACCCTCGTTGATGAAGAGCGGCACGTTGACGGTGTAGCCCGTCTCCAGCGTGGCCGGCTTCAAGGCACCGGACACCGTGTCGCCACGCACGCCCGGATCGCACTTGGTGACCTTGAGGTCCACCGAGTTCGGCAGGGTCACGCCAATGGCCTTGCCGTTGTAGAACATGATGGCGGCGTTGACGTTCTCCTTGAGGAAGTTGCGGGACTCGCCCAGCACTTCCGCGCTGATGAACGTCTGCTCGTAGTTGCGGGTGTCCATGAAGTAGAAGTCACCCGCCTGCTCGTAGAGATACTGCATGTCCTTCTCTTCGATGTCGGGCTTGCCCACCTTGTCGCCGGACTTGAAGGTCGGCTGGAGCACGCGGCCGCTCAGGAGGCTGCGGATGGACGTGCGCACGAACGCCGAGCCCTTGCCCGGCTTGACGTGCTGGAACTCGACGATTTCGAACGGCTCACCGTCGACTTCGATCTTCATGCCCTTGCGGAAGTCGGACGTATCAATCACACCGGCCATGAACGGCTCCTTCGGACAGCTTGAAAAAGTCCGGGGTGTCTAGCCGATGGGGCCGCGCCTTGCAAAGTGGAAAGGCGCGGCGCGGTGCGCCGTCAGCCCGGCAGATTACAGCTCGGCGCGGATCTTCGGGGCGATCACCCGCAGGACGTACCGGCCTTTTCCGTAGTTACCGTCCACCCGAAGCGCAAGCACCAGGAAGTAGTCCGGGGAGATGAGGCGCATCAGCGTCAGCACGCGCTCGCTGTTGACGCTGACCTCCTGCACCTCACCCGTCTTGAGCGTCTCGGCGGCCTGGCGGAGCTGACCGAGCAGGTTGGCGTACTCCACCCAGGCCCCGTTGAGCTCCAGCTCGAGAGCCTCCTCCTTCTGGTGGGTCTCCACGGAGATACCGTCGAAACCCATCACACTACAGGCCAGGGCCCCATCTACCTGGTTGACCACCGACTCGAGGTGCGTGCGGAAGGACATGGCGTCTGGCTTGTAGGAGGCTCGGGGGAGCGGGTCAAGGCCCAGCCTTCACACAATGGATGGGCCCATCCTGGCCGACCACGCCGCAGGTCCCGCTGAGGGACTCGTCCGTGGCGCAGGTGGGCACCGAGGAGCTGGCGAACACGGTGACGGGGAAGGTGAACTCGTTGCTCTCCACCGACTGGCCGCTGCTCAGGTAGCCCTGGCCCTTGATGGTGGTGAGCACGGTGATCGGATCGCCCCCGGGCTGGACCTGCTCCTGCAGGACCTTCAGCGCCTTGGGACCAAAGGCGTACATGAAGAGGTAGCTCTCGTCGGGATTCGTGTCCGCGCGGTAGACGGCGTAGATGGGGACGCGGTCCACCTCGTCCGCGGGCAGCTTGATGCCCGCCGGCGACACCTCGTACGAGTACACCAGCTCGTTGATCGTGACATCCAACCCCTGCCCCGTGCCATTCGCCGGGGTGGCGGTATTGGTCTCGACGCTCGGGGCCATCAGGTAGTTGCTCCCGAGGGCGATATCGAGGCTGCCCCCGGTGATGAACCTATCGGGGGTAGCCGTGCACTCATCCGACTCGAGCTTCAGCGCGCGGACGTTGAGGAACCGCACGGAGGAGTCGCCCTGATTGGACACACAACCCAGCGGCACGCTCATGAGTGCCGCGATCACCATCATTCGCTTCATGAACATCTACTCCTTCGATGGCTCGACGAGCAGCGGCTACAGGGACTGAGCAATCGTCTGCCGGTTGAGGATACGGGGCGTGATGAAGATGAGCAGCTCCTGGCGGTCATCACGCTCGCGGTGGTTCTTGAACAGCAGACCCAGCACCGGAATCTTCGACAGGTAGGGCACCGCGGCCGTCGAGGTGCTGCCCCGGCGCACGTAGATGCCGCCGATGACGGTGGTGTCTCCGTCCTTCACCAGCACCTGGGTGTTGGCCTCCTTGCGCTGGATGGCGGGCTGGCCGTTGGCACCGGTGTTGGCCGGGTCGGGCTGGTTGTTCTGCGCGTTGATGGTCATCAGGATGCTGCCATCCTGGGTGATGTGGGGCGTCACCTCGAGCGACAGACGCGCTTCGACGAAGGTGGTGTTGGCGCCGGAGGCGGACACCTGGCTGAACGGGATGGACACACCCTGGCTGATGCGGGCGGTGTTGTTGTCCAGCGTCGTCACCTTGGGCGCGGAGATGGTCTTCACGACACCCTCGGTCTCCGCCGCGGACAGGCGCAGGTTGATGGCGAGCGCTCCGCCGGCCGAGCCGAAGGAGAAGCCCAGCGCACCACCGGAGCCCAGGCCCACGCCCGCCGGCAGGCTGACGGCGAAGTTGGGCGCGGTGTCGGAGACGCCCGCCGCACCGCCTTCGATACCACCGCCCACGACGACGGAGTTGGGGAAGATGAGGCCGGTGGCGTTGCCCGTGGCCGGAGAGGCCGAGGCGCGGCCACCCCACTGGACACCCAGTTCGCGGCTGAACGAGGTGTTGGCTTCCACGATGCGGCTCTCGATGAGCACCTGCGGCGTCTGGGTGTCGAGGTTGCGCACCAGGGCCCGCGCCTTCTCGATGTTGGCGCGCACGTCCTTGACGATGAGCACGTTGGTGCGCGTGTCCACCGTGACGTTGCCGCGCTCGCTCAGCACGTCCTTCACGCGCGCGGCCATGTCCGAGGCGACCGCGTAGTTCACCGGGACGAGGTTCACCAGCAGCTCCTCCTGCGCGACGAGCGACTTCTTGCGCTCCTGGCGCAGCTTGGCCTCCTCCTCCAGCGTCTTGAGCGGCGCCACGCGCACGATGTTGCCGATCTCCTCCTTGCCCAGCGACTTGGTGCGCAGGACGAGATCCAACGCCTGATCCCAGGGCACGTTGCGCAGGCGGATGGTCACCTTGCCGGTGACATCATCGGCGACGACGATGTTCTTCTTGGAGATCTCCGCGATGACGCGCAGCAGGTTCTGGATGTCGATGTCCTTGAACTCGAAGGACACCTTCTTGCCGCGGTAGCGGGCCTGCTGGGGAGCGCCCTCGGAGGCGTAGGTGGGCGCCTCGGCGGTGAAGCCGGCGGTGCGCTGGGTGAGCGTCACCTGCTCCGTCTTCACGCCATCCTTCACGCTCAGGCGCCAGGACAGGCCGCCGGCCACCTGGCTGACGTTCTCCTCGATGGCGCCGTCCGCGGCCACCACCACGCGCACCCGGTTGCCCTCGCCGGGCACCGAGAAGGCGCTGATCATCTTCACCGGCGTCTCCAGCGCGCTGGTGTCCAGGCTGCGCTCCAGGCGGCGCGGCAGCTTCGCGTTCTCCAGCGTCAGCACCGCGCTGCGGGGATCCGGCCGCTCGACCTTCCAGGCCACCGCGCCCGACAGCTTCAGGTTCACCCGGCCACCGGTGTCGTTCTCGTCGAAGGTCAGGTCCTTGACGTCCATGGGCGCCGGCTGGGCGTCCACGGGCCTGGCGCGCAGGGGCTCGTTCTCGGCCACCACCTTCGCCACCGCCTTCTCGGGGGACTCGGAGGGCGTGGCGGGCTTGCGGGCCACCTTGCCGCCCAGCACCACCGACAGGCCGCGGCCGGTACGCTCCACGCGGTAGGCCGGCATCTCGTCGCGCACGTCCATCACCAGGCGCACCTTGTCCGAGTGCGCGCCCACGCGCAGATCCTTCAGGGGACCGGAGCTCACGCGCGGCGCCTTGGCCGACAGGCCCACGCCGTACACGTCCACCGCGAGCCGCGGCGGGTCCGCCAGCTCCAGCACCTCGTAGCGGGCCACCTCGCCGTCGGCGCGGATGCTCAGCGTGTCACGGGCGAAGGTGAGCCCGGTAATCCGGCGGGCGGGGTGCGCCACGTCGCGCTCGTCCGCCTCGGCCGCCACCACGTTCTCGGGCAGCGGAGCGGACTTCTTCTCGCGCGGCTCGGCCACGGCCGGCTGCGGCGCGGGAGCCACCGGCGCGGCGGGCTCGGCCCGGGCCACCACGGCCGGCGCGGGCTTCACCTCGGGCGCGGCCGGAGCCACCGGCTCGGCCTTGGGCTCGGAGGCCTTCGCCTCGGCGGCCGGCGCGGCGCTCGCCGCTCCGTCCACGGAGATGATGACCCGGTTGCCGTCGGCGCGCACGTCGTACTGCGCGGACTGCTGCAGGGCCACCAGCACCCGGCCGACGCTGGCGCGCTCGTCCGAGAACTGGGAGGCCACCACGCCGGACACAGGTCCCTGGCCCGAGTGGTGCCCCTTGATGCCCGTGGCATCCGCCGACGAGAGATCCACCACCAGCCGCTCCGGACCACTCAACCGGAAGACGGTGAAGGTGGGAGCCCTGGTGCCAGTCACCACCACCTGGGCGCCTGCTCCCGTCTGCACGACCTTCAGGTCGCGCAACGTATTGAGCTCGGCGGCCTGGGCCCCGAAGCCTGCGATGGCAACCGCCAGAACGGCCACCATGCTCATCAACTTGCCCCTCGTCACAGCGCTCTCCTCGAGCATGCTTCCCCTCAACAAGTTGCAGTGGGCCACGGGAGCCGGGCCAACCCGGCTCTCCGCTCACCCGGAGCCTAAGGCTCCCAGTTCTTGCCCGTCATCATGTCGTAGGCGGGGTCCACCCGGCCGTCCTGCTTCAGCTCCAGCTTCACCGGGTTGTAGACCACCCGCTCCGGCGTGGTGATCGTCTCGGTGACGATGACCTCGTCGCGGAGGATCTGCGTCACCTTGCCGCCCTGGCGGCCCATCCGGGTGTTGCGACGCACGATGTGGCCGCGGCCCATCGGGTCTTCCACCATGGCCATCGGGTTGGCGTCACCGGTCACCACCGCCACCAGCTTGAGCTGGTCGATGTCCCACTGGCACAGCGGCTCGTTGCAGGCGGCCACCTGCTGGCCGGGCTGCGGAGTCTCGCGCACCAGATCTTCGATGGGGCTGCGGAACGGATCCCGCTTCCCCACCGGGTTGTATTCGTAGACGTAGGTGGGCCCGGCCACCGCGGTCTCCGCGGCCTTCTCCTTGGGCGTCTCCTGGGCGCGCTTGGGCACGACCGGAGGCGGAGGCGGCGGCTCCTCGCCGCAACCCACGAGCGCGAGGGCCAGTGCCCCCGAGATGAACATGGAGTGGAACGTCTTCATCCGCTGGTCCCCTTGTCGCCCCATTTCCAGGACCGATCAAGTTTCTGCGACTACTTCTTGGTTTCAGCCGGCTTCGTGTTGACGAAGCGGAAGGTGGTGGCGAGGAACGAGGTGTTGAGCACGACCTTCTCGTTCTTCACCTTGGCGCCATCGAGCTTGATGTTGTTGACGTTCACGATGCGCCGCATCGTGGACACCTGCTGCAGGAACATGGCGATCTCGTGGTAGTTGCCGCTCACCACCATCTTGATGGGGATGCGCGCGAAGAAGTCGCCGCCGCCCACCGTCTCGGGGCCCGGCTCCACGCGGGCGATCTCCAGCCCGGACTTCTTGCCAATGTCGTTGAGCTGCGCGAGCAGCTCCTCGACGTCCTTGTTCTCCGGCAGCTCGGTGAGGGCCTCGGCGAGCTTCTGCTCCAGCACGTCCATCTCGCGCCGGCGCTCGTTGAGGTTCTGGGCGATTTCGCTCTTCTCCGCCAGCTCCAGGTCCAGCCGGCGCTGCTCGGCCACCTGCTGCTCCATCTGCTCCTCGAGCGGCTGGATGAGGAAGAAGAAGTTGGCGGCCGTCAGCAGCACCACCAGGGCCGCCAGCCCGCCGAACTTCACCGCGGGGGGCGCCTTCACGATTCTATCGAGGTACTTGTCCATCGTGCCGGTTCCTCAGATGGCGTAGTTGGCGGTGAGAGAGATGTCGAAATCCACCGTGGACGGCTCACCGTTGGCCTTGGCGGGCTGCTGCGCGGTGCTCTTGAGGTCCACGTTGTTGAAGAAGGGCTTGATGTCACCCACCGGGAACTCCTCGATGGTGGCCTCGGCCGCCACGAGCTCCACGCGCGAGGTCTTGGCCTCCTTGCGCTGCTCCACCAGGCGGCCAATCCCCTTGGGCGTCCACACCATGCCGTTGAGGTTGCGCATCAGCTCGGCCACGTCGTCGTGGCTGACGGCCGAACCGGTCACCTTCACGTTGCCGCGCTCCTCGACGAAGGTCTTGATCCACGCCTTCTTCGGGAAGGAGGTGGACAGGGCGTCGAGCATGCGCACGGGGCCGGAGCGGCCACGGCGCAGCTCGTCCAGCACCGCCAGCTTCTTCTCCACCTCGGTCTTGCGGGTGTTGATGTTCTTCACCTCGCCGATCGTCTTGTCCAGGTCGGCGATGCGCGTGCGGGTGGAGTTCAGGGCCTCGGCCTGCTTCTGGACCACGCCGTCACGGTCGGAGTACCAGAAGAAGTTGCCTACGCCAGCGCCAATGAGCACGAGCGCGAAGAGGGCCAGGATCTGCCGGCCCATCTCCCGCTGTACCTTCTTGCGGACTGGCAACAGGTTGATGCGAATCATCATGTGAGTCGGTCCTTCGAGCCTTCAAAAGGAGGGGGAAGAATCAGCCGAGCTTGTCACCCGGGCGGCGCAACGCCAGACCCACGGCCACCGCGGCCATCGGCGCCACCTCCATGATGAAGGCGGGGTCGAACTTGCGGTTGTCCACGTCGATCTTCCGGAAGGGGTTGAGGATCTCCACCGGCACGCCCACGCGCGTCTCGATGGTCTTGAACAGCGCCGGAATCTTGGCGGTTCCGCCCGAGAGGTAGACCTTGGTGAAGTTGGCGTCCACCGCGGTGCCCGCGTAGAAGTCCAGCGAGCGCTGGATTTCACCGGCCACCTGCTCGGCCACGCTCAGCAGCACCCGCTCCACTTCCTGGGGCACCACCGCGTCCGAGTCCCCGCGCGTGCCACCGATCTTCAGCGCCTCCGCCTCCTCGTAGGAGACGTTGAGCTGCTTCTGGATCTCCTCGGTGAACTGGTTGCCACCGATGGTGACGTCGCGGGTGAAGACGGTAATCCCGTTGGAGATGATGTTGATGTTCACCACCGAGGCGCCCGCGTTGATGAGCACCACCGTCTCCTTGTCGGGGACGTCGTAGTTGGAGGCGAACATGTTCTGGACGGCGAAGGCGTCCACGTCCACCACCACCGGCTGCAGCCCCGACTCGGAGACCACGGTGGTGTAGTCGTTGATCATGTCCTTCTTCGCGGCCACCAGCAGCACGTCCATCTGCCCCGTGGCGTCATCCGCCCCCGAGCTGAGGATCTGCGTGTCGATGTTCACGTCCTTCACGTCGAAGGGGATGTACTGCTCCGCCTCCCACTGGATGGACTCCTCGAGCTCTTCCTGCGTCATCCGCGGCATCGGGATCTTCTTGATGATCACCGAGTGACCGCTGACCCCGATCGCGACCTCGCGGT